>JACQVV010000033.1 GCA_016209595.1 Planctomycetota bacterium
CTCCTGGACGGTCGCCGGCCGTGGGGTGTTGCACCTCGGGATCCTCGTCGAGACGCTCCGCCGCGAGGGGTACGAACTCGCGGTCGGGCGTCCCAGGGTGATCTTCAAGCAAGTGGACGGGGAGCGCCACGAGCCGATCGAGACCGTGATCGTCGACTGCGCCGAGAAATTCTCCGGCAAGATGATCGAGATCCTCGGCGGCCGCCGGGGCGAGCTCCACCACATGGACCGGAAGGGCGACTTCGTCCACATGGAGTTCCGCTGCCCCTCGCGCGGCCTGATCGGCTTGCGGACCCAGATCCTCGCCTCCGCCGGCGGAGAGGCGATCTTCTACCACCAGTTCCACGCCTACGAGCCGTACAAGGGCCCCATCGCGGGCCGCGGGCGCGGCGTCATCATCGCGAGCGAGAGCGGGAGCGTCACGAACTACGCCCTGAACCAGCTCGCGGACCGTGGCATGTTCTTCGTGGCGGGCGGCGACGAGGTCTACGAGGGACAGATCGTCGGCGAGAACTGCAAGGAAGAAGACATCCGGGTCAACATCTGCAAGGAGAAGCACCTCACAAACGTCAGGGCGGCCTCCGCGGACAAGAAGATCGTGATCACGCCCCCCCGGCGCTTCCAGCTCGAGGAGGCCCTCGAATACCTGGAGGACGATGAGCTTCTCGAGGTGACGCCCAGGTCCCTCCGGCTGAGGAAGATCCTCCTGAAGGAGATCGACCGGAAGAGGGCCCGGCGGGCGGAGAAGATTTAGGGCCCGCGCCCCTCCACGTCCACGTCCAGGTCCAGGTCCAGGTCCACGTCCACGTTCAGGTTTGGGTTCTTCCAAGACTTGACTCATCGCTTGACCGAGAGCACGAGCCTTGCTACCGTCAAATGGTCTCTCGAATGCGTCGCGCCAGAAGGAGGGCTCGCATGGACTCCGGCAAGAGGTCGATTCCAGCCCGCGTCGCCCTTGTGATCGCGGTAGCCGGCGCGCTCGCCGGGCTGGTCTTGGTCTTCCGTGCGGTCCCCGAGGATAGCGAGGACCTGCCAGCCCCGTCACCGGGTTCCTCGCCCGGGGACGGTACCGTTCGGGCGGATCGTCCGCCGGCCGTGAACGACCCCGCGCCTGGCGCCGTTCCGGAGAGTGACGTCGCGGTCCTTCCGGGTTCCGAAGACCCAGAAGAGAGCCCGCCCGAGGACCCCGCGCTTTCCATCATCCGCAAGCTCGAGGCGACCCCGCCGGAGGACCTGGACCAGCTGGCGTATCTTCTCGCGGAGCTCCGCGACACGGGTTCCCCGCGAGCGGTCGAGTGGTTTCTTGATTTTCTCGGGGAGCTGCCCTCCTCCTGGGATGCGAGGACGCAAGACGACTTTCGCCGGCTGATCGCCAGGCATCTCGGCATCCTGGGTGACCCGCGGGCGATCCCGGCCCTGGAGTCTCTCGCCGCCATGGAAGGGACCCCCTACCTGGGCCATCTCCAAGACGAGTATGGGGAGGAGTATGGGGAGATGGTCGAGATGAGGTCGAGGTTCCCCGACGAGGCCCGGGCCTCACTCCAGCAGATCGAGTACCTGTCCCGCCTCAAGGCCGCCGCCACGGAGGAGGAAAGGATCGAGGTCCACCTGGACCAGCTCCTGAGACCCGACCGGCTCAGCGGCAGGATCAGCCCGAACGACGAACTCGCCAAGATCGGCGAGAAGGCCGTCCCGATCGTCCTGGCCCGACTCGCGCGATCTTCCCCGCAGGACAGAGTACAGCTGTTCGGCCTCCTGGGAGGAGCGATGGAGCCGGTCGTTCGAGCCCATCCCAAGGCTCGTGCCATGGTCGAGAGGGCCGCGGTCGAGGAGGCCGTGCGAGCCTCCGATCCTGAGGCCGCGATCGCCGCTTTCTACGTCCTCGAGGGTATTTCGGAGGACGAAGACGTCCTCCGGGCCGTACGTCGCTTCGCGGACGCTCTGGCCCCCGCTGTGACCGGGCTGCAGCGGAACATCCACGGGGACATCCTGGACCCGCAAGAAGGAAAACTCGCGGGCCTCCAGTCGCAGGCCGAGATGACTGCCGACACGATCGAGCTTCGGATTCGCATCCGCGGCAAGTCCGAGACCGAGCGCGTCCCCGAGTACTGGTGGGCGCTGGAACGTACTGGCCTCCAAGACGAGGCGCAGACGAAACTCATGGACATAGGTGAGCCGGCGTCGGCGTATCTCCTCGAGCGGGTCAGGGCCGGGGAAGTAGATCCGCGCCGATTCGGCCCAACGATCAACGTCCTCAGCGCGATCTACATCCAGCGGAACGGAGACGAGAGCGCCCTCCGTGCCCTCCTCTACCTGGCCGGGGATGCAGATCTCAAGGTCGCTGAAGCGGCTGTTGGCGCTCTCAACTCGACATGGTCTCCAGAAGCCCTCACAGCCGTCCGGAACGTTGTGGGCAGCCTGGACGCACTTCAGCGTTTTCGCCAGCTCTCGCACCGGGAGGACGGCCTGCTGGACGCGGCACGCCGGACCGAGAAGGACATCATCCGCAACATCGCGGAACGCGAGAACCAGGAGAGAGAAGGAGACCAGAAATGACGAGGACCAGGATGACCGGGATCGCCTTCGCGTTTCTCGTTTTGGCCGCCGCACCCGCGGCGGGCCAGAACGCCCCGACGATCGAGATCGTGTGCCCCCGCATGCGCGACGAGCTCCTCTCGAAGGTGTCGAGGATCGAGTGGATCGCCAAGGGCGCCGACGAGGCCCAGACCCAGCGCTTGCTCCTCAAGATCGAGGTCAAGACCAAGGGCGGCGAGTTCATCGTCATCGCCGACAAAGTACCGAACACCGGGGTCTTCGACTGGGACACGAGGAATGTCCCGGCGGACGGGTTCCCGAACGGTGTCGCTTTCGTCCTCCTCCAGGCGACGGACCCGAACAACCCGGATGCAGGGGTCTTGGCGAAGGTCGAGACGCCGGAGGAGGCGGGGTTCATCGTGGACAACGGTGAGTTCGTCGAGAAGGATGTCTACACGGCCCTGGGGGCGAGCAAGCCGGGGAAAGAGGGCGTGCCTTAGCGGACGGTCGAGCAGATCGAGACGCTGCTTGCCAGGTTGGCCGACGGCCGGGCGAAGCTCTTCGATCTGGGCCCAGCTCAACTGGGCAAAAGGAGGATCTTCGCCATCAAGATCAGCGATGACGACGCGCTGCAGACCCCCGACCCCGATGCCCCCGAGGCACCGAGGCTCCCCGAGCCAAAGTTCTTCCTGCTGGCAGGCATCCACGCTCGCGAGTGGATCGCCGTCGAGGTGGCTCTCCGGCTCGCCGAGGAGCTCGTGAACAACCCCAGCGCCGACGAGGAGATCGAGCGCCTGGTTGCGAACACGGAGATCTTCATCATCCCGGCTGCCAATCCGGATGGGCTCGCGTTCAGCCAGGACCACTGGGACCAGGCCCTGGTCTACCCCGCCCACGCGGAAGTGCTCCTGGACAGGACGCGGGGCACACTCAATGAGCTTACGCCAGATCGGGCCAAGCTCCTCGCCTCCCGCGACGGCCGCTGGCGGCGGAAGAACCGGCGGGACAGGATCGACGACGTTCTGTTCGACGACGCCGCGGACGACAAAGGAACTCAGGACGCGCTCCTGGGCGTCGACCTCTTCGTGAACTTCGGCGGGCGTGCCGAGTTCGGGGTCGAGCTCCCGGGTAGCAGCCCCTGTCGGACGAATCTGGGCTATCACGGTTCGGAAGAGTTTTCCGAGGCGGAGACCCGCGCGATCCGGAAGCTCTTCGAGGACCATATCCGAGAAGGGGACTACCTTGGCTTCCTGGATCTGCACAGCAACGCCCAGGAAGTCAGATGGACGGACGCCCTCCCGGAGGGTGCGCCAACCGAGTATGGCGTGGAGGTCGACAAGCTGGCGAGGGAGATGCTCAGGAAGCTGAACGAGGATCCCCGTCCCTACGGCTACAAAGAGAGGAAGCTCCCGGCACCCCGCGGTTCGGTCCGTCGTTTTGTCGAACGCGGGTTCGGGGTGCCCGCGATCGTGATCGAACTGCCGAAGAAGGACCCGGCCAACAACTTCATCGTGCCGGCCGGCGAGGTCGAGCCCATTTACAAATCCGCTCGCAAGGCGGCCCTCCACCAGATCGGCTGGATGCTCGGCCCGCCGATCGCTCGGCGCGTAGAAATCAAGAGCCTGGGGGGGTACCGTGCGCGCTGGATCAACACGTCGGCTACAGAGCGCGAGCTCGTTGTCGAGAAGCTCGCACCCCTCGTCCCGGGCACGCATGAGATCGAGATCAGGTTCGACCGGCCGATGAGGACAATCGACGATCGCGGACAGCACCTCGATCCGGAAGTGAGTTGGGGCACTCAACCACCGTTTACGCAGTTCCGCGCGATCGGCAAAGGCCAATGGTCCTCGACCGACATACCCAACGACACATGGACCGGCTTCCTCGCTATCCACCCGGTCAAGGCTGCGCCCTCGTCTCCCTTTCCTGGAAACCCGTGTGTTGGGGTTGCTTACGTCAAGGAACTCGACGTTCCCCAGCAGGGGTCCGACGACGCGACCCTCGCGGTCTTGCGGATCCGCGCACAGGACGCGTGGCTGAACGAGCTCGACGGCTGTCCGAGAACCATCCCGATCTGGGACGCGAGATGGACGCAGTACGAAGACGACCTTGGCACGGACAGCTTCCACGGCGGGCCGGACACCGTGCACCGTTTCCTCATCCTCCAGCCCCAAAAGCGGCCCACGAAGCCGAAGTGACGATAGGTGGGGGGGGTGGGGCGTCGTGTGGGGCGAGGAGCGCGCCGGGTACGCGACTCGAGGAGCGCCCGCGGGGCGCCCGGGCGGTCGACTTCGTGTTCGAGCTCAAGAGTCAGCTATCTGTACCCGCCCTCGGGAGTGCCTGTACCCGCCCTCGGGAGTGCCTGTACCCCCCCTCGGGAGTGCCTGTACCCGCCCTTGGGAGTGTCTGTGCCCTCCCTGGTGAGTCCCTGTTCCCCACCTCGTGAGTGCCTGTTCCACCCCTCGGCGGTAGCTGTCCCCCCCTCGGGAGTGCCTGTACCCCCCCTCGGCGCTAGCTGCACGCCCCCTCGTGAGTGCCAGTACCCCCCCTTGGCGGTGGCTCTACCCCCCCTCGTGAGTGCCTGTACTCCCCCTCGGCGTCCCCCTGCGCCATCCTGGCGCCCCGGGGGGGGGACCCTCTCCGCCCCGGCCCCGCCGGGCCCCCCCCGGGCCGCCTCCGGCGGCGGTGGTTGTACGCCCGCGCCGCGAGCGAGCTACGCCTTCGCCGCGTCGTCCAGCAGCTTCTGGATGCTCGAGTTCGCCGCCCCGGCCTGCGCGAGGATGCCGTAGCACGACCCCCAGCGCTCACGCTGTGCGGTGACCGCCGCATGCTCGGCCTTCGTGACGTCCTTACGGGCGCCCTTCTTGGCCGTTCGAGTGGCGAGCTTGCCGCTCAACCCCTCCGCGGCCACGCGGAGCTTCGCAATCCGCTCCAGGGATACGCCGCGGCCCGCGAGGGCGGCATGGGCGCTCTTGAGCTCCTCGAGGGCTCCCGCATCCTTCGCGATCTCCGCGCGGACCGCCTCCTGGCTCTGCGAAGGGACGGCCTTCCGCGCGGGCTTCCCCTCTTCCTTCGTCACGGTGCGGATCACCACGGCGGCTTCGTTTCGGAGAATCGTGTCCAGGCTCTTCACCGTGTCGCTGTCCGCGCCGGCGGTCGCGACGTCGTAACGCACGGCTTTCACCACGGCCATCACCGTGACGTACTCGCGCTGCGTGTCCACGAAGCCTCGCAGGACATCCAGCGTTGCTCCTAGCCCCGCCGCGCCGGTGACGCTCTGCCCGAGGTTCGCGGCCTCGGCTTCCAGCCCGCGATCGCGGATCGTGTCGAGGTCCGACTTGAGCCCACCCTTGCCGATGTACACTGCGAGGAGATCAGCATCCTTGCGAATTTCCTGCGCCGCGCGCGTGCGCGCGGCAACTTGCGGGGTAAACGCCGGTCTCGCCATCCACAGCCCTCCAGACCGATGATCCTCTGGAATCAGCCTGCCGAGAAAGCGCATGTTGCACGGGAAAGAAGCGGCGGTCAAGGCTCATCGTCGTGGCTTGCAGTGCAAGCGCTACCAGTTCAGCGACCCCGCCGGGCCCGCTCGAAGCACTCGATCGCCTTCCTGTGCTCCGCGGGCCGCTTGTCCCGGTAGCAGACCCCGAGGTTCGCGAGCGCCTGCCGGTCGCCGGGAACGATCGCGAGGAAGCGCTGGTAGCCGAGAATCGCCTCCTTGTAGCGCCGCCCGGCGAGATCGAGGTTGGCGAGGTTGAGGTGCCCCTCCGCGAACCGGGGGTCGAGGCGCATCGCCTCGCGGAACTCGCCCGCCGCGCGGTCCGCCTCGCCCCAGCTCGCGAAGAAGGTCCCGCGGAGGTTCCTTGCCAGGGCGGTCGGTGAGGCGTCGAGGAGCCGATCGAGCGCTTCCCGCAGGCGCTCCCGGTCCCCCATACGAGCGAGGACCCTGACTCGCTCGCGGAGGATCTCTTCGCGCGAGCCGCCGTCTTCGGCGGCGGCCCGGGCTAGCTCGTCCAGAAGATCTTCCCGGCGACCCTGCTCTCGGAAGACCGCGAGGCGCCTCGCCCGCGCCTCGTCGCGCCTGTGCCCCGCAAGAATCGCGCCGGCGAGGTCGGCGAGCCCGTCGTCGGTCCGTCCCAGTGCGAAGCGAACCTCTCCACGAAGGAAGAGCGCCGGACCCGTGCCGGGGTCGTGCTCGAGAGCGAGGTCGAGCTTCGCGCACGCCTCTCCGTGGTCCCCCCGCTCGTGGGCTTGCCGCGCTTCCGAAAGGAGCCGCGTTGCGATCTCTTCCGGCGTCTCCACCGGCTCGGGTGGCGGCGGTGGCGGCAGCTCCACCGGCTCCGGGGGCGGTGGCGGCGGCTCGAACGAAGGCTCGCTCGCGAGCTCGGGAGGCGAAGGAAACATCGCTTCGGGTTCGCTCAGGAGCTCCAGAGGCAAGGGAAGCGCCCCTTCGGGTTCGCTCCGGAGTTCCGGAGGCGAGAGGAACATCGGCTCGGGCTCCTCGTAGGGCTCCTCCAGAAACCTCTCCGCGGGTTCCGATGGCGGCGGCATCTCCTCGGGCTCCCGGGCAGGCTCCTCCGCGGCTTCCGGAACGGGCTTCTCCCCCGCGCCGGGCGCCGGAGGCGCGACTTCATCGAGCTGGATCTCCGTGAGCTGGATCTCCCCTTCCGCCGGTTCCTCCCCCGCCGCGGCGGACATCCTGGCCGTCTGGGCCTTCTCGACCTCGGCCTTGATCCTCCAGAGCTCCTCCATCGTCGGGACCTTCATCTGCCGCCCACACTCCGGGCACCTCCCGACCTGGCCCGCGAACTCGGTCGGGATCTTCACCTTCTTGCCGCACCGGCAGCGGATCTTGATCTTCGCGATGCGTTTCTCAGAGCCCATCCAAGAACCTCCCGTCGCCGGGCGGGCGGCGGCAGCCCGTCTGCTGCGTTGCTTCGCGCTCGCCGTGGCAGGGCCACGGCTTCGCGCTCGCGCCTTGCATCCGGGCCGACGGCGCTCCGCCGGGCTCGGTCCGGTTCTTGGATAGGCTCTTCGGCTCCATCATCCGCTCTTCGGAAGGCTACCGGATCAGGAGTTCGATCCGCTCCCCCTTGCGGACGAGCGATAGGCGGAGCGCGTCGCCGGCCTGGAGACTCTCGCCAGCGCGCCGGAGTTCCCCGAGGTCCGAGACGGGACGCCCTGCCGCCGAGAGCACGATGTCGTAGCGAAGGACGCCCGACTTCGCGGCCGGGCTGTCGGGAACGATCTCCTCCACGAGAAGTCCGCCTTCGGGAATATCGAGCTGGGCGCGGAGCGCCGGCGCCATATCCCCGGCGACGATCCCCAGGTAGTCCTCGCGCCGGGGAGGCTCGGCGGCCCCTTCCTCGATCTTCTCGAGCTCTTCCGCGAGCGCCTTCTTCTCCTCCTCCATCTCCTTCGCTCGATCGGCGTACTTCTCCGCCTTCTCGGGGTCGTCCGTGTTCTCCTTGGCCCGCTCCTCGTACCGCTGGCGGCGGCGCTCGGTCCGCTCGATCTGCGACTTCAAGCGGCTCGCCGGGTCGGCGGGCTGCGCCTGCGCGGGAGCCTGGCCGCCGGGGACGATCTGGATCTGAACGCGCGGCGCTTGTCCCGGTGCGCCGGGGGCCCCCGCCGGGAGTCGGAAGAACCGCTGCTGAAGGCCCGACGGTCGCGGCGGCGCGCCGCCCGGCTCCGCTGCGTCCGGATCTCGCCCCTGGGCGCGCGCCTCGATCCGCGCGAGGATCCGCTCGGCTCGCCAGCGCACCTCGGGGTCCTCGTGCGAGAGCGCCGCCTTGAGGTGAGGGACCGCCTCGGCCGCGAGGGTCTCGAGTTCCCTGGCCGCGGCCTCGCGTGCGTCGAACTCCTCGCTGCCCAGCGCGGCGACGAGAGCCGCCACGCGGTCGCCGTCCCCCTCGTCGGCGCGGGCGACCGGAGAGAGAAGGACGAGTACGGCGAGGCAGCCCCGGGCGACGTTTCGCTTCATTGGATTTCCTCCTCTTCATCGAGAGTCTTCCCATGATAGCGCGTGGCGCTCTCTGGTAGAATGCCCGGCCCATGTTTTGGACGATCCGGCTCCTTCCGATTGCCGTCCTCCTCGCCACGGCCGGCTTCTCGTGCTCGCCCGAAGCGTTCCGATACGACCCAAAGCCGTTCCGGTACGGACAAGTCTGGCTCGGGACTTCCGATGCCGAGGCCGACCACCCGGCGCGCATCGACCCGGCACGGCTCGAAGCCCTGCTGGGTGGACTCGACATGGCCTCCGAGGAGTTCGCCGAGAGGAAGGCCCCCCTCTTCGACGACCCCGAACGCCTGCGGGCGACGGCCGAGGCGCTCTCCCGGGAGCTCGCCGGGACGTTGCCGGACGAACGAGTCTCGCTCCGTCTCGCCTGGACGGTCGGCGACCCCGGGAGCATCTACTTCGAGAACGAGCTCCAGGCGACTTTTTTCGTCCGGGAGGGCGAGCTCCACATGGACGTGGTCCGATTCGAGCAGCAGAAGGGCGGCGCGAGCGACCCGGAGGCGCGACACCCCCTCCGCGTGGTCCCGGGCGAGACGAGCCGCGCCCGGTTCGACGAGTCGGCGCCCCGTGGCTGGCAATCGATCGTTATCCCGTTGGATGAGAGCCCATCCATAAACCCGGACCGAGCCCGGCGGAGCGCCGGCGGCCCGGCTGCGAGGCGCGAGCCCGAAGTCGTAGCCCTGCTACGACTAGGGCGAAGCAACGAAGCAGACGGGCCGCCGCCGCCCGCCCGGCGAAGGGAGGGTTTTTGGATGGGCTCAAAATAGGAGAAGACGAGCCGTGCGAATCGCGAAAATTCTCGTCGCCGCCCTGGCGGCGCTCTCGGCCGTCGGGTGCTCGTCGCAGCAGCCGCGGATCGGGAGCACCTTCCCGCTCCACGCGGAGCTCACCGTCGAGGAAGCCCTCTGGGCCAAGAACCACTGGCCGGCGCTGGAAGAGAGGATCATCCACCAGATCGAGACGATCGACGCGGGCGAGCTCTATCGCTCCACCGTGATCGAGCGAGGCCTGGAGTCGGCGATCCCCTACCAGCAGCTCTCCGAGTCCCTCCAGATGCACGTCACGCGGGTCGAGATCCGCTACTTCGAGGAGCAGCCGATCGCCTGGATGTGGGTCACCGTCTCGACTCGGCGTCTGGGCGAGTCGAAGCTCCTCAAGGACACGGATCCGCAGGTCGTGGCCTGGAAGTCCTTCTGCGACGAATTCAAGAAGAGGATGGACTGGGCACAGGACGTCATGGCGAGCGTGCTGCGCCGGGGCCCCGACTGGCACCAGGAGAACCAGCCGAGAGGACCGTCGTAGGAGGGGCCTGGCCGGCGGTGGAGACGTGTCGGGTCCCGACGTCCGACGGATGGACCCTCGCCGCCGAGCACCGCGAGCCCGAGGGAAGCCCGGCGGGCGTCGTGGTCCTCGCCGGCCACGCGCTCCTGGCTAACCGGCGCTCCCTCGACCGTCCCCGGGGCGGCGGGCTGGTGAGCCGGCTCGCCGCGCGAGGCTTCAGGGTCTACACCTTCGACGTGCGGGGCCACGGCGAGAGCCGTCCCCGGACGGACGAAGGCGGGCGCTGGACCTACGATGACATCGTCAGGGAGGATTTCCCCGCGCTGGTCCAGTTCGTGAGCCGCCGCCACCCGGAGGAGGCCCTTGCCGTCCTCGGGCACAGCCTCACTGGCCATGCGGCCCTCGCCACCCTCGCCTGGAACCCGGGCCTCCCGGTCAGCGCCGCCGTCACGTTCGGGGCGAACGAGTGGCTCCGGCGCCTGGAACCGGACCGGCGCCGGTGGCGCGAGAAGATCCTCTGCGCCGCCGCGATGCAGGTCGCGGCGGCGCTCTTCGGGCGCCTCCCCGCGCGCCTCTTGCGACAGGGCTCCGACGATGAGGCCCGCGCGGTCATCGAGCAGCTTGCGTGGTGGGTCCGAAGGAACCGGTGGCTGGCGCGCGACGGCTTCGACTACCTTGCCGGCCTCGCAGAGATCCGGGTCCCGGTCCTCGCGATCTCGGGAGCGGCCGACCGCTTGCTGTGCACCCCCGAGAGCTTCCGGATCTTCCACGAGCACTTGACTTCGACCCGCGTGAACCGAATCATGGTTCGCGGGTGCGAGTGGGGCGTCTCGAAGGATCCCGGCCACATGGATCTCGTCCTCGATCCGATCTGGCGGCCCGTCTGGGATCGGGCCGCGGACTGGATGCTCGAAAACGTGCACAATGCTCACGCTCGTGCGGAATCCCACCACGGAGAACATGGCCATCTCGCCGCAAGCTCCTGATGTCCATGGTCCAAGGAACTTCGTCCAGCGGGGCACGCCAGTTGCTTAAATCTTTTCAACCCATTCCACCATCCGGCAATCAAGAAGAAGAGGAGCCACCCGTGCACAAGACAGGCCGCGTCGCAGGGTCCTTGCTGACCCTCGCCCTCCTCCTGGCCTCGTTCTCGTACATCCCCATCACGCCGGCCTGCGCGCAGAGTTCGGCGTCCTTCCAGGAGCGCCGCCGAGCGCTCCACGAGAGATGGAAGAGGGCGAGCTCCCCCGCCGAGAAGCGGGCGATCCTCGACGAATACAAGGCCCTCCAGCTCGAGGAAGCGCGGGCGAGCGGTACCACGATCGACCCCCTGAAGAAGCTCCCCACGCCGGCCGAGATCGCGAACCTCACCAAGCCCTTGGGCCTCTCGCCGTCCCTCGGCCTGGGGGCGCGGCTCGCCACGGACGGGAATCTCTCCGACCGCGACATCCAGATGCTCCTGGGCCTCGCCATGATGGACGGGCTCACCGACGATGAGAAGAAGCAGCTCGCCGAGCTCCGCGAGATCTACAAGGACTCGATCTCGCCCGAAGCGCTCGCGCGCCTCGACGAGGCGCTGAAACCGGATGGCGAGTCGAAGATCGCGCTCAACACCGAGAACAAGACCTGGACCTCGACCTACTTCCCGATGGCGGGGACCGGCCTCGACGACGAGGGGAGTCCCGAGAACAACCTCTGGGCGAAGAAGGGCGCGCTCGCCAAGGTCGACAGCGTGATCGAGAAGCGCACCGGCAAGAAGGGCACGAACCTCGAAAGCGAACGGCGGCCGGCCCTGAACGGCCTCGTGGGGAAGCCGAAGGGGTTCTTCATCCCCTCCGGCACGGTCCGCGAGGACGACGCCGAGATGACGACGGGCGTCGACTTCAACGGCGACGGCAAGATTACCCCGGGCGTGAAGCACGACTTTCTGGACAGCCGCGGGAACTTCGGCTCGGACGGCAAGACCGACGGGACGATGGGCGTCGGCTGGTGGGGTCGCTGCAACAATGTCGGTATCGCCGGGACGATCTTCAAGGAGCCGAAGCGCTCCGTGACGCTGGAAGGGAAGGACGGCCCGGTCACCCTCTCGCCCACGGAGGTGAAGGGGCTCCTTGCCCTCTACAGCGACTCGATCGTCTCGCGCGGCACCGAGTTCGAGGGGAACCGATACGACGAGAGGCCGGACATTCTGGTCACCAAGGACGGGAAGCAACTCCGCGGCGACGTGGAGAATGCCGGGGAGCTCGACTTCAACGGCACGGGCGCCAAGCGCAATCCCTCCGAGGTCACCCCCTTCTTCTACGGCCGCCCCTCCGAGGCGGAGGACTTCATGCTCCTCGACACGAAGAACCTCAAGGACCGCGGCAAGCCGATCCGCTTCCGCGACATGGCGACCGGCGAGGTCAAGGAGTTCAAACCCGAGGACGTCAAGTTCGTGGCCAAGGAAGACAAGGCACAGGACATCGAGGCCGTGACCTTCCACAACAAGGTCGCCGAGTGGCTCGCCGATGGGCGCGGCGGCGTCCTGGAGATGGACCCGGGCTCCCACGTCTGGAACTACAACTTCGAATCGGCGAGTGTCCGCGAGACGAAGA
Source organism: Planctomycetota bacterium (assembly GCA_016209595.1). Taxonomy (GTDB): domain Bacteria; phylum Planctomycetota; class JACQVV01; order JACQVV01; family JACQVV01; genus JACQVV01. The sequence goes on from JACQVV010000033.1 coordinate 12,430, forward strand.
CCCCGCCGTTCTGGGCGTCCGACCGATCGGCGCTGCGTGGCTGGAACGGCCCGGCCGGGAGCGGCGAGATCAGCTACGTGGAGACCGACGTCAAGTATAACGGCGGGAGCGGCTCCTCGAACTACCGCTACTGGATGGAAAAGGACGCGAACGGCAACGTGGTGAACAGCGGCTGGGCGAGCAAGAACCCCGACTTCATGTGGCGCTCTCGCGAAAGCGAGGTCGACTGGTCCCGCCCCGTTCCGAGCCTCCCCGACCTCGATCCGAAGCTTCTGAAGGAGATCTACGAGAAGAGCACGGCGAACGAAGTCGTCCCGCCGGGCGGCTCGGGTGGCTCGGGGTCCGGCACGTCGGGCTCCGGAACCTCGGGCTCCGGAACCTCCGGGTCGGGCGGCTCCGGGACATCGAGCGGCTCGGGAAACTCCGGTTCCCGCTCGGGTGGGAGCTTCTGGGACCGGATTCGCCGCGGCCTGGGAAGCCTCTTCAGGCGGCGGTAGGCGGCTTACCGGCCGGCGGTCTGGGGCACTCCACCGGCCGTCGTCGTCTCCGGAAGTCCTTCCAGGAACCGCTCGACACGCCCATTGAAGGCCTCGGGTTTCTCGACCGAGGGCACGTGTCCGGTGTGTTCGAAGATCTCAAGCTCGGAGTTCGGGATCTGCCGGTGGAGCTCGCGGGCGTACTTCGGCCGGATGATGAAGTCTCGCGCCCCCCAGACAATGAGAGTTTTGGCCCCGATCTCGCCCAGCCTCCCGGAGAGATGGTCCTTCTCGACGCTGTGAAGGCAGCTCACGAAAACCTCCTGCGTGAGTCTCCGCGCGGCGTCGTCGGTCGCGAGCGTTTCGAGGTCTCGGGTATAGGCGTCCACGATCGGCGACGAGAGGTTTCGCGCGATCACCGCCCTGGCGAGGAACTGACCGACCGTCGCGCCGGGATAGAGCCGCAGGGGATCGATCCTCTCGGCAAGCGAGATCACCGCGTGCTCCATCTCGCCCAGCCGAACACCCGCCGGGTCCACGAGGACGAGCCGTTCCACGCGGTCGGAGTAGGCAAGCGCCGTGTAGAGCGAGACGTGCCCCCCGAGCGAGTTCCCGACGAGCACGGCCTTCGCAACGCCGAGGTGGTCGAGGAGCGCCACGAGCGCGCGCGAGAGGTTGGGCACCGAGTAGTCGTAGCCCTCGACTTTCGCCGATCCCCCGTGGCCCGGCAGGTCGATCCCGATCACCCGGTAGCGCCCGTCGAAGTACGGGAAGTTGTGGTACCACTGTCGGTGGTCGGCGAGCAAGCCATGGACGAAGACGATCGGGAATCCGTCGCCCGAATCGACGTAGACGATCCGCATCCCGTCTTCCAGGGTGAAGCTCTTCTCGGGGTAGAGCCTCGCGTCGTCCGCGGCGGCCTGGCCGGCGAGCCAGAGGGCGAGCGAAAGTAGAAGTGAGCCTCTTACAGGGTGAGCCATGGCGGTCGCCTCCCCCCTTCCCCACCGGCGGCCCAGTCCTTGCCAATCGACTCGAGGGGGCGCTCGACCCTGTCTCTTGCCTCGTCGTACCTGCCCGGTACGCCCGAAGAATACAACCCTGAATCTCGGTTAGCCAGTGCATTTTCCACGATTTTTACCCTCCATCCGTGGGGTACAATCGCGGGCCGGCGCGGGAGATTCCTCGGCACAAGGGGAGGATTGTAGATGCAAATAACTGCACGATATTGGCTTGTGCTTCTTCTGGCGTCCTCGGCCGCCCTGCGCGCCGACGACCTCGCGGGCGTCTACGCGGTGGAGGGGAGGAGCGACAAAGAAGGACCCTACCCCGGCGAGGCCCGGATCGAGGCCGGCGGGGGCGGCCCCGTGCTTGCGCTCCGGCGCGGCACGGCTCCCGAGGTCCGCGGGATGCTATCGCGGAGCGGGACCCAGTTCGTCCTTTCGGTCCGACTCCCCGGTGAGTCGGAGCGCGAGCTCCAGGCCGCCTACCGTCCGGACTCCGAAGGAAACCTCCGCGGGAACTGGCGGGTGCTCGAGGGCGCCACCGAGGTCGATCGCGGCGAGGAAGCTCTCCTTTGGTTCTCCGGGGGGAAAAGGGCGAAAGTCGCGTCCGGCGAAGCGCGGCCCCGCCGCGTTCGGGTCGTGGTCTCTGTCGACTGGGAAGGGCGGAACCTCGCCCCGGAAGACCTCCAGGCGATCGAGGACTTCCGCGCGGCCCTTCCCGACGTCCCGCTCACCCATTTCCTGAACGCCGCCTACTTCACCAAACCCGGCGCGGTCTCGGAGGAGCTCGCCGCCCGGATCCGGCGGGCGCTCCGCGACGGGGACGAGACGGGCCTCCATGTCCACGCCTGGCGCTCTCTCGTCGAGGCGGCGGGGGTCGGCTTCCGCACGGGGCCGACTTTCTGGGGGGACCGCCAGGGGCTGAGCGAGCATGAAGGCGACACCGGCCACGAGGTCGAGCTTGCGGCGTACGAGGAACCGGAGCTCCGCCGGATCGTGCGAACCTCGGTCGCGATCCTCTCCGACCAGGGCTTCGCGATCTCGCGGTCCTTCCGGGCCGGGGGATGGATCGGCGCCCCGGCGGTCCTGGCCGCCGTCCGCGCGGAGGGTTTCTGGATCGACTCCTCCGCCACGGACGCAATCTGGCACGACGAGGTCGAGGGGTTTCCGATCCGCGAGCGCATCCGGGAGATCTGGCCGGGCGTGACGAAGGAGTGCGCGCCGTTCCGGATCGAGACCCCGTACGGCGGGATCCTGGAGATGCCCGACACCGGGGCCCTCGCCGACTACACGACCGCGACCGAAATCGAGGAGCACCTCCGGAGCGGCCTCGCGCGGCTCGCGGCCGACCCCTCGCGCGACATCTTCGTCCACGCCGGCTTCCACGTGGAGTCGGCGAGCCTGTACGCCGAACGGGTGCTTTCGGCGATTCGCGCCGTGCGCCGCGACTCGCCCGACAGCGTGGTCTTCGAGACCCTCCAGACCTCGGCCCTCGCCGTACGCCTCTCGGAGTCGATCCGCGGCCCGCCCGCGCCTCGATAGCTAGTTCCTGGTGCGCAATTCGAGCCCGGCCGGATGAAGAACTATTGGGAACCCAGGAAACCAGGAATCGGGCTGGCAATTCCTGGGTTCCTGAGATCTATTTTGCACCAGAAACTAGCTAGCGGGGCTCCAGGACCAGGTTCCGGAACCGATCGACCCGCGCCGTCCAGCCCGGCGGCACCACGGTCGTCGCCGACATCTCGACGACGATCGCGGGGCCCTGGAAACGATGGCCGGGCCGGAGCCCCTCCCGGTCGTAGAGGACGGCATCCGCGGGCTCCTTGAAGACCGCCCGGCAAGACCCCAGCCGCGCCCCCGACGAGTCGCTCGACCCCTCGGACTCGGGCACGGGCTCCGGGAAGAGAGTCCGTCCGACCGCCCGCACGCGGAGAAGGACGAGTTCCGTCTCCCACCCCTCGTGGGCGTGGCCGTACCTCTCCCGATGCAGCGCATGGAAACGGCCCGGGGCGTCCGGCCCGGCGGGAACCGAGAGCTCGTAGGATTGCCCCTCGTAGCGCAGGTCAAGCGAACGCTCGACGACGAGACGCTCCGGCCCGACCCCGTCAGCCGCCATCTCTCTCCGCGCCCGATCCTCCATTTCCTGGAAGGACGTCTCGAGCTCGCGAGGGTCGGCGTCACGAGTTCTCCCCAGCCAGCTCCGGGAGTAGTCCTTCACCACGTCCGCCGCGAGCATCCCCCGCGCGGAGAGGGCGCCCGGTTCCGGGGGCACGAGGACCACCGGGATCGCCAAGGCCCCGGCGAGCTCGCAAGCGTGCATCGGCCCGGCCCCTCCAAAGGCGACGAGGCAGAAGTCGCGCGGGTCGTGCCCCCTCTCGACCGAGATCGCGCGGATCGCGCGCTCCATCCGGGCGCAGGCGACGGCAAGGATCCCCCGTGCGAGGCGTTCGGCCTCGATCCCCGCTTCGGTCGCGAGCGCCTCGATTCCCAGCCGCGCGGCGTCCGGATCGAGCCGCATCCGCCCACCGAGGAAGCGGTCGGGCACGAGGCGCCCCAGGTAGAGGTTGGCGTCGGTCACGGTGGGCCGCGCACCGCCCCGCCCGTAGCACATGGGACCCGGCACCGCCCCCGCGCTCTCCGGCCCGACGCGGAGCGCCCCGCCGGCGTCGAGCGAGGCGATCGAGCCGCCTCCCGCTCCGACCGTGTGGACGTCGAGCATCGGGAAGCGAATCGGGAGGCCGGCCACGACGGCCTCGGTCGTCGTCGACGGCCCCCCGCGGACGAGGGAGGCGTCGGTCGACGTTCCCCCCATGTCGAAGGTGATCGCGCCGGCGAAGCCGGCCGCGCGGGCCGCCGCCGCCCCGCCCAGCACACCTCCCGCCGGGCCCGAAAGCGCCGTCCTCGCCGCGTAGCGCCCGGCCGCCTCCACGGAGAGAAGGCCACCGCCCGAGTGCATGACCCAGAGGCGCCGGACCGGGACCGCCGCCGCGAGCCGCGAGAGGTACCGGTCCATCACCGGGCCGAGGTAGGCGTTGGCGACTGTCGTCGCCGTGCGCTCGTACTCGCGGTGCTCCGGGAGGATCTCGCTCGACACCGAGAGATGGAGACCCAGGGGCGCCGCCGCCTCCGCGAGCCTCCGCTCGTGTTCCGGGTTGGCGTAGGAATGAAGGAGGGAGATCGCGACGGATTCCAGCCCCGGGATCGACCGCAGTCGCTCGACCGCGCGTTCCACCTCGGCCGGCGCGAGGGGCGCGAGGACCGAGCCGTCGAAGAGAGTCCGCTCGCGAACGCCCAGGCGGCGCTCCTCGGGCACGAGCGGCTCCTCGCGCGAGACGCCCAGGTCGTAGAGGGCCGGCCGGTCCTGCCGGCCGATCGCCAGCACGTCCTCGAACCCGGCTGTCGCGAGAAGCGCCACGATGGCGCCCTTCCTTTCCAGGAGCGCGTTCGTCCCGACGGTCGAGCCGTGGACGACCTCCGCGCCGGCAAGCCCGTCCGCCCAGCGCGCGAGCCCAAGGGCGATCGCCCGGGATGGATCATCCGGCGTCGAGGGAACCTTGTGGACCTCCAGCCTTCCGTTCCGCAGGCAAACGAGGTCGGTGAAGGTTCCGCCTGTATCGACGCCGATCCGGACCGGGCCGCCCGTCACTCGACGACGAGGCTCGCCGCGATCCTCGCGAAGGCCTCCCGGTGGGAGGCATAGAGCGACTCCGGCGAGGCGGCGACCAGGACGACCACCCGGTCGCCCTTCCGGACGTAGGTGATGTCCTCCAGGAGCGGCTCGCGCCCGTCCGCGGCCTTCGCGCGGTAGCGAACCAGGACCGCGGGGAGCTCCCCCGCTCGGACCTCCTTTTCCTCCAGGACCTCCAGGTTCGGGTCGCCCGCGAGGAGATTCTCCTTGAGGACCCGGACCGTCTCCGCGAGCGAGTCGGACCGGGCCGGCATCGAGAAGTGCTGGAGGAACACCAGGACGACCGGATCGGCCCCCTCCTGGACCACCCGCTTGGGGAGGAAGTGGTAGCGGACGCCGCCCTCCTCGCGCTCGACCTGGGGGATCCAGTTCGCCGGGATCTCTAGCCGGAACACGCCCCCCGGGTCGCGGTATCCGACGAGCTCGGAGGAGGGCTCCGCTGCCGCGAGCACCGCCTCCCGGTGGCCGAAGGTCGCGAGCATCTTCTCGAAGAGCGGTCCAGCCTCGGCCCACTCCCCATCGGGCGCGTAGTAGATGAGGAAGAAGATCGCCGCCGGCCCCACCGTCCCGACGACGTGGCCGCGGATCGTGGCGCCGCGCTCGTTCACCTGGGTCACCTCGTGATCGTGCGCGGGGAGCCCCGCGACCTCGACCCGGCGCGTGGCGATTACCCGGCTCTCCGGCTTCCCGCCCAGGAGCCGCTCGGTCGCCTCCCGGGTCCACTGCTCGATCGCCCCCTCGAGCGCGGCCTGGTCAGAGTCCTTCGCCCTCGGTACGAAGAGCACCCGAAAGGCCGTCTCGGGATCGTTGGGGGGCTCGCCCGGCGCCCGGAACACGGCCTGGAACTCGATCCCGTCCACGGAGAGGCTCGCCTGCCACCCCTCGGGAAGCTCGACTTCGAAGTAGCCATCCGGATGGCGGTACACCCCGCCCTCCTGCGCGGCCGCTCCCGCCGCCAGTGCGAGGACAAAGGCGAATGAAATGGAGCGCGTCATCGGAAGCCTCCTCGGAGATCGGGCCCCATTGTAGCCTCTCCGTCCCCCGCCTTGACATCCGGACGGGTCCCGCCTACATTCAAGTACGAGATGCGGGTGTAGCTCAGCTGGCAGAGCGTCAGCTTCCCAAGCTGAATGTCGAGGGTTCGAATCCCTTCACCCGCTCCAGCGCACAACGAAGCCCGTTCGGAAGTTACGCCGAACGGGCTTCGCGGTTTCCAGGGACTCGGAACGGCCAGTCAACCCGTTGGTCAACCCGGTGCGTCGATTCCAGGCTCGTTTTCGCTCCCCGGCGGTAGGAAAGACAGGTCGCGGGCGCCTACCCGAAGAACCCCCCTCGCCGGCTCGCGAGGAAGCTCTCAAAGCCGTCCCGCGGCGCGCCGAACGCGAAGGCGTCCGCGAGCCGGACCGGCGCCGGCGCCCGGAGCCCGCGGGCCGCGAGGTAGCCGTAGGCGCCCGCTAGCGCGTCAACCTGGTCGTCGTGGGAGTACGTCCTAGGATCCTCGCCGAACGCTTCCAGCTCATCGAGGAGGGGCTCGTTCCAGGCGCCGCGAAGCAGCGAGACGTTCCCGTTCGCGGCTTGCCCCGCGACGGGTTGAGCCCGCACGTACTTGGGGCCTGTTTCGCGCACGCCCTCGACGCGGGCGAACGGGACCACGTTGCGCCGGTAGTGGTCTACCAGCGCCTTCCCGGCCGAACCGGGTTCCTCCCCGAAGAGCTGGAGAACTTCCACGCCGTCCGCTTCCGCGGTCCGCTTGACGACCGCCTCGACCTCGGCCGGCGGGAGCTGGACGCGAACGACGTGGAGAACGTGGTAGCGGTTCAGCGCGTCCCGCCCCAGCTTCAACCCTACGCTGTAGTCACCCCCGGCGCTTAGATCCCACCATCGGACGAGCGCGAGCTCCCCCGGCGCCGCGTCCTCGATCGCGAACCACTCGCGCCTGAAGAGCGACCCCTCGGCCCGCGCGGTCCAGTCGCCCTCCAGGAGCCGGCGCCGCGTGAGCGGGTCCAGGTGAGCGAGCGACGCCTTGTAGGCGACCTGGTCCAGGTGCGGGTTGTCGGCGAGCCCGGCCCGGATGAAGCCTCGGTCTGGATCCGTCGAGTCCAGGAACCGCCGCCGAACCCACTCCACGCCCGGGCCACTCGGGTTGCTTGCGGACCTCATGCGAAGAGGCAGCGGGCTTCCTGCGAGACGGCGCAGGCGCGAGAAGAGGAAACGGTACTGCTCTTCCTCGAAGGTCGCGAGCTCGTCGAACCCGATGAACGCGAACTCGCTGGACTGGTAGCGCAGGTGGTCGGACTTCGAGTCCAAGTAGCCGAACGTGAGCGTGGCCCCGCTCGGGAAGGTCCAGGTCTTCTCCGGCTCGCTCCAGGTCGCGCCGGTCCCCGTGAGCCACTCGGCCGCCTTCGCCATGAGCGCGCCAGGTAGGGCAAGGTCGCTGTAGGTGCGGCGCAAGAGGAGCGCAGCGTAGCCGGGGATCTCGGCGAACATGAGCGCCGCCATGAGAAGACTGCTGCTTTTGCCCGGCCCTACTGAACCTCCGAACAGGACCTCGCGCCGACCGTCGAGCAAGAAGAGCGCCTGCTTCGCCGTCGGCTTGAGGGGGATGTAGGGGTTGCGGAAGATGCTCTCGTAGAGGAGACGTAGGCGCGGGTCGTCGCGATTTCCAGGGCATCGCGATGCCTTCGTGAGCGTGTCCAAGACTGGCATCCTCGCGAGAAAAGTTGCCGCCCGCGCCTACGGGGGGACGGTTCCCGCGTCAGGCGCCGCGAGGAGAGCGCCGTATTCCGCGAGGATCTCTTCAAGCGTCGCCCGACGATCTCCGACAGCGGCCTCAACCGCGACGCGAGTCCGACTCTCGGCCGGGGCCAGGTAGCGCGCGAGGAGCTCGAAGCATCGCGCGTCGCCTTCCTTCGCCCGCGCGAGGAGGGCCAACGTCGCGGCCTTCCAGTCGGCCTCGGAAACGCTCTCCGTGATGGCGCGGAGGTAGACCGCCTCGACGGCGCGCGGAGGACGGCCGCCGCGTGACGCGGGGTCGCGGTTCCGCGACACGCCGTTCCCCGGCCGGAAACGACCGCCGGGGGTCCGGTCCGGAGTTTCGCCGGACTTATCTCCGTTGCCTCGCATGCCGATAGTCTACGCCTTCCAGCTCGCCGCCCGCTCTTCCGCGACGATGAGATTCCACGTCCCGGGGTCCACGTCCTCGGCCCGCTCCGGGAGACTTGGCCCGGAGCTGAAGAGCGGGGAGTAGTGCGGGTCGCGCGCGGGCAGCGGCGCGGGCACGGGGTTGCGGCGCGCCTCGCGGAGCGCGGTCTCGGCTCGCTCGCGTTCACGCGCAACGATGTCATCCGTCACGCTTTCCCCGGGGATCCGGTTCGCGTGCTGGAGTCGCCACGCGCGCACGCCGCGGAAGTGCGCCGCGAGCGTCTCGCGTGCGCGAACCTCCGGCGGGAGCTCGGCCGCCGCGCGGGCCGCCTCGCGTTCGCGGTCGCCGCGGCGCATCCGTGCGAGCATGTCCGATGCTTCGTCCGCCGCGGCCGTGAGCGTTTCGCCCGGACGCAGCTCGCCCCGGAGCGAGTCCGCGGTCGTGACCGCCAGGGTCACGGTGCGATCATCTCGCGTCGGGTCGAGGAGCTCGCCGAGGAGCTCGGTCGCGACGGTTTCCGGCCGCCTCGCACCGGAGCGAGCCGCGAGCCTCGCCTTCGTGTCCGCGTCCAGCTCGACGAGGAGCGAGCCGATTCCCGGCGCGCCGTGCATCGCCGCCAGGCGAACCAGGCGCCGCGTGAACTCTTCGGGGGTCATGCCTTCGTGGCGCGCCCCCGCGTCGAGTCTGTAGACGTCGTGCGGGGTCAGGCCGAGAACATCGGCGAGAGTCGAGTCACCAGTCATCGTTTCCACGTTGCCTCCAGTCAGGGGTTGCGGTTGTCGTTCTCTTCTTCTTCCGCGATCTCTCGCGCTTCGACTTCGAGTGCTTCGACGGCTGCTAGCGCGGGGTCGAGTCCTCTCTCTACCACGAGGTAGGTGGCGAACGCCGCGGCCGTCCTCGGCTGGCCCTGCTTCGCGCGCCACTTTCGGAATCCGCGGCTGTCGAGCCCGGAGGCGAAAGCCAGATTAGGGCGCACGGGGCGGTCCTCCGGGATTGCGCGGCCGGGTCGGGTTCGGCCGGGTCACGCGGTGGGTGGGGTCGCGAATCGTGGCGGCCAACTCGCGAATCGCGAGCGCCACGTCCGCGAGCCCGGCCTCGATCGTCGCGGCGACGTCGTCGAGGAGGACCTCGACCTCGGGGCGGGGGGGCGTCATGCCGCGAGGGGTCGGATCGTGGGTCGTGGTCACGGCGGTTCTCCTTTGGTGGGGGTGCGGCGGGGCGTGAGCCAAGCCCCGAGGACCGCGAGAGCGGCCGCGAACGGGCGCGTGAGCCGGCAGGGACCGTCCGGCAAGAGCGCCTCCAGCCCGCCGACCGCCGCGGCCAGGTCGCGGCGGACCCGGTCGCGGATCTCGGGGGTCGAACGTCGGAGCCAGTGTTTCAGCATAGTTTAACCTTCTCCTCGTACCGCGCGCAGCAGATCGCCTCTTCAAGGTGTTCACGATCGACACCGTACTCAGACGCGATCGCGTCGAGTGACTCGCCCGAATCGACGCGGGCGAGAAATCGCGGGAAGTCCGATCGAGGAACGACCAGCGGCAGCTCGTTGCCGCCGCGGTCGAGATACGTGACGTGTTCCTCGTCGATACGGCCGGCCCACAGGTCCAGGATCCGCCGCTCGCTCTCCTCGGCAACCTCTAGCGTCGCGAGCTGGTCCGCGTCCACGTGCCGGCGGATCGCGTCGTCTACAATCTCGCGCAAGACGCGCGGATCGAGGGTGTCAACCTCGACCGAATCGCCCTTCCACTTCTTTGATCGCGGGTCGCTCTTCTTCGTGGGTCGCGTCGGGAGTCCGTACTCGGCGATCTGCTCCTCGGTCACGGCGAGCCGCTCGAACCGGATCTCGACCTTGCCTTCGGTGAACCGGCGGAGCTTCGCTTCGATGTCTCGGGCCGCATCCTGGCCCGAGGGATCCCAGTCGCCGACGTGGTAATACACGGCGGGACGGCCGTCTTCCAGCGCGGCCATCGCCGCCGAGTGAAGGAACGAGAGCGAGGAGTAGCCTCTGGCGACCATCAAGGGCACGTCCCATCGCTCCGTGACTTCGTAGAGGATCCCGGCGACGGCGTCCTTTTCGGTCCAGATTTCGACGCGATCGGGCGAGTTGCGCCAGAGGCTCCGTCGGTAGCACGCCGCCGTGTCCGCGAGCGCCGCCGCGAGCGAGTCGAAGGTCTGAGGCTTGCGCATCCAGCGCGTCGAGTCGGCGAAGTACGAGAACGGGATCTCGCCGTCCATGCGAAGATCGCGGGTCGCCCGCTTGATCGTCGCGTAGCCCTTCTCGGTCTTTGCGACGTGGCCGGCGGACTCGGCGACGTAGAACAGGTGTCGAATGGACAACGGACGCCGCTCCTCGGCGATCGTGACGAGGGTGTCCTTCAGGGCGCGCATTTCGGCCTTCGAGCGCCGGCCCCGTTTTACGACCCTAGGCTCGTAATTGCGGGGCATGATGCCTCGCCTCTTCTCGCTCGGTTTCTTGAATGGCTCGGCGCTCGGCACGCTCGTAGTTGTCCCCGGGGTTCACCAAGAGCGCCCGCCACGGATCTTGGCCCGCGATCTCTGCTAGAACTAAAACCTCGTCCGCCGCGTGCGGGCTCGGGCGCCAGTCGGTCGCGCCGGGGGGAACCTCCTCGCGCTCGAACGCGACGAAGGAAGCCCGGAGGTAACTCGCCAGGTCCTCGCGGGCGGCCCGGAGCGCGTCCAGGAGCGCCGGGGGCAGGTCCCAGGGCTCGACGCCCAGGACCCGGACCGCGCCTCCCGCGAGCCGCAGGCGCCCGCCTACGGCGCCCAGGGCCGCGACCAGGCGATCTGGGGGGGTCATAGGACCCACCCTTCGGCGGGAGGGGGATCCCCGCGATCGGATCGCGGATTTCGGTATGAGTCCCTACGCGAGGATTCAGCTTGAGATTCATACGGGATCCCGCGATCCGATCGCGGGGGCTGGAGCGACATCCCAGGCCACCCTCGCGGCGACGTGGAGTATTTCCATCCACGATCTTTCAGTTTTCGTGTTAGCGTTTTCTGCCCCCAGGGCTGGGTGATCCCCTGTTCGGCGGCCCATTCAAGAAAACGGGCATGGAGCGGTTTCGACGCCAGGAACGCCATGGAGGACTCGACCACGTGCTCCTGAAGAAACTCCCCGAGAACGTCCTCCCCTTGCCGATAGTCGCACGTCGCGACCTGGACGGCCTTCGGAGGGCGGAGCCCGTCTCGGAGGTACTCGACCGCGCCGGCGACGACCCACGCCAGGATCCCGCCGGCCTCCTCCCGGAGCTTCGTGGCCAGGGCCAGGTCCCACTCCTCTTCGGGGATCGTGACGGTCCAGGGCACGAGCTGGATCCGCCGCCAGATCCCCAGGTCGGTCCCCAAGATCCTCGGCTTGTAGTTTGTGACGAGAACTATTTTGTGCGTGGGCATGTATTCCCAGAAGTCCTCTCGCATGCGCCGGCAGGGGATCGGGTCGCCGCCCGTGATTGCCTTGACTCGTTCCTCTGAGAGTCGTCCGCCCTCGGGAGCCTCAGCGCAGACGACCAGTCGCCTCCGGAAAAGGAGCGCGAGTTCCGTGGGATGGCGTTCGCCCCTCGCCTCGAGGAGAAGCGAGACCGGCGCGCCGCAAGCGTACTCGCCGAGGACGAGCCGGAGCGCGCCCAGGTAGGTGCTCTTTCCGTTCGCGCCCACACCCCAAAAAATGAGGAGCAGGTGCTCGCGGATCTCGCCGACCGCCGAGTATCCCGCGAGCCTCTTCACGAACTCCCGGATCTCGGGATCCGGGAGAACGCGCGCGAGAAACTTCGTCCACGTCGGCGCCCCTGCCTCCGGGTCAAACTCGACCGCTGTCCCTCTCGTGAGGTAATCCGTGCGAGTCGCGGGTCGGGCCTCGCCAGTCCGTAGTTCAACCGCTTGCCCGGCGCCCACGGCCAAGAGGTAGGGGTCCCGGTCCCACTGGTCGGGGCTCGCCTGGACCTCGGGTTCGCTCGCGGCGAGGGCGATCGCGTTCCCAAGCGGAGCGCGGGCGAAGTACCGTTTCCCGGCCGCGACCCATGCTTGCGCCGCCTTGATGTCCTCTTGCGTGGCCGCGTTCCCGAGTCGCTCTTGGGCCTCCACCAGAAGGGCGCGGGCCGTCGCCTTCGCGGCGCGCCAGACGGCGCCTTCGTCCTCGATCCATCTTCCGGTCGGCGGGTCGTAGGCGAGCCACTTCCCCCACGCCTGGACGTATCGCACGTCGGCGCCGTGCTCGGCCACGAGCCGGCGGGCGAACCAAAGCTCAGACGCAAAACCCTCGAAGTCGTCGGGGAGCGCGCCGGACCCAGCCTCGTGCTTCATCTCCTCGCGGGGCGCCTTCCTCGTCAGACTTTTAAGATAAGAGCGCGAGTAACCGAACGCCTTGCCCCGCGTCAAAACGATCTCCCAGGCGGCCGGAGGTGCATCCCGCCGGATGGCGCGCAGTTCGCTGAGGAGTTCGCTATCTGCCCCGAGGAGTTCGCGGGGATCCACGCGGTCGCGCCGTGCGGCATCCGCGGTCGCCGCGAACGTGAAGAGCACGCGCTCCACGCGGTCGGCCAGATCGTCCCCGAGAGATTCCCGCGTGACGGGGTCGAGCGTTTCGCGGGGATCCGGGGTATCCTCTACCCGTCGGTCGTGCTCGTCCGCCGGCTCCGGGTCGCCCCCCGGGGCCGGCTCCGTCGCGCGGCTCACCGCCGGAGTCTCTCTCGCGCGACCGCGAGCCGCCTGGCGCGCTCCTCGCGGATAGCGCCCGCCGTCTCCGGGAGGGACCGCCGGAGCCCGTCCACGTGATACCGGGCCAGCTCGCGCGTGGTGACGTAGCACGGCGCGTTGGGGGCCGCGCGCGACACCCGCAGCGCGCCGCGGTATACCGCCTGCCGCAGAGTCGCGACCGAAACGCCCAGGAGCCCCGCGGCCTCCGCCAGGTTCACGACGGGGCGACCCGCCGACCGCGTGAAGTCCGCTACGAGTTCATCGAGGTTTTCGCGCATGCGTAGAGCCTCCTTTCGCATGCGCGTAGGTTCGCGCTCGGGACCGCCCCCGTCACGTAAACGGGGTTACTGTTGCGCGGCCGGTCCGCGCCCACGGGGGCGGATCCCGGGATCCGCTGGCGTCCTCGGATTTCGCTGTTGCGCTACTGTTGCGCCTATCGGATCTCGACGGCCCACCGGATCGCGGGGTTAAGAGCCGGGCGCCCGGGGGCAAGCAGGTCGCCGGGGAGGCGATCGAGAGCCGCGAGGAGCTTCGTGTTCACTTGCTTCGGCTGGCGCAGGCGCAAGCGAGAGAGGAGGGAGCGTTGCGCGTTCGAGAGCTCGCGCCGCTCGCCGTTCGCGCGCCCGGTCGGGATCTCCTCGCCCAGATCCCACGCGATCGCCAGTTCGCGGAACAGGTCTACCCACCCCGCGGAGAGCGCGATCCGGTCGCCGTCGAGCTCGATTCCCCCTCGGAAGACGTGGAGACGGACGACCTCGACGGCCTCGACGGCCTCGCCCGCCTCCAGTGCCCGAAGCGCGGCCCCCTCCCCGACCTCCCTCCCGTCGAGCGCGTCCTCGATCAACGCCCGGCAGGGGAGAGGATCCCCGAGCAGGGAGTCCGGCGCTTTTCGCTCGCGCGCATACTCGAACGCGGCCCGCAGGGCGTCGTTCCCCCGGGCACAGTATCCGCCGTCGTCCTGGGGAACCTCGTACCCAGGGGCGAGGATCGCGACCGCGACGCCGGCCGCGTTCCGGGAGGACTCCGGCCCCTCGTCCTGGAGGATCTGGCCGAACCACCCGAGCAAGTAGCGGCGAGCCTCCTCTCCGTCGTGGGGGATCCGTCCCATGGCGTCGAGCACCTCCTCGGTCGGCTCGGCGAGAGCGATCTCGACCGCCCGGCCCAGGGTCGGAGTGTTGCCGGGTCCACCCCAGCGGTTGAGGGCCAGGTGGACCAGCCGCCGCGTGTTGCGAGCGAGAGCATCGAGCTTCGCCTCGATAGCCCGCCGCGTCTCTTCTCTGGTATCCTGCATGCGTCGTTCCTCCCCGGGTCGTCGCTTCGCTTGACCGGCATTGCGACGGCCCGGTTTCTGTTGGGGGCTACTAGGGCGCTCTCCAGACCGGATTCTCGTCCGCGTCAAACAAGCACAGGTACGGGGATCCGTCCTTGTCCAGGCTGAAGATCGCGCGGCACCTTCCGTCCCAACTGTTCTCGTCGAACAAGTACAGGTGCGGGGATCCGTCCTTGTCCAGGCTGAGGCTCGCGCGGTTCCTCCCGTTCGCGTCATACAGGCGGAGGCCCGGGCCATCGAGAATCGCTGCCACCCTTCCGTTCGCATCGCGGAGGACGATCTGTTCTGCCTCAACCCTCCCGTCCAGCGACTTCCAGCCCGCGACCACGATGAAAACAACGAGGACCAGCGAGAGCACCGCCATGGCCCCCACAAGCCCGCGATTCCATCGCTCCAGACGGTCGAGTCGCTTCGTCAATGCATCGTAGTTCATCGTCCGTCCTCCTTTGGGGGGCTACTTGGTCCCGGCGAGCTGGCTCACCCGCTGGAACGACAGCCCGAGGAGCTCGCCCGCGTCGCGGACGCCGAGCCCGAACTCGACCAGCTCGCGGACGGCGTTCATCGTCGCGGCCCGCGCGTCCTCGCCCGAGCGATCGGCCTTCCGCCTCGCCTCCGCGCTCCGGCGGACCGCCCGGCGGGCCTCGCGCGGGAGACGGACATCCTCGCGGACCTCTACCCCCTCCGCGTCGTCGATGAAGAGGGAGAGCGCCTCCCGCAACCGGCGCCGGGCCTGGGCCAGGTTGCGCCCGTAGGTGCGGCAACCGGGGACCTCGGGCACGTGGACGTTCCACGCGCCGGACTCGTCCCGCTCGAAGACGGCCGTGTACTTCGCGCCCTCGCTCCCGTCGTGATTCCTCATCCTCTCAGCCACCCCTTTCCGAGGCAGGGTTCCAGGTCGCGCTCGATCCCGCGCAGGGTGCCAGGCGAGACGTCAGCGCCCGCGTGCACGGGCACGGTCGAGCTGTACCGTCCACAACGACAGCGAACCCGTACGTGGGAACCTCGCTGGCGCACCTCTTCGCCCCCGGCCGAGCGCAACCGTCGAAGGACCTCCTTTCCCGTCACTCTACCTCGCCTCCCTGTCTCGCGTCCAGTCGGATAGACAAGGGGTCCGCGCGGGGTTGCTCGCGCCTCACGCCGTCGCCTCGCCTTCGACCACGCGGAACGCCTTCCCCTTCCGCGCTCGCTTCGTAGCCCGCTCGATGAACGGAACGAGCCCGAGGACCTCCTCGACCGTCCTCCCCGGGAGCCGGCCGGGCGCGAACGCGAGGTAGTGCCGGTAGGCGACGGCCGGCGCGTGGCCGACCCAGAACGCGGAGAGGGTCGAAGGGACGCCGACCGCCGCGAGCGCGCTCTCGAAGGTCCGCCGGCATCCTTGGGGCCCCACGTCCACCCCCGCGGCCTTCGCGACGCGCGCCCAGGCGCGGGTGAACGCGGGGCCGCTCTCGCCGTTCCGCGGGAGCACGGTCTCGCGCGCGGGGTCTGCTTCGCGCCAGGCGCGGAGGAGCGCGAGGAACCGCGGGGCCACGTCGCCGGCCGGGTCGCCCGCGAGCGGGACGTAGCGGACGGTTCCCGTCTTCGAGGCTCTGACCGTGAGGATTCCACGCTCCAGGTCCACGTCCTTCCAACGGAGCGCGAGCCCCTCGCCGCGGCGCGCGCCGGAGCAGAGGAGGAGGAGCGCGGTTTCGAGGACGGGGGAGGGGGTCGAGCTGTTCGACTGCTTGAAGACCTCGACCTTGCCGCGCTTCTCCCGGTGGACCTCCAGGAGTCGGCCGGGCTCGGCGAAGCGTTCGGCCGCTTCGAGGAAGGCGCGGATGGACTCGACGGGATGGACGACGATCTCCGCGGCGCTGGAGGGGAGGGCTTCAAGATCCTCGCGGAAGAGCTCGCGGGGATCGCGGCGGAACAGCGAGAGGACCGCGTCCCGGGTAAGGCTCGCGAACATCGTGCGGAGGTAGCCGCGGGCCTTGTTGTAGGACCTCGGCTTGTTCCCGCCCGCAAGCGTCGAGCGCAGGAAGCCCGCGAGGACCTCGGGCGACAGCTCGCCGGCTCGAAGCCCCGGGGGGAGGAACTCGCGGAAGCGGCGGAAGGTCGTCTTCTGGTCCGCCAGGCAGTGCGCCGAGAGGGGCCGCTCGATGAAGCCCGGCCTCCACCACTCCGCGCGCTCGGGAGACTCCGCGCCCCCCTCGACGCGGTAAACGAGGAGGGCCAGGTAGGCGTCCACCAGGTCCACGAGGGGGGTGTCGTGACGGGAGCGCCGTCCAGCCATCCGGGCCGCCTCGCGGGCTTTCACGCGCTCCAGGACCTCGTAACACACGAGGAGCGCCTTGCGGAGCGGTTTCGAGGTAGCGCCGAGGGCCAGGGCCTCGCGCTCGTTCGCGGGCGCCTCGGCCGCGTCCAGGGCCTCGCCGTGGTCGCCGTTCTCACAGTCGGCCTCGCGCCGACCGGCCCTGCTTGCTCCCTTCGTCGCGTCGGTCCAGACCACGCGCCAGAGGGCCCGCCCGTCCCGCTCCCGCCGGATCAGAAACGCCATCGTTCACCCCTCCGAGCCAGTCAACCCGCTGGTCAACCCAGTCAACCCACAGAGAGGCTACAACGGTTGTTAGCCGCTGTCAAGGGCGCCTTCGAGGAAACCGCCCTTCCGACCGCGTGGAAGCCCTCGGATCGGCTTCCCGCTGGGGCTCGGAAACGACCCCCGAAAACAGCCAGAATCGGATTCCCAAGCTGAATGTCGAGGGTTCGAATCCCTTCACCCGCTCCAGCGCACAACGAAGCCCGTTCGGAAGTTACGCCGAACGGGCTTCGCGGTTTCCAGGGGCGCATCCGCTGTCGATCACGAACGGCGCCCGGGCAGGCGGGCGAGGGGCGGCCCGGACGATCTCGGCAATCCGAGAGCGCCTCAGCTCCGCCCCTCCCCCTTGGAACGTCACTCCTTGAGAGCGCACCCTCCCTCGCAGCTCGGGGCCGCCTCGATGGACGCAAGATCGATCTTCGAGATGGGCCTTGCCTCGTCGAGCCGGGCCAGACGAGCCTCGATGAGCGGCACGATCGAGGGACACAGGAGGAACTGGGCGGCCTTGGCTCCCGCGGTCATCTCGGAGCCCAGGTCGCTCTCCACGCTCCGGATCTCCTCCTGGACGTTCCGGGCGCGATCGGCCTCCGAGAGCACCTCAAGAAGATCGGCTTTCTGGATCGCGTAGTCGGGGTCGTCGAGCTCGCGGGCGCGCTCCATTGACTCGCGGAAGCGCGCCTCGATCGTCGCTCTCGTCTGGGCGTCGAGCGGGCCGCCGTTCCTCTGCTCGACACTGCGGAGCACCTTCCGGATGACCTGGCCGCTCGCGTACTTGTAGTCCTCTGGGGGGAGCCCGCGCACCCTGTCGAGCTCCTTCTCGCCCACGGGGTTCTCGCCCGCCTGCCCGACGAGAACCGGGTTCACGAGCCCCTCGGACGGGAGGAGGCACGGCTCGTACCCGGCGATCATCTCGATCTGGGCGGGTTCGAGGATCCCGACCAGGGCGGCGCTCGAACGCGGGTCCCCTCCGGCGCGCCCGTTGACGTCCCACCACCGGGTGCCGCCGTTCTGCGACGCAGTCGTGCCCGGACGCACGCATCCCCTCTCGGCCGTTCCCTGCAGGTTCAGGGCGAGGATCTGGTTCATCTGATCCCGGTCGAGATGGAGTCCGTTCAGCAAGTTGTGCAGGTTGATCTCCTCGCGAAGCCTCCGCGTCTCCCCGCGCGCCTCTTCGAGTTCGGGATCGACGTCCGGCGTCCGCTCCCGCTCCGGATCGAGACGAGCCAGGAGGCCCGGCTCGAGGAGGAACTCTCCGACTCCACCGATCGACCCGTAGCGCTCGCGCCGGATCTCCTCCATCTCGCGGTGGAGGTCCTGCCGGCGCGTGGCGGAGGACTCCGCCACGGAGGTCCTTCCCCTCGACCCGGGCCCGGGTCGCGCATCCCGCGCCACCCTCTGCGAGAGCGAGGCCCGCGGGTCGCCGCAGCGGTAGTTCGAGAGGAGCCGGATCTGTTTTTCGGCGAGCCCTCGCGAGACCTTCTCCTCCAGCGAGGCGATCCGGTTGAGGAAAGTCTTCCGGGCCATCTGCCACTCGTGATTCGCGGGGCCGATCCGGTTCGCCAGATCCTCGGGGATCATCTCGTCGGACTCCACGAGGGGGAGGAGCTCCCGAAACATCTCCGTCAACTCGAAGAGGTGCTCTCGATCGTAGTCGTCGAACCACTCGCGGATCCGCGCCGCTTCCTCGGCCCGAAGAACGATCTCCTGGATCTCGCCCGGCGTGAGCGCGAGGCGATCGACGAAGGAGGCGAGATCCTGAGATTCTCGGGACGGCCCAGACTCCTGCGGCTCGGCCACGGGGGCCAGAACGAGGGCGAAGAGGGCACTGATACCGAGCACACCGCATGGAGGCAGCTTCTTGGCGTACATGGCTCTTCTCCGGCTGGAGTTCTTGAAAAGGGGAAACGACAGACCACCAGCTCGATAGCTGCGAAAAGCGCGCGAGAGTGGACAGGAAAACCGGCGATTTCCGCTCGCGACTCTCCCCGCGGACACGCGCCGCACGCCGGGCCAGGGGAGAGTTCTCGCGTCATCCCCTACTCGGACGGTCCGAGGATCTCCCTGAGACGCTCCAGGGCGCGGACGTACCGCTTGCTCGCCGCGGCCTTCGAGATCCCGAGCTCCGCCGCTGCCTCGTCGTTCGAAAGATCCTCGAAGTGCCTGAGCGAGAGGATCTCGCGGTCCAGGGGGTCGAGCTCTTCGAGTCTCTGCCGGAGGCGCTCGCGCGTTTCGAGCCTCGCGGCCGCGTCGCTCGGAGACGTGACGTCTGCCGCCAGAAGGAACGAGAGGCTAGCGGAGCTCGCCTCCGGGCGCGCCGCCGGCGCGCAATCCACCTCCCGCCGCGCGTCCCGCTTCTGCGCCTGGACGTGCCACCTGTAGGCGGCGAAGAGGCGCTGGCCCACGAGGAGCCTCAGCCACAGGAAAAGCCGCATGTCGGGGCGAGACAGAAACTCCGGGAGCCTCCGCGACGCGTCCTGGTAGGCCTCCTGGACGATGTCCGAGGCATCGACTCGCCCGCGGAGGCGCGGATCCATGCGAGCTTCGACCATCCGGAGGAGCCGCGGCCGGTGTTCCTGGAAGATCGCGGCGAGCCCTTCCTCGCCCTCGCGCCTCAAACGCTCCACCACCTCGGGCGATTCGCTCTCGCAGTTCTTTCGCGAGTCAGGCATTCCGAAACCTCTATCGGTCGGGCTATCGGTTCTTGCCGCCGGCCTCCCCGAGGAGGCTCGAAGCCTGGTCGAGGATCGCCCGGGTCGGCCGGTGGTCGGGGTCCGTTGTCAGGTACTCTCTCGCCGCGGCGACCGACGCTGCGAGCATCGACCGCGCTTCCTCCTTCTTGCCTTCCTCTAGGAGGAGCTCCCCCAGCCGGCATCGTGTCCGGGCGATGTCGTGAAGGTAGATCGGAACATCCCGGAACCGCTCGACAAGCGACTCCTCGAGCGCAAGGCCCTGCCCGTAGACATCTCTCGCCTCGGCGGCCTTGCCCCTCTCGACGAGGAGATGCCCGAGCTTGCGCAGGTTCCGCGCGAGGGACGCCTGATAGAGCGGCACCGCGGGATAGGAGCGCAGGAGTTCCTCCTCGATCATCCGGGCTTTCTGGAGCCGCGCCTCGACCTCCTCCGGGCGGGCGGCGTTCCGACCGGCCCCGGGTCGATCCCTCGAGAACTCGCCCTCCACGGTCGCGTAGGTCTCGGCCAGCTCGTAGCGGTACCAGGCAACCGATGGAAACTCGTCGCAGAGCTCCTGGAGGATTCCCGTGGAGGTTTCGACGTGCTCGGACTGCGCCTGCCGTCCCTCCTCACACCTGGTCCACGCCCGGTGGCAACAGGCGAGGAAGAACCGGTAGTCCGCCTCGCCGGGGTTGCGGGCCAGGAGATCTTCCAGCACCTGGCAGGCGCGAGCGTAGCCAGCGCGCGCCGAGCGCACATCACGGCTCAAGAGATCGGCATCGGCTCCGTACTTCGCCGACCTCGCGAGCTGGTAGGCCCCCGCATCGTCGAGCGTCGCGCCTCCCTCGTCCTCCAGCGACTCCCGCGCACGCCGGAACAGAAGAGCGGCCTCCTCGACACTCCCCTTCGCCAGGAGAAGCTGGCCGATCTCGATATCGACCGCGGCGACCTCCGTGGTCCTTCCCGGGAGATCGACAAGCGATGCGCGTGCGCGGGAGTAGGCCGCCTGGGCCTCGGCCAGGTTCCCCAGGTGGCGCTGGATCTCTCCCACGCGGCGGTGCGCCCGGATAAGATCCTCGCGAAGATCCGCGGCTTCGACGTTGGCCTGGGCAAAGCGATCGTAGAACTTGAGCAGGTTCTGGAGGATCGCGGCGGTGTCCTCCGACGCGACGGGCGGCGGGGCGACGGGGGCCTCCCCTTCCGATAGTGTGCCCGCCTGGAACCGAGCGGGCTCCCCGAGGTCGACCTGGGCGAAGATCTCGTCGAAAGCGGCCAGGGCGAGCCGGAGGTTCGCCTCGGCGCGGGAACGCTCGGCCTCTGCGCGCTCCCGTTCCCCCTCGGCCCGTTCCCGCTCTCTCGTCGCGCGCGCTCTCTCGCCGGATTCCCGCTCGAGGGCCCGGGAGGTCTCGACGTAGCCCGCGGACGCGACCACGGCGACGAGAATCGCGAGCGAGAAGACCGCGCCCAGGAGCAGGGCGACCGCGCGGTTCCGCCGGCACCACCGCCACAGGCGAAGGGCCGCCCCCATCCGGCGGGCGAGGACCGGGCGCCCTTCGAGGAACCGCTGGAGATCGGCCGCGAGCTCGCTCGCGGACGGATACCGGCGTTCCGGCTCGCGCGCGGTCGCCTTGACGAGAATCGTCTCGAGGTCGCGCGGGATGGTCGAATCGATCGATCGCGGCGGGGGCGGCGCCTCCCTCGATACCGCGAGGAGGAGGGCGTTCTGGCTGGCGGCGTCGAAGGCGGGGCGAAGGGTCGCGAGTTCGTAGAGGATGAGACCGAGACCGTAAATGTCGCTCCGCTCGTCCGACACGCCCCGGAACTGCTCGGGGGGGAGATACCGGAGCGTCCCCAGGAGCACCCCGGGGCGCGTGAGGTCGTGCGAATCGGGGAGCTTCGCGAGCCCAAAGTCCGTGATCCAGGCCGTTCCGTCCGCGTCGAGGAGCACGTTGGAGGGCTTCATGTCCCGGTGGAGGATCCCCTGCGAGTGGGCGTAGGCGAGGGCGGAAGCGAGCTCTCTGCCGATCCTCGCGATCCGTGGCCAGTCCCGCCGGATCTCCCGGGCCGCTCCCTCGGGCACGGCCGCGCAACCGCTCCAGTCCTTCACCAGGCGCTCGAGGGTGCGCCCCTCGATGTACTGCATCGCATAGTAGAGAACCCCCCGGTCCTCGCCCGCGCCGAAGACCGGAACGATGTTCGTGTGGTGGAGCCTCGCCGCGGCGCGCGCCTCCCGCTGGAAGCGTTCTCGCAGCTCCCGCGAGGAGAGGAGAACCGGCGACAGGACCTTCAGGGCGACCCTGCGACAGAGCCTCTCCTCCAGCGCCTCGTAGACGACCCCCATTCCGCCTTCCCCGATCTTCTTCAAGATGCGGAAGCCGCCGAGAACCCACGATCCGTCTGCCTGGAGAGCCATTGCTTGCCCCGCGTCCCCTGCCGCGTGCCTGAGGTTCTCCATCGCGAGAAGAACAGGGAAGATCTCCTGGATCCGCCGCGCATGCTGGGGGTTCTCCCGGGCAAAGTCCTCGGGCGTGACGAGCGAGCCGGAGCGACGCCGTGCCAGGAAAGCCTCGACGAGCCGCTCGAACGAACCGTCGCCCGGCGCCGGGCCCCCTTCCGTTTGGGCTGAGTCCCGGGCAGCCGTGCCGCCGCTCGGGCGGTGATCCTCCTCGCGCGCCGGGGTTGGACGATCCACGTTCATGGGATGACGGAGAAAGGGTCTGGAGACACCTTGAGTCTCTCACGCCTGGCCGGCTTCGGACAATCCCCGTTGTCAGCTGTCCCCTGGCGCGAACGATTCGCAGATAGGTGTACGGTCGAAGAGCGAACCAACAAGAGAAGGAGATACGGAAATGAAGGCGCGAAAGATTTTCATGCTTGGGGTTTCGACGCTTGCGATGTTCATGCTTTGCGGGGGACCGTCCTGGGCACAGCAAGAGGCCCTCCAGAAGAGGCCCAAGAGCGACGGCCCGCACGTGATGGACCCGCGAGTGCCTCCGGGCGAGGATGAGCCTCGCGGACCCGGCGGCCCGGGCGACAACCGCGACGACGCGCGGAGCGGGAAGATGGATCGGCCAGGCGACGGGAACAGCGGCCAGGGCGACGACATGGCCCGGCGCGCGCCCCGCGAGAACGGCGGGCGGCCGCAGCGGGATCGCACCAGGCCCCCCCGTGGCTCTCGCGGGGGCGAGGACCGAGATCGCGGTCACGGCAACAATCCCGGCGGCCACGACCGAGACAATCCCGGCAGGGGAAGCCTCAGAGGATCCCCCCGCAGGTAGAACCACAAGCCCCAGCCGTCGCGCCGGAGGCGCGGCGGCTGGGTGTTTCATGCCGCATCGATCGCCAGGACGACCTGGCCGATCCCCCGTACAAGCAAATCCATCACCACAGGATGGCTACCCGAGCCATCGAGAAGTCAGGGAGGGTTTGACCATGAAAACCGAGATCCTGAACACACGCCGGACGCTTTTTCTCGTTGCCGTTCTCGCGCTCCTCCTGGGACCCATCTCGGGTGCCCGAGGCCAGGGGCCCGGCAAGAACATATTGATCGTGGTCGCGGACGACGTTGGCACCGACAAGATCGTCTGTTATGGCAAGTACACGCCGACTGGAAACTCGCAGATTCCTCGCATGAATCCTCGTACGCCTAGGATCGACGATCTCGCGACCCACGGGGTCCTTTTCGAGAACGCCTGGTCGTCCCCTGTCTGCTCCCCTGCCCGGGCCTGTCTCCAGACTGGGCGATATGGATTCCGGACGGGCATCGGCTGGGTCATCGACTACGGGGACGATTCGGTCGAGCTCTCCCCTGACGCCGAGACGATCCTGCCTGAAGCCCTCGACGCGGCGGGTTCCGGCTACCAGCATGCGCTCATCGGGAAGTGGCATCTCTCGACCGACATCGCGAACGGCGGGAGCGGCCTGTGTGGCCCGACCAAATCCGGCTACGGCTACTTCGAGGGGACCATGGAGAACGTGCTGGACTACTACCACTGGTGGGAGATCTCGTGCGATTCCTCGGGTCAGAAGCCAACGACGAAGGAGAAGTCGGAGAAGTATGTCACCAGCGTGCAGGGTATTTCGGCGTACGAGTGGATCGAGTCGCAGCATGCCTACGATCCCAGCTTGCCCTGGTTCTGCGTCCTCAACTTCAATGCCCCGCATGAGGATGTGTCGGGCTGGCCGGCTCCACCCAAGGATCTCCACACGTACGGCGACCTCAAGAGCGCGAGCGACGTCACCCGGTATCTTGCGACCCTCGAGGCGCTCGACACGGTGCTCGGCAAGCTCCTCGTTGCCATAGGCGACCTCTACGGCGGGCAGTGGTATGAGACCACGACGGTCATCTTCGTTGGCGACAACGGAACGCCCGATTCTGTCCTCGACCCCGCCTATCCGCAGGGCCACGGAAAGGGAACGGCGTACCAGGGCGCAGTGCATGTCCCGCTCATCGTGGCCGGGTTCGGGGTCGATTCCTCGCTCCGAGGCACCACGGAGGACGAAATCGTCCACATGGTCGATCTTTACTCGACAGCGCTCGCGCTCGCGGGCGTCAGCGTCTCCGATCTCGGCCTGTCCGTAGACTCGAAAAGCCTCGTCCCGTGCCTCTCCGCCGGGAGCTTGGTCCTGTACGCGATTCCCTCGAGCAGCGTCATGTCGCCGACCATCTACACGGAACTCTTCAGGACGAACGGCAGTCCCGACGTCTCGCCGACCCGGGCGATCCGGAACAATAGGTACAAGCTCATCCGGTACTACGATGGGAACGGAGTCCTCCTCATCAGCGAGGACGAGCTCTATGACCTCGTCGATGACCCCTATGAGGAGACGAACATCCTGCTGGGTAGTCCGACCCAAGAGGAGACCGACAACTGGGACGATCTCGCCAAGGCGATGGGGGATCTCCTGAGCAGCAAGTAGCGGTTTGGAGCTCGTCCAGAAACCTCCCGGCGTCGGGCGGGCGCCGGGAGTCGAGAGGCGTCAAGGGTCCGCCGTGAGCTCTTTCCCGCAAAGGACCGCAAGAAAACGGAGCATGGCTCGCTCCATCCCGGCGTGTTCCCGCTCCCTCTCCGCGTGCCAGACGCGCTCGAACGCCAGCCATTCCTCGGTGGGATTGCCGTCCTCGTCTTCCTGGAGGAGACGCGCTCGAGCTTCCGGCCCGCTGGCCTCGCAAAGGCTCATGAAGTCGCGAGGCGAGCCGTCGCCTGGGCGGTAGACGATCTCGAGGTCGTCCTTGGTTCGTTGCACTGCGGGCTGCCCGGGCGGGAGGGATTCAGCGTCCTCGGAAGAGGCGCCCCCACCATCGACTCGCCCGGCGGATCGCCTGGTGGAGGGCCTCGAGCTCGTCCAGGTCCGCGGGGTCCCCCCGGCGATATGAGGCCAACCGAAAGCCCGACCTCCCGACCGAGCGAGCGAAAGCCACCTCCGCCGGATCGTCGTCGACGAGGAGATCTCCCTGGATGCGGCGGATGTCCTTGCGCGCTCCGAGGCTATCGGGATCATAGTCCTCCCGGCAGACGAGCGTCCCGAACCGGTCGCGCAGGCCATGGTCGCGGAGGATGCGGATCGCTCGCGCGCGATCGGAGTGCGTCCACAGGGCCAGTTCGTGCCTCTCGCTCAGCAAACGGTCGAGCAGGCGGACGATTCCGGGCCGGACCGTGGCCCCGAACTCGTCCACCAGCGTGTTGTCCAGGTCGAAGACGATCTTCACACGGGATCCTAGCCCACCACCCGTCACGAATCCTCTCCTTCGTCCTAGATCCATAGCGAGCGAGAGGCGACGAATTCGCCCTCCCGGCACCCAGGAGATAGCGCCATGGACCTGCCACCGACGCTCACGGCCCAGTCGTACGCGGACTGGATGTCGTTCGTCTCGATGGTCGAACGGCAGGTGGGGAAGGGCTAGCTCGCCAATCCGGCTGCATCCGCGCTAGACTGAAGTCGTCATGCAACCGTTCAGGGCTATGATCGTTTCACCACGGAAGCACGGAGACACGGAGGACGCACGGAGAGACTAGAGAACGCGGCGGATGATGCCCTGCTTCATGATGGGAACAAAGAAGTTCAGGATAAGGCCCACACGACACCCGGTGAGCCGAAGGTAGGTGAGCAACTGCGCCTCGTGAACCGCAGCGACGCTCTCGATAGCCTTGACTTCCACGAGGACCCGTCCCTCGACCACGATGTCCGTCCGATACCCGCAGTCGAGATTGATTCCCTTGTATTCGAGAGGCAATCCCGTTTGTCGCGTAAGTTTCAAACCACGAAGTTCGAATTCGCGGCACAGGCAAGCCTCGTAGGCAGACTCCAGGAGACCCGGCCGCAGGACCCGGTGAGTGGCTGTTCCAGCAACACCTTGTGCCCTCCGTGAAGCCTCCGTGAAGTCTCCGTGAAGCCTCCGTGTCTCTGTGTCTCCGTGGTTACGTTTCTTTTCGACCAAGTCCAAGTCGAAGTCGAAGCTCCAGGAGAGGACGCTGGTCGGAGTCGCTCTCGATGCCGTCTGCCGGCGAGACGCCCGCGCGGGAGCGCCGTCGGCCCCTGACGCGACCGGGGATCTCGTCCGCAGGGCCTTGCGGCGGGCCGCGCACGCGGAAACGACCTCCCATCCCTCGGTTGGCCTCGGAGAGAGCCTCCGGCTCCGGGAGGCGGACCTCGAGGCCTCGGCGCTGGTGGCCGAAGGGGAGGTTCTCCACTTCAGCCTCGTGACCCGACCGGTATGGAATCATTTCAATCCTCCCACCTGCGGAGGAGGCTAAGAGCCTGCTCTAGCAAGGAAACCGATCGCGCGCCCTGCGGATCTGTTCGGTGCGATCCGCGGCTCCAGGGGCTACCGGATCGGCAAGGATGGCCGCCGTCTCGCGCAGAAGAGAGCGCGTGCGAGGCAGAGCCGCGGCCGTCTCCAGCAGGAGCTGGCGCGCCGTGGCCAACCAGTCCTGTCCCGCCTCGTCCGGCCCGCCCTTCCGGTCCGCGAAGAGGAAGAGATCGAGCGCCGCCACCGCGGCGAGAGTGTTGTCGACGTGGGGCGCCGGTCTGAGAAACGCCTGGTGGACCCGCGCGAACCCTTCGATCGCCTTCGCGCGATCCCCGCACGATGCTTCGATGCGCGAGGCATGGAGGAGGACGAGGAAGCCTGGATAGGGATGGGCCGGATCGAGACGGCGCGCCACTTCGTGCCGTGCCAGGAGCGCTCGCGCCTCGTCCAGCGCGCGGATCCCTCCCGCGCGTGTTCCCCACCGCGCGAGGTTTGCCATCGCGCCCCAGAGCGAGTAGAGGAAATCCGTTCCGTCCTCGGGCAAGGAGTTGAGATTCCGGCGGAAGAGTTCCCGCGATTCCTCGTAGCGGCCGGCCAGCGAGCGGTGCATCGCGACGTAGTTGAGGTTCCGGTGCTGCTCGACCGCCGGTATCGCCGCGTACGATCGCTCCGCGAGGTCCCCTGCCAGAGAGAGCTTCGTTGGATCGGAGCAGCTCCAGGCGAGGTAGAGGAGTGCTCCGGTCCCCCAGACCCGCCCGATCTCCTCTCGCGTGAACATCGAGTCTGGAGCCTCGAAATCGGCGAGGACCTGCTGGTAGAGCTCCTCCGCCGCGGCATAGTCGTACTGGTCGACAAGGAGATGCACCGTCCCGTTCCGGAATTCGTGCATTCGAGTCCGCCAGGAGACGTCGAGCTCGTGACGGGCGGCCAGTTCGGCGTAGAGCTTCTCGGCCGCCTGCCGCTTGAGCTCGGCCTCGTCCACCTTCGCGTCGTGGCGCAAACGGTAGCCCCTGGCGACCGAGAGCCAGAGACGGGCTCGCGCCGTTCTGGGATCGCCGGTGGCCGAGGCAAGCCTAGGAGCCATCGACCGGGAGAGCGACTCGACCCGCGGCTCGGGGTGATAGTCCCGGCTCGCCTCCCAGACCGCGCGCGCGAGAGATTCCAGCGCCTCGGCCGGGACGTGCGTCGCACTCTCCTCCAGGAACCGGTCGAGGACCGTCCCCACCGCCCCTCCCAGCGGGACCGCCCGGACTCCCGCGGGAGGGGTCCAATCGCCCGCGATCGGGTGGAAGAACACCGAACGCCCGACATCCGCGGCGGCCTGGGCCTTGACGGCCAGCCCGAGCGCCGCGTGGGGCTCCAGATCTCCCGCGCTCGTGAACTGACCCGTCGCGGCGTAGTGGGCCGGAGGCAAGCGGCCGAACGCCTGCACGAACCACGCGGCCAGAAGGAGAGGCAGCTCCCAGGAGCGGCCGGAGAGGGGGAGGCGAGGGAACCCGTCCAGGCGAATCGTGAGCCCCGGGCGCCGGCGCATCCCGGCCCGAGCGAGGAGCTCGCCCACTCGCGCCGCCAGGTCCGCCCCGTCGCGCGACTCGGGGAGGCCCAGGACCTCGATTCCCGGGTGGTCGGCCATCGAGACGTGGACGGGGACGGCCATCGCCGGGCGGCAATGGGGCGACACGGGGAGGACGAGCAGGAGGAGGGGAAGCGTGGTCCGGGCCAGGTGCCGCTCTTCCACGCGACGCCAGAGTTCGTGGCTGCGGGATCTCTTTCCACGGCCGACCGCCTCCTCGATCGAGAGTCCGGCCGCCCAGGCGACCCCGGCCCGCTCCAGAAGCCGGGGCACGCCCTCCTCTATCCCTCGCAGCGCCTGTTCTGCCATGAGCGAGAGATCAGGGCCCGAGGGGGCCTCGCGAGGATCGAGCGACTGGAGCGCCGCCGTGGAGAGGAGCGCGTAGTCCTCGGGAGACAGGAAGTGACGGGCGAGGATTTCGAACGGCGTGCCCGTGGAGAGAGCGTCGAGAAGGCGGCGGTCCATCACTCGGCCGGGCAGGGCAGCCGGAAGGAGTGGAAGACCTTTCCATCCTGGGTTTCGATCCAGAAGCAGAGGTCGTTCCAGATCTCTTCGGGCGACCCGCCTCGAAGGCCAAAGGCGCCGGGATCCCAGGAGGCGCGACCTCCCACGAAGTCGAGCGAGACGGCGGGCCCACGAGGAACCGGCGGCCAGGCAGGATCGCGGTAGAAGTGAACTCGCCAGCCCGGGCCCGGCTCTCCACCTTCCGGGTCGAAGAGCACGAGGGCGCGCTCCTGGGGGAGGAACGCGAACCGGACCGAGCTCCCGGGAACGCGAATCGCGGGGTGCGCGAGAGGATGAGCCCGGGATGACGGCGCGTCCGCCGCCGCCGAGAAACTGCGCGAGCGAACCACGGCCACTCCCTCCCGACACCAGTCCCAGAAATCGGTTTCTCCCGCAGCCTCCGACTCCAAGAGGACGATCTCGCCGAGCTCCCGCCGGCAGGCATCGCACTCAAGGAGATGTTCCCGGAAGGACCGCCCCTCGCACGCTTGTTCGACGGCCCGCTCGACGATCCGGTCTGGCGAGATCCCGTTCGCCGCCCATGCGGCCAGGAGCTCCCGTCGACCCAGGATCCCGGCACGGCAGGCTGGCGAAGTGAGAGGCGAGACCAACCGGGACTCGATCGAGGCGAGCTCCTCCTCGACGAGCGCCCGCCAACCCATCGCGAGAGAGCCCTCCGGCTCCCCGGAGGTTTCCGCGAGCGGAAGGAAAGCCGCGATCCGCTCCCGCACCAGGTCGTCGATCCTCGCGAGCTCCTGCCTCCAGGATCGAACGAGCGGGTCGGCGGCGGAGGTCCGGCCGCGCGCGTAGACCGCCACGGCGGCTTCGAGGGCCCGTCCCACCTCGTCGCGACGCCGGGAGAGCGCCGCCGCCTCGCCGGCCGTCGAGGACTCCCCGGCAGCGGGTCGCCTGAGGTAGGCGAGGAGCGAGTCCTCCAGATGCCGGAGGACCGACCCCTCCAGTGCAGCCTCCAAGAGTGCCGGGTCCATCCTGGCTCTGAGCTCACGATCGAAAGATCCCCGATCGCACAGAAGAACCCCTCCGGCCGCAGACAGCGCCCGGAACGCGGCCGTTTCGCGGCCGGCATCTCCGGGGCGCGTCGAGGCGAAGTCGCGTGAGGCTTCCTCGTGTTCGCGTTGCCAGGCGCCGGCACTATTCATGATCCACCTCCCGGTTATCCCGTGCGTTTTCGAGCTCCGACCGGAAGCGGCAGACCCGGGTCCTTGCGGACTCACGAGTGAGCTTGAGCTCCGGATCGGTCAGCCAGACGAGCTGTTCCCAGCTCAAGGTGCCGTTCCAGCCGCCCCCCGAGGTTCGCGAGATCTCGAGTGCGAGTTCCTCAAACGGCCGCTTCGTGAGCTCCTCCGCGGCTCTCCTCTCGAACGAGAAATCGAGCACTCCGCGAAGCCACGGATCGTCCATGGCATGGGCGAACCAATCGAATGCCTTCAGGATGAGAAGGGCATAACTTCGCCGCCCGGACGGCTCCGATGCGGCGGCGCGCATCCGGCGGACGAGCTGGACGACCGGCTCCGGATCGGGATCTGGTGGCAGAGCGGGCTCGGGCGGCACGGGCGGGGCGGGAAGCGGCCTCCTCACGTAGTCCCGATAGGCGTTCAGGCAGCCGTACGTCCAGATCCAGGACCCGAGGCTCATGCCGCCCTCGCAATCGTGGGCGTCGAGAAAGGAGAACCCCCGGTCATCGAGAAACCAGCCGGGAAACCAGGCGACGAACCCCTCACGCCGCTCCGGCGAGATTGACCTCCGCCTGCACCAGTGCGAGGCGATGCGTCCGAGGATTCCGACGGCCCGTTCGGCCAGCGGTTCGTCCACCTTCCCTCCGGACCTCCGCTGCGCTCGCAACCCATCCTGGAACTCGAGCAGGATCTTCTCTTCCTCCTCCCTCACGGCGCTCGCGCTCCTCCAGGGGGAACCCTGCCCATTCTCCGCCCCCGGGAACGGGAGTTCAACTCGGCGAGTGCCGGCGCCTCCGAGCGGGAGGGAACCATAGAACCCGAGAGATATGGTCAACATGGCGGCTCTAGACGTTCTCCACGCCTGGCTAGCGCCGATCTCCGCCATCGTTACAGGCTGGGACGAAAATTCGGCGCGGGTCATCCGGCCCGGGTCGGCGGGGCCCAGAAGCTCGCGATCGCGAGGCGATCTTCGCGGCATCCCGAGGGTCCAGGGAGGCGACCCCATCCGTCACGTGTAACGGACGACGCCCTGCGGGCTAGAGGATTCCGTCGAACGGGAACCTGGCCACACCGAACCGGTTGAACCTACGAGTTCAGCGCACCGATCGTTCCCGGCCGCTCGCTCTGTGAAATTCTGCAACAGGCATCGAGGGGGTCTAAAGGGTCCTCGCTTAGAGGGCGCAGCCGACCCGGGGCGGCAGGGAACTCCCCTCCAGACCCACGGTCGGCTCCAGGCCGGTCCCGGCGATCGATCTCTTCCTGGCCGTCCTCATCGACTGTTCGGGTTCTATGGCGGGCGAGAGGATCGAGCGGGCAAAACTCTTCGCCACGCTGATTGCTCTGGCGGTCCGCGGACTCTCGTCGGTCGACGCCCGCTTCTTCGGCTTCACGGGCGACACGATCTACGACGCCGGAGATGCGCACCGCTGTGCCGCCCACGCTCTCGAACCGGGAGGAGGGAACAACGACGCCGCCGCCCTCTGGCATGCCGCCTCTCTTGCGCTCCGGAGCCCCCGCCGGTCGCGGCTCCTCGTCATGGTGAGCGACGGATCGCCGACCGAGTGCACCGTCGCGGCCCTGAAGGCCCTCGCTCTCCGCCTCACGCGGCGCATGGGGATCGCCTGCGTCCAGGCAGCCGTTGCGCCGCTCGACGCCATCGCATTCCCCCACCATGTCGCGATCGAAGGCGACGACCTGGCAACCGCCACCCGGCGCTTCGGAGGGCTCGTGGCGAGGCTTCTCCGGAGCACGGCTGGACGATAGGCCCGGCGCGAACCGTCCGCCTCGCCAGCAAATGCACAGGCTCCAAAATTCGTGCTCGCAACGGACGCACTCCAACCGGAAAAGGTCGCAACCGATCGCCCAGTGAGGCATGAGCACGGGCTGGGCTGCGCGACAGGTGGGGCAGGCGACCTTGCGTCAAGGTAAGGCAAGCGGGTCGTCCCGACTCGACGGCGCGTAACGAGAGTTTCCGGCCGGCAACCGCGTTTCCAGTCTGGAATCGGCCCGCAAGGCCGGAAATCCGGACCCTGGCGGCGCATCGCTGGCTGGCCCGCGTCTTGCTCTGGTGGGAGGGTGTCCGCCACCACTGTCCAGGAGACCCGCCGTGACCCCGATCCGAACGACCGCGCTCGCCACGCTCCTCGTCCTCTGGCCCCTTGCCGTTGCGGCCTTCTCCCAGGAGGAGATGACCGAGGACGAGCGAAAGATCCTCTACGCGCTCGAGACGACCGAAATCACCCTCGATGTCGTGGAGACGCCAATCGAGGATGTCTTCGACTACCTCCGCCAGGCCGCCGGGATCAATATCGTGCTCGACCCCTCGGTTCTGCAAGACGTCGATCCAGCGCGCCGGAGGTGCACGATCTCGCTGCGCCGCCTGCCCGCGATCCAGGCCCTGCGGCTCCTCCTGGACCTCCACGGGCTCTCGGCGGCCGTGAAAAACGGCGTCCTCTTCATCGCGGCGAAGGATTCCCTCGACCCGGTGACCTACACCCGTTCCTACGACATCCGCGACATCCTGTTCGAGATCCGGGACTTCCCGGGCCCGGACATTTCGCTCGCCGACGCAAACGCGCAGGGGAACAACCTGGGCGCGGTCATCTTCGAGCCGCCGCCGGACCGCCAGCCGCCCGTCACCGGCGACGAGATCGTCGATATCGTCCGAGAGAACACGTCGCCCGAGAGCTGGATCGAAGGGAAGACCGCGCTCTCGATCGTGAGCGGCCATCTCGTCGTCCGCCAGACCCGCGAGGTCCACCGGGAGGTCCAGAAGCTCCTCGCCATGCTCCGCGCGCACAAGTAGGCGCGGAGGGTTGTGGGACGAGCTCCTACCGGAAGACGAGCGCGGGTTCGATCCTCAGGACCCGCCGGACCGCGACGAACGCGGCGAGGAGCACGGTCACCACCATGAGGCCGAACGAGACCCCGAGGAGTCCGGCCGAGAGCTTGTAGGCGATGGGTGAACGGGGGTCGAGAACGAGTCCGAAGGCCGCGCCGGCGCCCGCGCCGATCCCCCAGCCGACCAGTCCCACGAATCCGGCCTGGAGGAGCACCATCTGGATCAGGGCCCGCCGTCCGAGGCCCATCGCCTTGAGCGTCGCCAGGAACTTGGTGTTCTCCAGGACGAAGGTGTAGAAGGTCTGCGCCGCCACCGCGACCCCGACCAGCGTCCCGAGGAGCACCGTGATCCCGAAGTTCACGGCGACGCCCGTGTACTTGATGAAGAAATCCTCGGACATCTGCCTGAAGTCCTGCTTCGTGCGCGCCTGGAGCCCCGTCGTGTTCTGGATGTCCCGAGCCACGGCGCGAGGGTCGTGCCCATCCTGCACCTTCGCCAGGATGAAGGTGAGCTGGTGCCGGCCTTCCGGGGCGAAGGAGAGAGCCCGGTCGTAGGTCGTGTAGACCATCGGGAAGTTCGTGAACGTCATCCGGGGCGTCACCTTGGCGGCGACCACGGC
>JACQVV010000369.1 GCA_016209595.1 Planctomycetota bacterium
AGGTCCACTTCGAGCCGATCCAGGTTCGCGATGCTCCTGGTCAATCCCCCGTGCAGGAGCTTGCGCCTTAGCTCGTAGTCGGCGATCTCGGGAACGAGCACCTGATGCTGCAGGAGCGCGCGATCACACCAGTTCTGCACGTCGGTGTGCCTCCTGGGATGCACGACCATTCCCAGGATGCCGGTGTCCAGCATCAATCGCATTCAGGCGGCTCGCGCAGCCGAAGCGGCTCGATGTCCGTCACCTCCCAGTCGCCCTCCTCCCGGGCCGCCTGCCGAACCTGTTCGCGCCAGGCTGCGATTCGTCGGGCGAGATCCAGGCGGTCTCGCGAAACCTGAAGCGCCAGACCAGGCTTCTCCAGCTGGACGGAGATGCCCCGCAGCAGAACACCCTCGGGTGCCGGACGGACCACGGGCCGACACGTCCAGGTCAGCGGGACAGAGCTGTGCGACTCGATCAGCAGTGGGTCGTTCATGGCTGCATCTCCCCCTGCCCCTCACCGGCCTTCATGACTCCCATGGGCACTGCCGCGAATGGCAGCACGAGATTGCAGTGCTTGCACATCACCATCACCAGCGGGATGGTCGGTCCCAGGACGATCGCGCCCGAGGGATCGTGCGGGATCACATGCGCGAGGTCCGCCACCTCGAAGGCGTACTTCCCGCAAAGAGGGCAAGGCCCTCGGACCTTCGCCTTGAGCGCCTGGATCGCATCGGCGCGCTGTTCTTCGGTCATCGCCATGGAGACACTATACCCTGGCTAGCTCGTGCGCCGCAGCATGTTGGCCAGGAACACCCGCTGGCAGGTGGCGTGCAGGTGGAAGGTGAAGGCCCAGTAGGCCTCGTTCTCCGCCCCTCCCGCGTGACGAGGATGTTCGCGGGCTTGAGGTCGCAGTGGACGACTCCCCGCGAGTGGGCGTGCGCGACCCCTTCCACGACCGGGAGCAGGATCTCCGCCGCCCGCCGGGGCGGAAGCGTCCCGCCCTCGTCGCGGATCCAGCGGTCGAGACTCGTTCCGTCCACGAACTCCTGGACGATGTAGTGGACGCCGCCCGACTCGCCCACCTCGTGCGCCTCGACGATCGCCGGATGGTCGAGCGCGCCGGCCGCCCGCGCCTCGCGCCGGAAGCGTTCGACCGCTTCCTCGCCCGCCCAGAGGCCGCCCGGAAGCGCCTTGAGCGCCACGATCCGGCCGAGGGCGGTCTGGCGGGCCTTGTAGACCACACCCATTCCGCCGCGGCCGGCCTCGAGGAGGATCTCGAAGCCCGGCAGGCTGGGGAGGCTCCCGCCCTTCGCGGCCGGTCCCGGCGATGACTGGGTCTCCTGCGAAGGCCCGGACGGCGCGGGCGGCCCCGGTGGTTCGCCCGACCGCGCGCTTCGCTCAGTCTCCTTCATCGCCGGCTCATTCTGTTCCCCCGTCTGCTACAATCCGCGACCCGACAGCCGATAGGAGCAGACATGGACCAGCCGATTCTCGGAAAGGACAAGGGAGACCAGAAGACCACCCGCGGGATGGAGTCGCGCCTCATCCACGCGCGGACCATCCTCGTCTCTGAAGAGGTCTCCGACCGCCTCGCGCGGCGCGTCGCGGCGATGCTCGTGGCGATGCAGGACGAGGACGAGAGCGCCCCCATCACCGTCTACGTCAACTCGCCGGGCGGGAGCGCCGACTCCGGTTTCGCCATCTTCGACATGCTGCGCTTCGTCAAGCCGCCGGTCCGTGCGGTGTGTAACGGCCTCTGCGCGAGCGCGGCGGTCATGATCTACCTCGCCGCAAAGCGGGAGCACCGCTACAGCCTCCCCAACTCGCGCTTCCTCCTGCACCAGCCGTCCACCGCCTTCTACGGCGCCGCCGCCGACGTCA
The DNA here is from genome assembly GCA_016209595.1 of Planctomycetota bacterium. Lineage (GTDB taxonomy): Bacteria > Planctomycetota > JACQVV01 > JACQVV01 > JACQVV01 > JACQVV01. The sequence goes on from JACQVV010000369.1 coordinate 1,864, forward strand.
AGATCAACGCCGAGGAGATCATCCGGCTCCGCGAGCGGTACAACACGATCGTCGCGGCGGAGACCGGCAAGACCGAGCCGCAGATCACAAAGGACGCCGACCGTGACTTCTGGCTCTCCGCCTTGCAGGCGAAGGAGTACGGCCTCGTGGGGCAGGTGATCGAGAAGTTCGACGAGATCCACTGAGAGCCCGTGGACATGGATGACAGGACAGCACATCCACCAGGGGCCGCCACACGGACCAACCCGCGCACGGATCGGATTGCCGCGGCGGTCCGGGAACTTCTCGGGGGCCGGGTCTCTCTCGCCTTGCTCTTCGGTTCCAGAGAAAAGGGAACCGCAACGCCTCGGAGCGACCTCGACATCGGGGTCCTCGTGGGGCCCGGTGCCCGCTGGACCCTCGATCTCGCGGCCGATCTGGCGGTTGGCCTCGAACGTCGCCTCGGCCTGGAAGTCGACCTCGTCCGTCTCGACGAGGGAACGCCCCTTCTCCGATTCGAGGCTGCCCGGGGAACCTGTCTCTACGAGGGCAGCCCCGGCCAGTACGCGGGATTCGTCTCCCGGGCGCTCAAGGAATACGACGAGGTTCGGCCGATCCTCCGCCGCTGCGGTCGGGCCCTCATGAGATCGGAGCGGCCGGCCCGGCGATAGGGAGGTTCGGGAGAAGCTTGGCCGCCCGGCCCGACGATCGGGAACGGACGCGGGTCTTCGTCCATCACTTCCCGTCCTCCTTGCCGCCCTCCCCCTCCGCGGGCCGGGCCACGGCGAGGACCCAGTGGTGGAAGAGCCGCCGGGCGAGGGCCTGAATCTCCTCCGCGGTCACGGCTTCGATCTTCTCCGCGTAGTTCCGCTTGAAGTCGTGGCCGAGGCCGAGGAGCTCGTCGAGCGAGTCGGAGCGGGCCTGCTCCTGGTTGGTCTGGTTGTAGACCTCCTGGACGGTGATGGCGATCCGTTTGGCAGTCTCGAGCTCCTCTGGCGTAACGAGGTCGGTCTTCAGGCGCTCCATCTCGCGGTGGAGGATCGCGATCACCTGGTCCTCTTTGTCCACGGGGCACTGCGTCACGATGTAGAAGGTCCCCGCCCCCACTCCCATCCAGGGGGTGGCGTGGACGGTGTACACGAGCTTCTCCCGCCCGCGGAGCGCGTCGTGGAGCCACCCGCCGGGGTAGTAGACGCCGGAAGTCACCGCGTCGATCACCCGGAGAGCCCACTGGTCCTCGCTCTCGATCGAAACGCCGGGGAAGCCGAGGACGATCGCGGCCTGCGTTTTCTGGTTCGTCTTCACCTTCGTGACGTTTTCGGCCGGAGCCTCGTGGCGCGGGATCGGGGGGCGGATGACCTCGCGCGGCGGGAAGGCGTCGGGGCCAAGGAGCGCCTCGACTTTCGCGCGCGCGGCGGCGTGGTCGCAGTCACCGTAGATGCCCAGAACCAAGTTTCCCGGCACGATCCATCGCTCGTGTGCGTCGAGGAGGTCCTGCCGTCCGAGCCGCTCCACGACCTCCTTCGTCCCGTTCGGGTGGAGCCGGTAGGGGTGTCCGGCGAAGTAGTTGGCGCGGAACAGGAGCTCCACCTCGCCCTGCCAGTCCTCCTCCATCCGGTCGATCGCCTGGACGGCGAGTTTGCGCTCCCGCGCGAGCTCTTGCTCCGGAAACGTCGGGTGGAGCAGGCAGTCGGCCAAGACCTCCAGGGCCTGGGTCACGTCGCGGTCAAGGACCTCGATCGAGATTCGCAAGTAGGGGTTCCCGGCGAGGCCCGAGATCTCCCCGCCCCGGGACTCGATCGTCTCCGCGATCTCCTCCGCCGACCGGCTCGCGGTCCCGGCGAGCAGCATCTTCGCGAGCAGGTTCGAGACGCCGTTCGTTCCCTCGTCCTCGTAGAGGACGCCGCCCTTGAAGTAGGCCTCGATCGCCACGAACTTCTTCCCGGGGTTCTTCCGGGAGAGAAGCGTGAGGCCGTTCGCGAGGATCGTCTTCTCGACGGGTTGCGCGGGCTCGGCGCGCGCGGCCACGCCGCCTTCGGGGAGCGGGGTCTCCCCCTTGGGGCGAAGGAGCGCCACCGTCAGGTTCCGTTCGTCGAAATACGCCGCCGCGATGCGGGAGATCTCTTCCGGGGTGACCGCCTGGATCCTCTCCACGTAGTCCTCGTCGAAATGGGGGTCGCCCGTCCCCGCGACCGACCAGCCGATCGACTCCGCCTGGTCTTGCACGGCCGCGTGCCGGGCATGGTACTCGGCGACCTTCTGGTTCTTCGCCTTGTCGAGCTCGGCCGGCGTCACGCCCTCCTTCGCGATCCTCGCGAGCTCTTCCAGCACCGCGCGGACGAATCTCCTGGTCTCGGCATACGGGCAGACGGACCGGACGACAAACTGCCCGGCCCCGTAGTGAGGCGTGTTCGAGGAGGACTCGACCCCGAAGGTGATCCCCATCTCGCGCACGAGACGCCGGTGGAGACGGGAGCTCTCGCCCTGCGTGAGGACGAACGAGAGGAGGTCGAGCGCGTAGAGGTCGGGGTGGGTGAGGCCCACGGTGTGGAACCCCATCGACACGTAGGCCGCCTGGACGGGGAACTCCTTCTCCGCCCAGCGCATCGCCGCCTGGGGAGGCTCCTCCGGGAGTGCGATCTCCTCGAGCCTGCCGCGCGGCCAGGACGAGAGCGCCGCCTCGACCTTCCCGTGGAACGCGTTCGCGTCCACGTCGCCCACCGCCACGAGGACGGTGTTGTTGGGGACGTAGCGGGCCTGGTAGAAGCGCACGAGGTCGTCCCGGGTGATTTTCTGGAAAACCTCGCGGTAGCCGATCGTGGGGTGGCGCTCGAAGTGGACCCGAAACATGTTCGCCGCCAGGAAATTCGCGAGGGAACGCTCCGGCTCGTCCTCCCGCATGTTCATCTCTTTCTCGATCACGCCCTTCTCGCGCTCGACCTCGCGAGGTTCGAGCGCGGCGTGGGCGATCCAGTCGCAGAGGAGATCGAGGGCGGTGTCCGCGTACCGGGAGGCCGTCGTGATGTAGTAGGCGGTGAGGCTTTTTGTCGTGTAGGCGTTCGAGATCCCGCCAATCGACGCGACGAGCCTCTGCGACTCCTCCTCGCTTCGCCGGGCGGTCGTCCCGCCCGAGCAGAGGTGCTCGTAGTAGTGGCTGATCCCCGCGCCCAGGAACTCCCCCTCGTAGATCGAGCCCGTCTTCACGAAGATCCAGATCGAGACGACCGGCGCGGAGTGGTCCTCCTTGACGGCGATCTCCAGGCCGCTCGGAAGCGTCCGGCGGTCGATCGGGGCGCGGGAGACGGCGCCCTCGTCTCCGAACGCCGGGGCGAGAAGGGAAAGAAGAAGGGCAGCGAGGGAAAAGGCGAGGGGACCACGCATCGTTTTCCTCCGGTCGCGAAGGTAGCGGCGCGCGGGCGACGTTGCAAGCCCCGCGGGGAATTCAGCACTCGGGTCGCGCTTCCTTCATCTTCAGATACAGCGTCGAGCGGTCGATCCCCAGGAGGCGCGCGGCGTGGCTCTTGTTGCCTCCGGCGTGCTCCAGGACTTTCAGGATGTGGGCGAGCTCGACTTCTTGAAGGGTGGGCACACCGCCCGCGAGAGGCTTCGCGGCGGCGGCTTCGACCTCCGCCGGTTCGGGGAGGAAGTCGAAGTGGGCGAGCTCCAGGCGGTCGGAGCCGGCGAGGACCACGGCCCGCTCGATCGCATTTCTGAGCTCGCGAACGTTGCCCGGCCAGCGGTATCGCGAGAGGCTGTCCATGGCCTCGTCGGAGACCGTGATCTCCTCGCGGCCACCCGAGGCCGCGTGCCGGCCGAGAAAGTGGCGGACGAAGAGGGGGATGTCCTCGGGGCGCTCGCGGAGCGGCGGTAGGACGATCTCGATCACGCGAAGGCGAAAATAGAGGTCTTCCCGGAAGACGCCCTCGCGCACCCTCTCGTGGAGGTCGCGGTTCGTGGCGGCGAGAAGACGAGCGCGGGTTGCGAGCGTCTTCGTGCCGCCGACGCGGTGAAACGTGCCGTCCTCCAGGTCCCGGAGGAACTTGGCCTGCACCCGGGGATCGAGCTCGCCGATCTCGTCGAGGAAAAACGTCCCCTGGTCCGCCGCCTCGAACTTTCCGATCTGGATCTGGGTCGCTCCCGTGAAGGCGCCCTTCTCGTGGCCGAAGAGCTCGCTCTCCACGAGATCGAGCGGCAGGGCGGCGGCGTTCACGGCGAGGAAGGGGCCCGCGCTCCGCGGCGAACGGAGGTGGATCGCGCGGGCGACGAGCTCCTTGCCCGTCCCGCTCTCGCCGCGAACCAGGATCGTGGAGTCGGTCGCGGCGGCCCTCTCCAGGAGGGCGAAGACCTTGCGCATGGCCGGGCTCTTCCCGACCATCCCCATCTGCGACTGTACCTCTGCCTGGAGCGCGTTCTTCTCTCGTTCCAGGCGCCCGACGCGCTCGAGAGTCTGGGCCGTCCCCCCCGCCAGGTAGCCGAGGATCCCGAGGAGCTGGAGGAAACGCGGGCTCGCCGCCCCCGCGGAAGGATCGACGACCAGGAGGAGGAGGCCCCCGACCTCGCGCCGGAGCCAGAGGGGGACGCCGATCCTTCGCGGCTCGTCCCCTTCGCCTGAAAGGACGACCTCCTTCCGGTCGAGAACCGCGTCGAGGAGATCCGTGCCGGCGACGAAACGCCTTCCCGCTGGACGCGTCGTCTGGAAAGACAGCCGCCGCGCCGCCGGATCGACGAGCGCCATCGCCGCCTCGCGAACGGGCAGCCGGTCGCAGAGCGCCGAAAGCACGCCCTCGAAGAAGGGCAGAGTTTCCGTCGCTGTCTGGGCGAGCGTGCCGGTCCGATAGATGGCCGCGATCGTCCCCGCCACCCAGAGGTCCTCCGGCGCGAGCGACGTCCCGAGCGTGCTCTCGTCGAGGGAGAGCGAGATGCTCCTCGCCGGCGACCCCTGGGGTTCGAAAGCGATCTCGAACTCGCCGCTTTCGCCCTCGTCCTCGACATAGAGGAGCGTCGTCCTTCCGATCGAAACTCGATCGCCCGGTTCGAGCTTCCTCTCCTCGATCGGCAGGCCGTTGATGAGCGTGCCGTTCCTGCTCCCCAGGTCGACGAGGTAGGGCCGGCCGTTTCGGATCTCGACGGCGCAGTGCTCCCGGGAGCTCCGGGAGTCCTCCAGGCGAATCTCGCACTCGGCCCCTCGGCCGAGAACGGTCCGCTCCGCCTCGACGTGGAACCGCTGGCCGCTCCTCGGCCCCTTCTCGACCAGAAAACACCGGCGTCTCGCCACCGGGGGATGCTCCATACCTCCTGGGTTCGCCGCGCATTCTGCGTCCGGCTCCTCGCCGCGGCAAGCGCCGCCCGGTCCCCATCACTTCGTCGCCTCGAGCTGGTCCACCTGTATGTCCGAACCGATGTACTTCTCCTGGACCCGCCAGCCGAACATCTTGACGGCTGCGACAAGCGAGATGGCGACGAGCACGACGATAACGATGTACTCCGTGAGTCCCGCCGCACGGCGAGAGAGTTTCGTGCGCATGACAAGTTCCTCCTCATCCAACGTGTCTCGTTCGAACTCGAATCCACGCGAGGTTCACGCAAGCGCCATGCCCGCGCGGAGAGACCAGGCGAAGGGTCCGCGCGACCCGCCAAATCGCGCGCCCCATATAAGGATCTAGGCGCGATTCGCAGGCGAGGGTCCCACCGCGCCTCGCGGGAGTGTCGAGTTCCTCCACGGTCCGGTTGTGGAGAAATCCATCAGCCGGAGGGCCAGATCGGAAGTCCACGGAGGGCACTCCAGGACTGCAGCTCCAGAAGTGAATGTATAGCAATCTCTTGCGTCGCACTTTCGGTCTTCGATCTGGGTCGGGCACACTCCTTGCGATTGTCCATGGCGCGAACGGAAACGTGACCGCTCGCCCGACAAGAAAACGATGACCTGGGAGGAAACAGCCATGTACGCCACGAACAAGACCTTCTCGCGGAAGCAGGGGCAGGGGATGACCGAGTACATCATCATCGTCGTCCTCGTCGCCATCGCGGTGCTCGCGCTCGTCAAGGCGTTCGGCAGCACGGTCAGCGAGAAGTTCAAGGGATCCACGTCCACCGTCTCCAACCAACTCGACGCTTCGGGAAGCGGGAAGAACGGCCCCAGCGGCGGCAACGTGAGCGGCCCGCCTGTCTCTCCCCAGTAACGGCTCACGCCGGCGGCGAGGGGCGGAAAGCCTCTCGCCGCCGGCTGTCGCGACCCATCCGGATCACGAGATTCTGCGTCAGGAAAGGAGATTCGCCATGAACCGCATCGTCCGCCTCGTCGCTCTCGCCGTTCTCGTCCTGGCACCCTCGGCAGTCGCGCCCCTGTCCAGGGCCTGGGGGCAGGAGAAGGCCACCCCGGCGGCCCTCGACGCGCGCCGGAACGCTCTCATCGAAGAGTACGCAAAGTGCAAGGACCCGGCCCGGAAGAAGGCGATCGTCGCCGAGCTCGAGGCGATGGAGATTGCCCTCAAGAGCGGGGACGCCTACGCAGAGCCTCCCGTGTACGACCCGGACCTGTTCGGTTCCGGGATCTCCCCCGCGGATGGGCTTCCCGGACGGAATCCGAAATGGACCACTTCGGCCCTGGACCTTCTGATGGTCCTCGACCAGTTCCACGTCGGCCGTCCCATGACGCAGAGGATGCTCGATGCCGGGGCGATCTTCGATCGCAAGGACGTCCAGATGGAGGGCGCCACCCTCGCTCTCTACAATCCCCGGACGAAGACGATCAAGATCCGAGCCCGAGACGTCAATCCCGACGGGTCTTTCCACGCCACTCGCGATTTTGTGGCGACGGTCGCGCACGAAGTGTGGCACGCCTACAAGGACCAGGTTGTCGATGTTGGGCACGACGTGCGCACCCGCGAAGTCCTGGATCGGTTGGCGGACTGGACGAAGGTTCAGCTCCTCCGGGAGTCCGATCACCCTGACAAGCCGCCGGTCCTCGCGAACGATCACGACGGGTTCGACGCGGAGTCGTTCGCCGACGAATACGTGGGAGCGATCCTCAATGATCTCGTTGGGACGCCCCGCGGCTTCGTGGCGCTCCGGGCGAAGATCCAGGCGGGGGAGATCGACGCCGACGAAGCGCGCCGCAGATGGCAGCGCCACCTGGATGACGTGAAGCGCCAGAAAATCGAGAGCTACGAGTACGCGGGCCGTCCCTTGTACGAGGTCCAGGCCCCGCCGCCGGACGGACTGGTCGACCACTTCGTCAAGGCGCTCGGTCTCGAATTCTGACGCCCACGCTCGGGTGCAAGATGCTCGAGAGGCCGACGAGGACGAGGCGATGTTCTTGCGCGGTGCGTCCCGGTAGAAGCTCGCGGTGCCGGTCCGATGCCGATCTGATCCAAGAACCCGCACCGAGCCCGGCGACGGGCTTCCATCGATCCGACGCCTGAGCCGGCCAGACGACGAGGGGGCCGCGAAGCTTGCCCTGAGCGACGTGAAGGGGGCCGCCGCGAGACCCCCTCGGGCCGACTCTTCGCTTTAAGGCTCTCGCAGAAATGACTTCCCATGTCCGCATCCTCCCTTCCGGAGCCGGGTGCATGACCGTTCTTGCAGGGTCCCTGAGGGGGTCGCCCTGTACCCCGGGCGGCGCAGGAGCCCGCCATTTCCTGTTCAGCATTGATATTTCCTGTTTCCTGTTTTCCATTTCGCGTTTTGGCGCGACGGAAGAACGGGAAACAGCAACCGGAAATGCCACATGCTAAACGCCGAGGGATATGTCGGCTCTTGAGGGTCACGCATGAACGGTCATGCACCCTCCGGAGCCGGCATGCTATCCGATGCGGGAAGGGACCTGGTAGCATGAGCTTTTATGTCGGAACGGATCGCCTGTCCCACTTGCGGCTGGCGGGGCGATTACGAGGTCGAATCGGCGCCGACCCTCCAGGGTTGCCCGACATGCGGAGGTCTTCTCCGCGCGAACCCGGCCGGATCGACCGAGCAGACTCGGAGCCTGGGCGCGACGGAAGTATCCACGGGCGAGCGGGCTCGCGCCCCGGGCACGGTCGCGGCCGGAGGAGTCTTCGGACCATATCAAGTCCTCGGCGAAATCGCCCGCGGCGGAATGGGCGCCGTCTTCCTGGCCCGACACGCCACGATCGGGCGGACCGTGGCTCTCAAAGTGCTGCTCGCGGGGGTCGGGGCGGGCGAGACCGACAACGCCCGGTTCCTTCTCGAGTGCAGGGTCCTGGCTCGCCTGCGGCATCCGAACATCGTCACGCTCTACGATGCGGGGGTCCACGAGGGCCGGCGCTTCCTGGCCATGGAGTACGTCAAGGGGCCCACGCTGGCCAAGGAGTTCAACTCGGGACGACTCGACCTCGCGGCGCGGCTCCGGATGCTCGCCAGGGTCTGCCGTGCGGTGCACCACGCCCACCTCCACGGCATCATCCATCGCGACCTCAAGCCCTCCAACGTGCTCGTCGGCGAGGACAGCGTCCCGAGGGTGGCGGACTTCGGGCTGGCGAAGGTCTTGCGGGCGACCGATACCGCCGTGCCCGGATCCGGGGAGGCGGAGATGACCGCTTCGGGACACGTCCTGGGAACCCCGGCCTACATGTCTCCAGAGCAAGCGCTCGGAGAATCGCGCGATCTCGACCTCCGCACGGACGTCTACAGCCTGGGCGTGATGGCGTATCAGGCCGTCTCGGGTCGGCTGCCTTTCGAGGGGAGTCACCCGCTCGCGACGATCGGAAAGGTGATCGCGAGTCTTCCGGCGCCGCTCGGTCCCGGCGTGCCTCGAGACCTGGCAATCGTCATCGGCAAGGCCATGGAAAAGGACCGGGAGAGTCGCTACCAGAGCGCGGTGGCGCTGGCGGAGGACATCGAGTCCTACCTGGAGGGACGCCCGATCGCCGCGCGAGGAGCGTCCATCTCCTACCGAGCGGCAAAGTGGATCCGCCGGCACCGGAGGGCCTCCGCCGTGGTGGCCGCGCTCCTTGCCTCGCTCGTCGCGATCTGGACCTATCTCGCACGCCTCCCCGGAACGCTCGTGCTCGACGCCGGAGACGACGTGGCCGACGTCTACGTGGACGGCGCCCTCGCCGGACGCACCGAGCCGGGCCGCGCGCTTTCGCTGGAGCTCCCGCCGGGGCCCCACGAACTCAGGGTCGAGAACGAGAAGTCCTTCCCGGTCGAACAGTCCCTGACGCTTTCGCCCAGCGAGACGCGCGAGATCGGAGTCCGGCTCCGCAAGCGCGCGGGATTCCTCGCCGTCGCCACCGATCCCGCCGGAGCCTCGGTCGAAGTCGCGGGCCCGGACGCGCGGGCGATCGCAAGCACTCCCGAGATCGTCGAGCTCGACGCCGGCACGTACGAGGTGACGATTCGCCTCCCCGGCTACCGTCCGGCGCTCCGGGCCGTGGAGATTCGCTCGGGAGGAGAATTGACGCGCCTCGTGCTCCCCCTGGAGCCGCTCGGTTCGGGGCGACTCCGGGTCCAGAGCCAGCTCGACGGGGTCGCGCTGGATATCTTCGCGGCCGGGACCACGGCCGCGGAGCCCCTGGCCCGCCACATCGTTCCCTTCCCCTCCGCGAGCCCCGCCGCGCTCCCGGCCGGCGACTATCTCCTTCGTTTTTCCAAGCCGGGCTACATCGCCGACACCCGCGAGGTCCGGATCGAGGAGGGCCGGACGGCCGACCTCTGGGTCCAGCTCGCCCCGATCGAGGTCTGGAGCTTCGATCTCGGGGTCCCGCTCCATGGAGCGATCTTCGTCGCGGACGCCGACCGCTCGGGCGATTACGACATCCTCGTCCTTACCCGGGACGGCGGTCCGGTCTGCCTGGAGCGGGAAAGCGGAAGGACCGGCTGGCGCGTTCGCTGGAGGAGAACCGAGGGGCAAGCGTACGTGGGCGGCGTCCTGGGGTCCGCCGACGCCCTCGTCGACCTGGACGGCAACGGCGCGCTCGACCTCCTCTACCTCGCGAGCGACGGCCGGCGTTACTTCCTCATCGCCGCGAGCGGACAGGACGGGGAGTTCCTTTGGGCCCAGGACGTCGGGCTGGAGGTGAGGTCCTCCCCCATCGGAGCGGACCTCGACGGCGACGGCCGGCCCGAGGTGCTCCAGGGCGACTCGGCGGGTGCCCTCCACGTCTTCGAGGGCGCGTCCGGCCGGGAGCGGCTCGCGATTCCGCTCGGGTCCGGCCCGGCGGGAACGCCGGCGGTCTGCGACCTCGACGGGGATGGGCTGCCCGAAGTCGTGGCGTCGAACGGAGCGGGGGTACTCCAAGTCCTTGACCCGCGCACGGGTCGCTCGCTCTTCCGGCATTCGCCGGGAGATCTCTCCGCGACCACACTCATCTGCTCGGCGGACTTCACGGGCGACGGCCGGCCGGAGATCGTCTTCCTCACAGCGGAGGGCACGGTCCACGTGCGCGGCGCCTTCGAGGACGGCGACCTCTGGTCGGTCCGGTTCGACTCCGGCGTGACCCGGGGGATCCTCCTCGCGGACCTGGGTCCGGCCGACGGAACCCTCGATGTCGTTGTGGCGAGCTCCGAGGGGAAGATCCACGCGCTCGACGGGCGGACGGGAGACCCTCTCTGGAAGGCGGTCTCTCTCGAAGGACCGCTCCACTGGAGCCACGGACCGGCGCTCACCGACTGGGACTCCGACGGCGTGCCGGACATCGCGGCGGTGACCTCGGCGGGCCGGGTCGCCGTCGTCTCGGGCTCGAACGGCCGGATCCTCTGGTCCCACGAGCTCCACATGCAAACCGCGGGAAACCCGGCGCTCGCGGACCTCGACGGGGACGGACTGCCGGAGGTGTTCGTCGCCGGGGTGAACGGTCGGGTCGCCGGGGTGGCCCCGCGCCTCGGGGTCGCCTGGTGGAGGGACGTCGAGAAGCGCACGATCGACCAGGTCCTCGTAGAGACGCCGGGAGATCGGGAGCCGGACGCCGTCCTCCTCGACGACTACGGCGGGCTCGAGCGCATCGAATCGCGCACAGGTCGTTCCGTTTTCCGTGTTCAGACCCAGACGGGTTTCCAACCCTTCCTCTCGCACGTGGGCCACGACCTCGACGGCGACGGGACCCAGGACGTCTGGCTCGGCGGGACGGGAGTCGTCGAGGCACGATCGGGAGGGGACGGATCGCGGCTCTGGGGCCGCGAGTTCGAAGCGGTCCGCCGGCTGTCAGCCTGGCCGGCCGACCTCGACGGGGATGGCGTGCCGGATCCGGTGGCGGTGCTGGAGGTCTCCGGAGGCGTCCCGCGAAACCTCGCCCTCGCTCTTCGCGGCCAGGGCGGCGAGGACCTCTGGCCGTCCCCCGCCGACCTCGGCCCCGCCGGGGACTGGAACATCTGGCAGCACGAGGTCGTCCCCGTCGTAGGGGACCTGGACGGCGACGGGCGTCCCGATGTCCTCGTCGCACAGCCGGGCGGGACGCTCACCGCACTGTCCGGCCGGGACGGGCACCGGCTCTGGCGCCGCGAGGGGATCGCCCCGACCGTCCTCGACCCGCACCTCGTCTGCTCGCCCGCGATCGCGGATCTCGACGGAGACGGGGAGCCCGACGTCCTCCAGCCCTCCGGAGTGGAACTCCTCGCCTTCCGGGGTCGAGATGGAGAGCCGCTCGCAACCCCTCTTCCGCGACTGCCCTACTGGAATCGGTGGGCCCCCGTCCCGGTAGAGACCGCGGCCGGAGCTGTTCATCTCCTGGTGGGTTCGGAAAACGCCGTCACGGCCTATCTCCTCCCCGGACTCGCCCCCCTCTGGGAGCGCCGGCTGCCCGACGCGAGCCAGCCCGTTCCCCAGGGCCCGGCCGTCGCCGACTGGACCGGGGACGGCGTCCCGGACGTCCTCTTCGCAACACTGGACGGGAGCGCGGAGCTTCTCGACGGCGCCGACGGCTCGGTCATCGGACGCGCCCGGGCCGGCGAGGCGATCGTCGCTCGCCCGCTCGCCACGGTGTCCGGCCTGGACGGCGTCCCTCTCGCGCTCCTCGCCTCCTCGCATCCGCGGCTCTCGGCCCACCGGATCGCCCCGCCGCGCGGGCCGACTCACTGGCCCTCGATCCGGCCGGGCACGACCTGTTGCGGAGATCATCGCCTCATAGTCCGCGAGATGGAAAAGGAGGAGGCGCTGGTGCGGCTCCTCGACACGCTTTCCTCCGAGGCCCCGTCCTCTTCCGAGGCGAGTGCGGCGCTCCTCGCCTACCGGCGGCAGGCGGGAGAGGACGCCTGGTACTATTACGGCCTTGGCTTCGAGCGAGCCATCGACCTGGACCGGGACGGCGCGCTCCAGGCGCTTTCGGCATCGCTCGCGCACGCGCCCTCGCTTGTCCGACCGCGGCTCCTCCGTGCGCGGCTCTGGATCGAGGCCGGCCGGTGCGAGGAGGCCGTGGCGGACCTCGACACGGTGCTCGTCCCGGGCTCGAGGACCTGGCGGGCCTCCCAGCTCCGAGGAATTGCCGAGCTCGCGCTCGGGCGGCCCGAGCGCGCGATCCGCGACCTGTCGGAGGCGGCCGCGGGATCGGACGACGCCGACCTGTACTTCAGGCGCGCACAGGCCTACTTCCAGCTCCGGGAGTTCACGCGCGCCCAGGAGGACCTCGACCGGGTCCTCTCCCGATGGCCCGGCTGGGCCGAACCTCTCTGGCTTCGCGCCCGCGCCCGGGAGGAACTGGGCCACGACCGCGAGGCGCTCTCCGACTACGAGACCTATCTCGCGCGTGGGACGAATCCCGAGCTCCTGGAAGACGCGCGGGACCGTGCGGGGCGACTCCGGGAGAAGCTGGGCGGGTAAGATCGGATCGGTTTCCAGCGAGACATCGATTTGAGACCTTGAGAGACTGCGGTCGGGCTCCTACCGGACGAAGAACTCCTTCGGCCACTCGACGCGAGGAGCTCGGACCCCCTGGATCCCGAGCCTCGGGTCGAAGCCCTCCTCGCCCTTGGCCTCCCCGGTGCGGGTCGCGAGCGCCTCGTGCGCCTCGTCCCACTCGCCCGCCTGGAAGTTCTCGACGACCCGGGTCGAGCCCCCCGCCGCGCGGACGGCGTCCGCGTAGATCCCTTGAGCCGCTCGGCGAACGAGGACGAGCGTCCACTTCTCGCCCGATTCCACCCGCAGGAGGGCGTAGCCGTCGCTCTTCGTTCTCTTGTGGCCGTTGCAGTCGGGACATCTCTCCTTCGTGGCGGGCTGGGGATTCGTCGCCTGGTTCACCTTGGGCGCGATCTTGAGCCCCGAAACGCCGAGCACTGGATGGTCGTCGGGATCGCCGCCGCCCGTCGTGACCTCGCCGGTCCCGTTGCATCGCGGGCACGCGAAGCGCGCGTTCCGGTCGGCTTCCTCGCGTAGGGCCCTCTCCGCCTCTTGCTTCGTCGCGTGCTCCCCCGCGAGCTTCCGGATTCGGGGCCTGTCCGGTTCATCCCCCTTCGGGTCCTTCTTCCACCGGTCGCGCGCCGCCTCAAACTCGCTCTCGAGGCGGTCCTTGGTCGCCTCGAACTGGCTCTTGGGGACGATCTGGAACTGGAGCCTGTCTCCGCGCTCGATCCGGACGACCACGAACGGGTCGTCGGCGAGGACCGCCGGGGCAGCGAGAGGGGCGAGCGCGAGGAGGAGGGCGAGGGTCGCGAGGCGCATGGCGGTCTCCTTTTGACCGGGTATGGCGGACACGCTATCATCAGTTCGCTGCCGTGCAAAGGGGGGAGCCGGGGAGAGGAGCGATGGAGGAGACCGGGCGCCACCGGGACAAGAGGAAGCACCGCCGGAACAGAGAGCGGGAGGAGTCCGCCCCCCTGGAGGCGCCCGCACCGAAAGCGGCGAAACTCCGGACCGCCGAACCCGCGCCCGAAGTCCCGCGAAAGAAGGCGCGGCCCCCTGCAGACCGGGAACATCCCGATTCGGGCCACCGGCGCCGGGACGAGAACGCCCGGCGCCCCCGCCGGATCGGTTCGAGCGACGCGATCCAGCTGGAGCCCCTCCGCGACTCGAAATTCGATTCCGCGGACGCCATCGAGGTCGAACCGCTCCGCCGGGGAAAGGGCAAGGAACGGGAGGGGAACAAGGACAGGGAACGAGACAAGGACACGGAAAGAGACAAGGACCGGGCACGGGAGAAAGGCGGGGAGCGGCCCCGCGCCCTCAAGGCGGGGTCGGAGGAGATTCTCTTCGGCAAGGTCGCGCTCGACTGCGGCTACGTCGAACAGAAGGCGATCGACAAGTGCGTCGCGATCCAGAAGGGCCTGGAAGAAAAGTGCTTCCTGGGCGAGCTCCTCATGCGGGAGGACTATCTCACCCGGGCCGAGGTGAACGAGATCATCGAGGTCCAGAACAAGAACCTCCGCAAGCGCTACGCCTGGAGCGGCCAGCCCGCGGACAACACCCTCTTCGGCGCGCTCGTGGTCGCGCACGGCTTCGCCACCCGCGAGCAGGTGAACGAGGTCGTCCGCCTTCAGGCCGAGATCGAGCGCTTCGACGAGCGGCTCTCGCTCGGCGAACTCATGGTCGAGTGCGCCTACCTCACCGAGACGGAGGTGAAGCAGATCCTCGCCCTCCAGAAGAAGCGCGAGTACCGCTGCTACAAGTGCCGCGAGGTCTTCACCGTCGGCGCGAGCGAGTTCGGGCGGAAGATCCGCTGCCCGCACTGCCGCAAGATCCTCGTCCTGCCGGAGACTCCCGAGTCGCTCGCGCTCAAGAAGATCGCGCCCGCGGCCCGGATCGAGCCGATCGACGAGGTGGAATCGGTCGAGGACATCCGGGCCGAATCGCGCCCCACAGCCCAGGCCGTCCCCGAGGCGGAGACGACGCCGCCGGTCGAGCTGGAGAAGGCAGGTGGATGGTACGTCTCGCTGCGAGGTAAGATCTTCGGGCCCCTGAAGCTCGAGATCATCCGGAAACTCGTTCCGTCCGACGTCTTCCACCGCCATGACCTCTTCTGGCACGAGTCGCTGGAGGACTGGAAGCTCGCCGGCGACATCTCCGAGATCGCCTGCCTTTTCCCGAAGCCCTCGCCGCTCCCCCCGGGAAAGCCCGGCCGGCGCCCGCAGGCTCCCGTCGTCCTAAAGGACGGCGATCTCTCGACGATCCTCGACCGGATCGAGTCCCTCTTCGAGAAGGGCGCCATCGCGGAAAAGGACTACCGCGAGATCGAGCGGATCCTCGCGGGGAGCTGAGTTTGTCCGGAAAAGTCGACCCTGACCGGCCGGTCGTCGCCGTCAACAAGAAGGCCCGCCACGAGTACGTCGTCCTGGAGACGATCGAGTGCGGGATCGAGCTCTCCGGCTCCGAGGTGAAAAGCATCCGGGGCCGCAACAGCTCGATCCAGGAGGCCTACGGGAAGATCCTCGACGGCGAGGCCTGGCTCTTCTCGATGACGATCGGTCCCTACGAGAACGCCCGGGAGAACCCCGACCCGATTCGCAGGCGGAAGCTCCTCCTCAAGAAGCGCGAGATCGAGAAGATCTTCTCCGAGGTCCGCATCAAGGGCCGGACCTGGATCCCTCTCAAGCTCTACTTCCGCGGCCCCTGGCTCAAGGTCGAGATGGCGGTCTGCGTGGGCAAGCGCCAGTACGACAAGCGCGAGGCGATGAAGGCTCAGGACGCCCGGCGCGAGATCGCACGGGAGGCCGCACGGAGGAGGTAGGGAACGACTACGCCGGCGCGAAGCTCGTCTTGAAGCCCAGGATCATCGCCTCCTCGTACTCGGTGAGGCGGTCGCTGCCGATCAGGAACTCGAAGAAGCCTTCCTCCTCGCCGGCCTTGGAGTAGGCAAGCAGCGACTCCCAGAGCTTCTCCCGGGCGAGGAGCTGGTTCTGATAGGCGATCCGGCCGATCGTCACGTCGTCGCTCTCGTCCGGCTCCACGAAGCGCTCGAAGTAGCGCGTCATGCCATGAAGCGGCTGGAGGACGTTCTGGCTCATGGACTTCACTACCTCGGAATCGACCTTCTCCTCCTGGAGGAGGAGCGTCGCCAGGCGCGGGATCTTCTTCTGTCCCCGGGCGAGCGCCTGGTTCGTCTTCTTGATCGAGGCGTCCACGATCTCGGGTGTCGTATGGCCTTCCTTCACGAGCCACTCGCCGAAGAGCCGGTCGTCCTGCTTGCAGTTGGTGAAGGCGTGCTGGACGAGGATCGTGAAGTGCTGGTCCTTGGTGATCACTCCCTCGGAGACGAGGAGTTCGCCGATCGGATGGAACTTACCCTCCTTGATCTCCTTCTCCTGCAGCTTCTTCAGCCGGCGGAGATCGTCCTCGCTCGCTTCCGTCACGCTGCGCGCGATCTTGAGATAGAGGGCGGTTGCCTTGGGTGGCATCGGAGCACCATTCTAGGGTTCGTACGACGGCCGTCAATCCCCGTCTGCATCCTGGTCCGGCCACCCCAGGCGCCGGCCCCAGAGGTGCGCGCGGGAGGGCGTGATGTAATCCGCTCGTTTGAAGAAGAGCTCCGGGGAGAGGCGATGCCCGACGATCGCGCCCCAGCCCAGGTCGAGGGGGCGCCGCGCGGACCCCCAGCTCGCGAGCACGCCTTGCGAGTCGAACACGAGCACGACGCTTCGGACGTCGGAGTCCCCGGTCGAATAGGCGAGGAGCGCGCCCCGGTAGGTCGCGTCCACGTGGAGCTCGTCGGCCCGGAAGTGCTGGTAGCCGAGCGCGAAGCCGTCGCCTGCTCTGCGTATCGCGGCGGGCGGGCCGAGGCGAGAGAGGGCGTCGCCGAGCGTCGTCCGGCCGGTCGAGAGGAACGAGAGATCCTCGGGCAGCGGGTCGTCCATCTCGACGTCGAGCTGGTCGAGGGAGCAGCCCGCGGCCAGAACCGCCGCCAGGAGGAGGCAGCAAGCCCGCAAGCTAGCCGCCCCCTTCCTCGGCCTTCTCTTCCTCCATCAGGAGGGGGATCGCGCTCGTTGCGAACTCCGCCAGCCTCCCCTCCCGATCGAAGAAGAAGATCGCCCGGTCGTAGCGCGCGTGCGCCTTCGTCTGGCTGTAGAGGATGAGGTTCAGGGTCTCGGAGCGCTCGTGCTCCAGGAGATAGTAGAAAACCGTTCTCTCCCCCAGCGCCAGGACCTGCGACGGGGGCCCGAGACGCGCGAGGACGTCGGCCTGGGTCGTCGCGCCGGGCTGGAACGATTGCTTCTCCCTCTGCCACCGGTTCGGAACGCCGTCCCAGCGGTCGCCGATCGAGCATCCGGCGGCAAGTGCCAGCAGGGCTGCCAGGACGATGTGTCTGCTCAAGGTTCTTCTCCTCGTATGTCGCGGGGCGACGATCCTACACCCCGGCCGCGCCCCCCGGTACAATCCACTTGCGAACCGAGCTTCCACCAGAGCGGAGGGAATGAGATGTCCCGTTCGATGCTGCCGACCCTCGTCGCCGCTTTCGCGATCGCCGCCGGCGCCGCCGCCCAGGAAGGCGGAGAGGAGCCACAGGGTCCGATCCCTTCGGAAGAGGCCCTCGCGGCCCTGGGCGAGGAGCTTGCGGGGCAGATCCGGCTCGCCTCCGGGCTCGTGCTCTTCCGGGTCGAGTCCGAAAAGACCGAGGACACGACCGTTGCCTCCCTCGGCGGGTTCGCCGTGCTGGAGGAACGCCCCGTGAAGGACCCGGCGCGGATCCTCCGCATCGTGGAAGCTCTTTTCGACGCCGACACCTACGGTCCCGAGGCGGGGCTTCCGTTCCGGCCCGAGCGCGGGATCCGGCTCTCGGCGGGAGGGCGCGACGCGACCCTCCTCGTCTCGTTCGACGGGAAGACGATGCTCTGGGTGGAGGGTGACTGGAACGTCCCCATCCGGAGCCAATGCCCGCTCGCAAGCGCGATCGAGGGCGCGCTCCTCGCCCCGCCCGATCCGAGCGTCGAGGACCTCGGCACGGGGGAGTCGGGCGGCGACGCGGACTCGAAGACTCCCTCCGGCGGGGCGAATTCCGGCGCCGGCGGCACGACGGGCGGGAGTTCGAACTTCGACGAGGCCCTGAAGGCCAACCCGAACGACACGAAGGCGCTCAAGGATCGCGCCGCGGCCCAGCTCGCCGGCGGGGAAACGGCGGGGGCGCTGAAAGACCTCGACCGCGCGGTCGAGATCGATCCCAAGGACGCCGACGCCTTCAAGCGCCGCGGGGAAGCCCGTCGGAAGAACGGGGACGTGGAAGGGGCGATCGCCGACTTCTCCGAGGCGATCCGCCTTGACCCGAAGGACGCGGACGCCTACCGCAAGCGCGCCCTCGCCCGCGAGGCGGCAAAAGACGTGCGCGGCGCGATCGCCGACCTCGACCAGGCGATCCGGCTCGATCCGAAGAACCCGCTCGCCTTCCTCGACCGCGGGCGGCTCCGGCAGGCGGCCGGAGACATCGAGGGGGCGGTTCCCGACCTCACCCGCGCCATCGAACTCGACCCCCGCCTCGCCGATGCCTTCTACCAGCGCGGGATGGCTTTCCTCGCGCGCGGGGAGAAAGATCGGGCGGTTCAGGATTTCCAGAGGGCGCTCGACCTCGCGCCCGCGGACTGGCCCTACCGCGCGGCCACCGAGGGGTTCGTCCAGGCGGCGGGGAAAGGGGGCGGAAAGTGACATCGCGACCGCCCTACGATCAGCTGGTCGGCGAACTCCGCGAGGGCGGCGTCCTCGAATCGGTCCAGTGCCTCCTGGAGTGGGACCAGGAGACTCTCATGCCCCCCCGGGGCGCGGAACGCCGCGCGGAGGAGATCGCGCTCCTTTCCCGGATCATCCACGAGAAGAAGACCGCGCCCCGGGTCGGCGAGCTCCTCGACCGCGCCGCCGGAGAGAAGGACCTCGGTCCCGACGCCCGGGCGAACCTCCGCGAAGCCCGGCGCCACTACGAGCGGGCGAGGAAGCTCCCGGCCGACCTTGTCGCGGAGATCGCCCGGACCCGGTCGCTCGCCTGCGAGGCGTGGAAGGCGGCGCGCCGCGCCAACGACTTCCCGAAGTTCGCCCCGTGGCTGGAGAAGACCTTCCACCTCGCTCGCGAGAAGGCGAGCCGCCTCGGCTGGAAGGACTCGCCCTACGACGCGCTCCTGGAGGAACACGAACCCGGGATGACCACCGCGCGCCTTGTCTCGCTCTTCGGCGAGCTCCGCAAGGGCCTTGTCCCGCTCGTCAAGGCGATCGCCGGCTCCAGGCGCCGGCCCGACCGGAACCTCCTCTCCGGGAAGTTCCCCGCGGCGCACCAGGAGGAGTTCGCGCGCCGGGTCGCGACCGACCTCGGCCTCGACTTCTCGGGGGCCCGTCTCGACCGCTCCGCCCATCCTTTCTGCATGGGGCTCACTCCCGACGATGTCCGGATCACGACCCGCTACAACGAGTCGGACTGCCTCTCCGCGCTCTTCGGCGTGATCCACGAGACCGGCCACGCCCTCTACGACCAGGGGATCGCCCCCGAGCTCGTCTGGACCCCCATCGGCCAGCCCCGCTCGCTCGGAGTTCACGAGAGCCAGTCCCGCCTCTGGGAGAACCAGGTCGGGCGGAGCCGCGCGTTCTGGAGCCACTACCTGCCGCTGCTTTCCGAGCGCTTTCCTTCCTTGTCAGGGGTCGCGCATGCGCGCTCCGGCCGCGGCGCCGACCTCGACCGGTTCCATTTCGCCGTGAACCAGGTCGAGCCCTCACTCATCCGCACCGAGGCGGACGAGGTGACCTACAACCTCCACATCCTGCTGCGCTTCGACATCGAGCGCGACCTCCTCGCCGGGGAGCTCGCCGTCTCCGACCTCCCCGACCTCTGGCGGAGCCGGATGGCGTCCGACCTCGGCGTTCGTCCCGACACCGACGCGGACGGCGTGCTCCAGGACATCCACTGGTCGATCGGACTCGTCGCCTACTTCCCCACCTACACGCTCGGAAACATGCTCGCCGCCCAGCTTCACGCCAGGGCGCGGGCCGACATCCCGGATCTAGAGGTCTTCTTCGCGCGGGGCGAGTTCCGTCCACTCCTCGACTGGCTCCGCGACCGGATCCACCGCCACGGCAGCCGCTACGAGACCGAGGAGCTCGTCCAGCGCGCCGTGGGCACGCGCCTCTCGACCGCGCCCTTCCTCGACTACCTCCGCGCGAAATACTCGCCCCTCTACGGGATCTCGTAGTGGGCGAAGGTCCCCCTGAGGGCGCTTCGTTCGTTGCGGAGGTCGCCCGGAATAGGAGACCACGGTTCGGGAGCTGTCGAACTCGGCCTCGCAGTCGTTCTCGTCCTCGTACTCGAAGTCGTACTCGTTCTCGTACTGGCTGTCGTACTTGGATTCGAGGCTCGCACCGGTGACCGAGTCGAGTAGCAAGCGCTTCTTTGCCCTCGGAACTGCCCGACGCCCGCGCCGTCGGCGGCATTCCGAGCAACCGTTCCAGGGCTACGAGACGTCTTGATCTCTTACGAACCCAGGAACCCATGAGCAGGAACTGACTGGCTATCTCCTTCCGCTGACACGCTTCGTCTGCCGCGGCAATGATCTTGCCCGTCTCCTCTTCAAGTTCCAAGATCATGTCACTTGCTCTCTCCTGGGTTCCTGGGTTCCTTAGAGGTCTCATCGCCCGTGAACCGTTACCATTCCAAGTACGAGTACGAGCCCGAGTGCGAGAACGAACCCGAGGACGAGTGCGAGCTCGGAGGGCGGACCCGCTCCGAATCGCGGTTTTTCATTTAGCATGAGTCACCCCGACCCTCGTACTCTCCTGGACGCTCTGCGGGCTCACGTCGAGCGCCTCGCACGAGCTCCGCGAGAGCCCCGGACGCGCGAGCACCGCGAGGCGGCGCGCTACATCCGGGCGCGCCTCGAGGAAGTGGGCCTCGCCGTGGAGGAGCGCCGTTCGCGCTCGGGCGACCTCCCTTGCGCGAACCTCATCACGCGGCCAATCCCCGACCGGCCGGACCTACCGCTCCTCGTGGTAGGGGCGCACTACGACACCGTGCCCGCGACGCCCGGTGCCGACGACAACGCGAGCGCGGTGGCCGCGCTCCTCGAGATCGCCCGATGGATCGGACCGCGACGGACGCCGCCGGTCGCCCCCGCCGCGCGGCTTGTCCTGGCGGCCTACGACCTGGAGGAATATGGATTCATCGGGAGTTCCCTCCACGCCGGTGAGCTCGCGCGGTCCCGGGCGCCTCTCGCCGGGATGATCGCTCTCGAGATGCTGGGCTTCACTGGCGATCGGCAGGAGATCCCGCCCGTCCTTCGCGGCCGATACCCCGAGACCGGGAACTTCATTGGCGTCGTCGCGAACGAGCGCTCGCGCGATCTCGCAAGCGTCGTGGAGGCCGCGCTCCGCGGAGTCCCGGGGCTTCCCGTCGAATCGCTCGCGGTGCCGGGGGCGGGCGAGGCGATCCCCGAGACCGGTGCAAACCGGGTACCCTGGTAACAGATCTGACCGGGAGCTTGGGTTACAGGTTGGACTTCGGGTATGTCAGCGCGCCG
>JACQVV010000008.1 GCA_016209595.1 Planctomycetota bacterium
ATCCGAACGAGGGCTGGGTCTACAACAACCGCGGGGTTGCCCGAAGAGACCAGGGAGACCTCGCGGGGGCCGTGGCGGACTACGCCTGCGCGATCGAGCTCGATCCGAACGATGCCATGGCCTACAACAACCGAGGCAATGCCCTGCGCGACCAGGGAGACCTCGCGGGGGCCCTGGCGGACTACACCCGCGCGATCGAGCTCGATTCGACCTACGCCGAAGCCTACAGCAACCGCGGCGTTGCCCGGAAGGGCCAAGGCGATCTCACGGGGGCCGTGGCGGACTTCACCCGCGCGATCGAGATCGATCCGAGCTCCGCCGAGGCCTACACCAACCGCGGCCTCACGCGGCACGACCAGAGCGACCTCGCGGGGGCCGAGGCGGACTTCACCCGCGCAACCGATCTGGCCCCAGGGCTGTGGCAGGCCTGGACCGGTCGGGGCATCGCGCTCGCCGGCCTCGGCCGGATGGACGAGGCCGCCGCGTCGTTCGAGCGCGCCCTGGCGCTTGCTCCACCTTCGATGAAGCCTCAGGTGGAGGCAACGCGCCGGCAGTCGATGGGGAGGTAGCCGCGGCACGGCCTGTCCGAGTCGGAGGATAGGGAAAGGCCGAGGCGGTCCTGGAGTAGTGCGTGACTGCTACATGAGAGGGCGCGAGTGTGCTGCGAACAAAGCCGAGGCCGGAGGCCGAGGCGTTGATGCTGTGCGAACGATGAGGGTGGGCCCCTCGGGATCGGGGTGCAGGGTCAGGTCCCAAACCGCCTGTTGCGGCGGCGGTCAAAGGCCGTCCGTCGTGAACGAACAGGAAAAGGTGGCAGCAAGCCGCCAGTTCGGGGTGTCAGCCCTCGAGAGGTTGATCGCCGCCGCGACGGCCCGGACACGCGCGCGCTCCCAGTCCCCGCGCTCGACGCCGGCGGGCGGGTCGTCGAGGGTCCATGCCTCCGGAAGCGACGCGAACGCCTCCAGCAGAATGGGGAGGGCCGCGTGTCCCTCGCCGCCTAGAACGAGACGCCGGGCGAGGGGAAAGCAGATGCGCGACGGAGCCTCCAAGACGATCCCGCTCGCGATCTCGATCATCGTGAGCGACTCGTCCTGGGGCGCGCCACGGAGACCTTCCCTTTCGGATACACTGTTACGAGGCCACCATGCGCCGGTCCCTCTGCGCGGTCCTTGCCCACCTGAGCTACGCCCTGTTCCTGCTCGGGGCCTTCTCGGTTGTCGGGATGCTCGTCCATGCGGTCGGTCATTCTCCCTCCTCTCTGACCCCTGTGACCCTCGCCTTCGGCTGGGATTCGCACGCGGGCCTCTATCTTCCACTTGCGATCGCGGGATGGTTCGCCGTGGGCGACGCTTGCGCACGCGGGAACACGACGCGGCTGCACGCGCTGCGCGGTCCGCGCTCCGGGGCGTTCCTCGCCGGAGCCGCGGCGATCGTCGCGCTCCTCGGGGTTTTCTGGGCGACGGACGGGACCTGGTTGCTCGAGGATTCTCCCCACGGCGCTCGAAACGCCATCGAGCCACATGTGGGCGTCTCGCTCGCCCTGGGGGGCGGCCTGGTCTTGCAGCTGCTCCTGGCGTTCGTCCGACTCCCGGCCCCCGCGGTTCTCGCGCCCCCGGTCGCGGTCCTAATGGCCGTTCTCGCTGTCGACCAGGCCGCGTCGCTCGAAGGGGCGGATTACGGGTATCTGACGATCGTCGTCCGCGGATCGGGTCCCTGGCTCGTCGCCCTTCTCCTTGCCGGACTTGCGATGTGCGGGATTCTGGAGCGCCGATCGGGAGACCGTATCGGTGACTTCGTCGGCCTCGGTTTCGCGGTTCTGTGGGCGCTGCCTGCGCTGCTCGCCATACCCCTTCTGGCGCCGTACGTCCACCTCTGCGATCTCCCCCGGGGAGGATCGATCGGTGAGGCGGCGAGCGCGATCTCCGCGCTCGGTTGCGTGCTCGCCGTCGCGGGGAGAATAGCGTGGGAGCGGAGGAGACTCGCCCGACGTACGTCGTCGAGCTGACCTTCTCCATTTCGAGGAGCGATCTCTTCGAAGAGGAACAGACCCCTGGGAGGAAGAATGCGTTCGAACCTGCTGCTGTGCGCCTGTGCTGCGACCCTGCTGCCCACCGTTCCCGCCTTCGGCCAGGAGAGGGACTCGCACCCGTTCACCGAGACCTTCCTGGTCGACGAGAAGGACCTCGCTTCGACGGGGACGAATCGGTTCTTCGTCCTGGAGCCCGGATACCAGCTCGTGCTGGAGTCGGCGGACGAGGAGGACGAAAAGGAAGTCCTCGTCATCACGGTCCTCGACGAAACGAAGACGGTCGGCAAGGTGGAGACGCGGGTGGTCGAGGAGCGCGAGACCGTGGGCGGCGAGCTCAAGGAGGTCTCGCGGAACTTCTTCGCGATCTGCCGGCGCACGAACAGCGTCTACTACTTCGGCGAGGAAGTGGAGATCTACAAGGACGGAAAGGTCGTCCGCCACGAGGGGGAATGGCTCGCCGGGGAGGACGGCGCGCGATTCGGGCTCATCATGCCCGGGCTGCCGCTCCTGGGGGCCCGCCATTACCAGGAGCACGCGCCGGAGCGCGCGATGGACCGGGCGGAGATCGTCTCTCTCTCGGAGACGCTCGAAACTCCCGCTGGGACTTTCGAGAACTGTCTCAAGGTCCTCGAGACGACGCCCCTCTCCCCCCGAGAGAGGGAGTACAAGCTCTACGCTCCGGGGATCGGGCTCATCCAGGACGAGGACCTCCTTCTCGTTAGGCACGGAAAGGTCGAGGACGGGAAGTAGGGGAGCGATCGGCGGGCGTCCCTTCCCGGCGCCCGGGGGGGAGTTCCTCCCCCCCGGACTCCCCATTTCCCATTCAGCGTTGATGTTTCAGGTTGTTGTTTCCGGTTTGGTGTTTGGGCCGGGGGGAAGAACGGGAAACACCAACAACAACCGGGAATGGCGAATGCTGAATGACGCCCGCATTCACGGCCTCCCCCCCGACCCCTCCCCCCTCGCCGCCGGACGGGCTACCTACCGCGGTTCGAACTCCAGGCGCCGGATGTCCACGGAGCCTCCGGCGGCGAGCGCGAAGCCGATGCCGGCTCCGGACCCGCCGCGCTTGCCTTCACCCTCGGGCCGGCCGCCCATCGTGAGCGCGGCGCGGTCTCCCGAGAGATCGATCTCGACCTGGACCCAGCGCGTAGAGAGGGGAGGGAGGACGATCCGTGTCGCCTCGCGGCCGTCCTCGGAGACGTCGGCGAGGACGGTGAGAATCCGGCCGCGACCGGTGCCTCGGACCTCGAACGAGAGGCGACCGTCTTTCCCGAGTCCGTCCTTCCTCCGGATCCACGCGGGCTTCGCGCCGGAGCGCCCCTCGAGCCGCGCTCCCGAGAGCTCCCAGGAGCCCTCGCGTTCCCACGAGTCGAGGCCGCCGGCGAGGAGACCCGAGAGAGACTCGCGGGGCTCGTCCTCCCGTCCACCGCGTCCCTCCCCGTTTCCAGGCTCGGGCGGAAGCGTCTTCATCCGGAAGTTGCGGAATCGGACATCGGAGTCGGGCAGCAGGTAGAGATAGATCCGGCCGCTGTTCTCCCCCTGCCGGGCGCTCGCGCTGTCGTCCCAGAACTTCCCGTCGAACCAGAGGAGGACCTTGCCGCCCCGCCAGGTCATCCGGAACTCGCACCAGCCGTCGTGGCCGTAGAAGAAGGAGTCCGAGAGTGTCTTCTTCATCGTTCCCCAGTGGGCGACGCCGAACTTCCCCTTCGCGACCTGGACCTCGAGCGACATGTGGAAGGACGGGTACTCCTGCCGCGTGCGGATGAAGTTGAAGGTCTCGTAGGCGCCGTGGACATCCTCGGGGATCTTCCAGGTGACTTCGGCTGGCGTGCGCGCGCGGACGGCGCCGTCCTCCAGCGTCCAGAACTCGGGCCAGAGGACCTCCCAGCCGGAGAACGACTCGCCGCCCAGGATCGTCGTCCAGGTCGAGTCGACCTCGGGGGGTGCCGGATCGTCAGCCGCGGCGGGGTGCGCGGCCACGAGGAGGAAGAGGAATACAAACGGGCGGGGGCGGGGCATCACGGTTCCCTCATTCGGACACCGTCAGACAGCGCGGGCGACCGGGATCCTAAGCCGCGCCGGCGGAAGTGTCGAGCCCCGGCGCGATCAGCCCTGGCGGAACATCCAGCGGAAGCCGCCCCGGGCCGCAGCGTGGACGGCGTCGCCGAAGCGACGGGCCTCCTCGTAACGATCCGGCGGGAGGGGGCCGGCGAGGACGCCCGCCACGTCGTCCCGGATCTCCTGGTACGACCGGGCTGCGCAGAGCGCCACGCCCACGCCGGGGTGTGCCAGGACGAACCGGTAGCACTCGGGCGCCGTGAGGGCGTTCGGGAACCCGTGTTCGGGAAGCGGGACGAGCAGCATCCCCCAGCGCGTCGCCGTGTAGGAGATGACGGGCGGGCAGCCGGGGCCCAAGGATTCGAAGATCTCCCGCTCCGCGCCCCGGTGGGCGGCGTTGTAGCGGATCATGAGGACGTCGACCGCGAGCTCCCGCGCGAGCTCCGCCGCGAGGATCCGATCGTGGCAGGAGAAACCGAGAGCGCGGACCTTGCCCTCCTCCTTCAGGCGGCGCATCGCGCGCCAGGTCCCTCCTCGCACGTGCCACCGGGCGCGGACCCAGCCCAGCAGCCAGACGTCGATCGAGTCCACCCCGAGGGCCCGGGCGTTCTTCTCCCAGGCCCCGCGAACGGCCCACCCGAAGGGGAGGCTCGCCGCGGAGACGAGAGTGAGCTCCTCGCGGTGGCCGGCTCTCACGAGACGGCGAACGCCCTCCGCGAGCGCCGTCATGTGGCGGGTGACGAAAAACGTGTTCACGCCGTGCTCGTGGAAGGCGCGCTCCACGTCTTCCGGGGAAAGCCCCGGCGCGGGCGGCGCGGCGCCACGAATGGCCAGGCCGCCGAGCGCGAGCGGAGTCGCCGAAAGGCCCGTCCGGCCGAGCGGGCGGGGAGCGAGCCGGAGCGCCGGACTCCCGCCGGGAAGCGCGGTCATGGCGCGCCCTCCCGGCGGTTCGCCCGCGCTCTCATCGGTCCTTCTCGCCGGGCGGGGGCGGTGCGTTCTTCGCTTCCTCGGGGTCGATCGAGCCGTTGCCGTCGGCGTCGATCTGCCGGAAGACCCGATCGGGCCCCGGGAACTCCTCCCGGCTGACTTTGCCGTCACCGTCCGCGTCGAGGTCCATGAGGTCGCGCCGGCCAGGTCTCGGGCGACCGCCGTCCGCCCCGGGACGGACCGGCGGGAAGGCCTGGTCGATCTTCTTCTCCTGATCCGCGAGCGTCGCGCGGGAGCTGCCGGGAACGAGGATCGCCCCCGACGCGGGGATCGCCACGGAAGCCGCCGCGTGCTCGCGGCGCTCCCCCGACGCGGGGTCGATCGCGGTCCACTCGCCGGGGTCGACGGCCGAGAGATCGACGGTCACGTCGCCGGCCCCGGCGGGGAGGACGACGACGATCGGATAGGGACCCCCGAGCTCCTCCGGGGCCTCTAGCCGGTGGATCTGGACCGTCTCGTCGCTCCGGAGCGCCTCGACGTAAGTCGCCCCCCAGAGGTAGGCCGCGACCGGGACGAGCCAGGGGTACTTCGCCCACTCCCGTGTTCGTTCGGGGTAGCACCTCGAGGGGAGGTCCGGGTGCGCCTTCTCCCAGGCCTCGTAGAGCTCGGCCTCCTCGGCGTACGAGCTGTACCGCGCAACGACCGCCCCGCCGATTCGCCTGCCGGCGAAGTGGGCGTCGAACCAGTCGAGGGCGGGCTCGACCCACCGGCGGCTGACGCCCCGGGGCACGACATCGCTCCCGTGGGACCCCCAGCCGAAGCACCAGACGCGCTCCGGGGCGCCCGTCCGGAGGTCGTGGAGCCAGCAGAGGACCTCGCCGAGGAAGCGCGCCTGGATGCGCGGCAGGCTCATGTCCTGCTCCACTCCCTTGTGAACCCCGACCTGGCCCAGAACCGGCCCCGCCTGGGTCAGGACGACCGGGCCGCGGCGGTCCTCCGCGAGCTCGTTCTCGGAACTCGGGCGAAACGGGTGGTACATGTAGTGGTCGAAGTAGGCGACGAAGTCCTCGCCCGGCCCGGCCTGGCTGACGCGGAACCCGTACTCGGCGAACAGGGCCTGGCGGTCCGCCGCCGGGCCGGGGAGGTGCGTGCCGCGCAGGTTGTTGATCCCACGGATGGCAGTGGGATCGTCGAGGTCGAAGACGGCGGCGACGAGCCGGTCGACCATCCCGACGTCGTCCGCCCAGACTCGACGCGAATCCGCAAGCGCGGCGCGGTGCGTGACGTCGGTCCAGCGAAATGCCTCCTCGCGGACCCAGGTGTGGCTGTGCGTGCCGACGCTGCCGCCGCTCTCGTACAGGCGCCGGACGATCGGGAACGACCGCTCCCTGTCCTCCAGGCTGAATTCGGCGAACTGCCCGACCGTCGAGAACGAAAGCTTCGCGCCCCTCGGCTCCACGACGCCCAGGAGCCACTCGGCCGCCGTGAGCCAGCTCCTGTAGAGCTCGCGACCGCGCTCCGGGTCCGTCCCCATCGGGTCCATGTGCAAGTCGAAGGTGACCAGGATGGGCCCCTGCGCGGGGGCGGCCTCTGTCTGAGCACGGGCGGGAGCGGCGAGAAGCAGAAGGACGGCGGCCCATCGGGCGAACGACCGAACCATGGAACTTCCTCCGATCGGGGACTCAAGGAGTATAGAATCCGGAGCCAGCAGGAGGAGACCCGAATTGTCAAGCGGGCCCAGTCCATACGAGAGGGAGTTCGTCTCGCGGTCGGTGGATCTTGGCTACCTCTCCGGGCGCGACGTCCTCGCGCTCTACCGGCAGGAGGCCGAGACGAGCACGCTCATGCCGCTCGACGAGTGGCTCGCCTCGACGGGCCGGATGACCCGCGAAGAAGTCGCGCGCGTCCGGGAGACCCTGGTCGAGGGCGCCGTCGAGATCCCGGCTCCCGCTTCGCCCGTCGGATCGACGCTCGGGGGCTACCGGATCGTCCAGGAGATCGGCTCGGGCGGGATGGGGAAGCTTTACCGGGCGTACGACCCGGCGCTCGAGAAGTTCTTCGCGCTCAAGGTCCTCCCCGGCGACTACGCGGCCGACCCGAACCTGCTGGAGCGCTTTCGCACGGAGGCGAAGCTCGCGAGCCGGATCGACGACCCCCACGTCGTGCCGATCCTGCGCTTCGGCGAGGAGCGGGGCCTCCACTACTGCGTGATGCCCCTCGTCGAGGGGACGAACCTCCGCGGGCACGTCGAAAGGAACGGCGGTCCCCTCCCGCTGGACGAGGCGCTCGCGATCCTCTTCCAGGCCGCGCAGGGGCTCGCGGCGATCCACCGGGTCGGCATCGTCCACCGCGACGTCAAGCCGGAGAACATTCTCCTCGACCGCGAGGACCGCGTGCGGGTCGTGGACTTCGGGCTCGCCCGGGACGTGGAAGTGGACTCGTCTCTCACCGCCCCGGGGCAGGTCCTGGGCACGCCCTACTACATGTCTCCCGAGCAGGCGGTGGGGCAGCCGGTGGACGTCCGCTCGGACATCTATTCGCTCGGCCTCACCTTCTATTTCCTCCTCGCGGCTGAGCCCCCCTTCCAGGGGTCGAGTCCGTTCGTCGTCCTCTCGAAGCAGGCGACGGAGCCCGTCCCCGATCCGGCGCTCCGGAACCCGACGGCGCGCGGTCCGGCGACCCTTCTCCTCCGCGAGATGACCGCCAAGGAGCCCGAGGATCGCCCGCAGACAATGGAAGACGTCGTGGCAAGGATCGACTCGCTCCGGGAAGACGCGGCTTCCGTCCGGCCGCCCGAGCGTGGGCGCGCGCTCGCTCGGGGCGGTCGCCGCTCCCCGGCCCGGGTGATCGCGTTCGCGGCGGCGGGGCTCGGCGTCCTCCTCCTCGTGGGAGTCGTGCTCTGGGCGGCCGGATTCTTCGGCAAAGAGAAGGACGAGGCTCCTCCCGCGGGCGAGCCCCTGGCGGGGCCGATTCGCCCGGATGACGCTCCGCCCGGGGGGAGCGGGACGGGTGAGAACGGGCCTCCCGCCGGAGGGAACTCGACGGGCGACGCGGACCGCTGGCTCGCCGATGCTGACGAGTTCCGTTCCGCGTCCGCCAGCGACCCGGGTTTTCTCGAGCGCGCTCTCGCGAAGTACCGCGAGGTGATCCGCCGGCACCCCGACACGCTCGCCGCGAGCCGGAGCGCGGACCGGATCGCCGAGATCCTCCAGGGAGAGGCGCGGGCACTGGAAGATCGGCTCGCGGCGCTTGCCGATTCCGGGGAAGCCAAGGAGGCTTTCGCCGAGATCGAAGAGGCCCGTACGCGGTTCCCCGATGACGTGTGGCCCGGGATGCTAGCGTCGGTCACGGAGTTCCTCCGGAAGCGACTCGCGTCCGCGCTCGACCTCTTGCTCTCCGGGATCGACCTCTCGATCGAGTCGGGAGGGGTCGAGAATCTCATGGAGGCCCGCGGGCGCCTCCGGGCGCTCGAGGCTCCGGGCCGCCTCGAGGATCCCGATCCCGAACGCCGGGAGGCCCTGCGCGAGCCGGTGCGCCAGCGCATTGCCAAGGTGGCGCGCCTCGTCGAGGCGGCCCTGGCGGGCGAGCTCGGGCCCGTCTTCTCCGCGCTCTCCCTGGGCGACATCGAGAAGGCCCGGGAGATCCTCCGTGAAACCCTCGCACGGTTCGAGGAGGACGCGGAGAAAGCCGTCCTGGAGCTCGATTTGCTCGCCGAGTCGCTGGGTCTCGCGAGACGCTCGATGTGGCGCGGGCTTCTCTCGGGGGATTTCGCGGCCGCGCGGGCGGGGTGGGAGGACCGGAAGAAGGTCCTCGCGCTCCAGGGAGTCCTTTATCCCGTCGTCCTCGAAACCGCGCCGCTCGCCGCTTTCGAGGCAGGGATGTCGAAAGCCGCGGCTCGCCTCGACGAGGACCGCCGGACCGGACGCTGGATCCGTCTGGGCATCGACGGCGACGCGAAGCCCGAACGGCGCCTGATCGTCGAGGTCCGGCGAGCGGACGACCTCCTTTCCTGGTCGATCGTCTTCCGGGACTTCCAGGAATCGGGAGACGTGGAGAAGGGTTTCCTCGAAATCTCGCCTGGCGACCTCGTCCTCCTCTCGCTGGGGAGAGCCCTAGACGCCGAAGCGCCGGAGCCTCCAGCCCAGGGGCAGGAATCGTACGACTCCGCGGTTCTCTACCTCTGTCTGGGCGACGCCGACGCGGCCGAAGCCCTCGCGCGCGCGGGCGTCCCCGGCGAGGAGGATCGCGCGCGAATCCTCTTCTGGGCCAACCTCGTGCGCGAGGAGGCGGAGCGCCTGGGGGCCGAGGAGGTCGGCCCGTCTCCCGGCGAATCACCCGAGGAGCGCGAGCCAGAGCCCGCGAGGAGGCTCTCGGAGCGCGTGCGCGAGCACTTCGGCCACGGCGCCCGCGTGCTCGAGGCGAAGGGGGGCGGGGTCCGGATCGAGGCGGTCTACGAGTTCGCTAGCGCCGCGGACCTCGACTACTTCGCCGAGAAGGAGTTCGGGACCTGCCGCGCCGAGGTCCGAGATGGTTCCTGGTGGATCGAGAAAGCGCCGCCGCCCAGCGACCAGGAGGGCGGGAGCGGCCACATCACGCTCCGGGGCGAGTGGGCGGAGGAGATCGAGGTGGAGGTCGTGTTCGGCATCACCCGGGCGGGCAACTACTGCCTATCCATCCAGTACTTCCAGGAGTATCGGAGCGACGACGACTCGCGCTCGTTCGACGCGATGCTCTACGGGGACCACGCCGAGATCCGGGACGGACCGTTCGTGGAGCTCCTGGGTGCCGACTCTCGCAGGCCCGAGCCGGAGGAACTCGGAAGCGGGCCGCTCGGGAAGGAGCTCCGTGCGGACGTCCAGTACGTCTTCGTGGCGGGCGCGCGAGGCACGTCCCACCAGGTTTCCTTCTCTAGCCACGGGACGAGGGAACTCCGCATTCAGGGGAGATCCGACGGGGCGCGCGTCGGGCTTGTCGCCGTGAGCTGGGGACGGATCTCGGGGATCCGGTTCGACAGGATCCG
This sequence comes from Planctomycetota bacterium, assembly GCA_016209595.1. GTDB lineage: Bacteria > Planctomycetota > JACQVV01 > JACQVV01 > JACQVV01 > JACQVV01. The sequence continues at coordinate 10,038 of JACQVV010000008.1, forward strand.
GGTGAGGGGACTCCTCGCCCCTTCGACCGTTCAGGAGCTCTCACGATGAAGAGAACCGCGCTCCTTGTCTTCCTCGCCGCCGCCTTCGCCGCCGCCGCGCTCCCCGCCCGCGCGCAGCGTGGGGACGAGCGCAAGAAAGTCGGCCTGGGCCCCGGCGCGAGCCTGGGTGGAGCGCGGCCCTTTCCGGCCGACAACCCGTGGAACCAGGAAGTCTCGCGGCTCCCCATCGATCCGAACTCGGACGCCTTGATCGAATCGATCGGAGCCGACCGGCCCCTCCATCCCGACTTCGGCACGGTCTGGGAGGGAGCGCCGAACGGCATCCCCTATGTCGTGGTTCGCGGGAATCAGCCCAGGGTCCCCGTGAGCTTCGAGTACGCGGACGAGAGCGACCCGGGCCCTTACCCCGTCCCTCCCGACGCGCCGATCGAGGGGGGGCCCGACTCGGACGGCGACCGGCACGTCCTGGTGATCGACAGGGACGCATGGAAGCTCTACGAGCTCTTCGACGCCCACCCCGAGGAAGGGGGGAAACGCTGGCGCGCGGGGTCCGGCGCGGTCTTCGACCTCTCGTCGAACGACCTCCGCCCGGCCGGCTGGACCTCGGCCGACGCCGCGGGGCTCCCGATCTTCCCAGGTCTCGTCCGCTACGACGAGGCCGCCCTCGCCAAGGCGATCCGCCATGCGCTCCGGTTCACCGCGCGCCGGACCCGCCGCGCGTACGTCTCCCCGGCCCGGCACTTCGCGAGCGATCTCGAGGATGCGAACCTCCCGCCGATGGGAATGCGCGTGCGCCTGAAAGCGGGGTTCGACGTCTCGGGGTTCCCGCCCGCTGCGAAGGTCATCCTGGAGGCGCTCCAGCGCTACGGCATGATCGTCGCGGATAACGGCGGCGACTGGTTCCTCTCCGGCGCCCCCGACTCCCGCTGGAACGACGACGACCTCCATGCCCTCCAGCAGGTGAAGGGGAAGGACTTCGAGGTCGTGCAGATGGGCGAGGTCGTGAGCCGGTAGGAGACGACGGATGGCGCGAGAGGCCTACACGGACACGGGAGGGCCCGAGGGCCGCTTCCCGGCGACGCGCTGGTCGCTCGTCTCGGGCGCCGCGGACCCGGAATCGCCGGGCTACCGCTCGTCGATCGAGGCGCTTGCCGAGACGTACTGGCGCCCCGTCTACGCCCACTTCCGCCGGAAGTGGAACCGGTCGAACGAGGAGGCGAAGGACCTCACGCAGGATTTCTTCACGAGCCTCCTGGAGAAAGGGGTCCTCGCGCGCCTCTCCTCCGAGCGCGGGCGCTTCCGCTCCTACGTGATGGCCGCCCTGGACAACTTCGCCCGCCTCGAGCACCGCCGGGAGAGCGCCCAGATGCGGGGCGGAGGAGCGGTCCACGTCTCGCTTTCGGACCTCGGAGGGTTCGAGCCCTCCGCCACGGGCTCGCCCGAGGCCGACTTCTCCCGGGACTGGGCCCGCACGATCCTCGCCGAGGCGCTGGACGAGATGGAGGCCGAGTACCGCGAGGCCGGGAAAGAGACGGCCTTCGGCCTCTTCCTCGCTCGCGACGTCGAGCCCGCGCCGGGGGATGACACGAGCTACGAGGCCCTCGCCGGCCGCTTCGGGGTCTCCGTCTCCGACGTCACGAACTTCCTCTTCCGCGCGCGGAAGCGCCTCCGGGAGGGGATCCTCGCCCGGGTCCGGGACACGGTTTCAAGTGACGACGAGGCCGGAGCGGAGATGCGGGAACTCTTCGGGTCGTGAGAAAGACGCCGGACGAGCTCCTCACGCGCCTCGGGCCGATGATCGCCCGGGACGAGGCCGCGGTCGGGCTCGTGATCGACACGCGCTACGAGGTTCTTCGCCGGATCGCGCGCGGCGGGATGGGGGAGGTCTTCCTCGCCACCGACCTACGCCTCGGCCGACCCGTCGCGATGAAGACGCTCGCCCCGGAGCTCTCCTCCGAGCGCTGGGCGGCGCGCTTCCAGACGGAGGCGCGCGCCACCGCGGGACTCGACAACCCCGGCATCGTTCCGATCCACGACCTCGGCCGCTTCCCGGACGGCCGGCTCTACTACACGATGAAATACGTGCCCGGGCGGACGCTCGCCGAGGCGATGGCCGGCCGCGAGGATCGCCGGCGGCTCCTCGGCTACCTCGCGCGCGCCGCGCGGGTCGTCGAGCACGCCCACCAGCGCGGCGTGATCCATCGCGATCTCAAGCCTTCGAACGTGATGGTGGGAGAGAAGGGGGAAGTCTACGTCCTGGATTGGGGCGTCGCCCGGGTCAGGGAAGAGTTCCGCCATGAGCGACTGGAGGGGGGGCCGGTGGGGTGCGCTCTCACGTCGGCGGGAACGGTCCTCGGGACGCTCGAGTACATGCCCCCCGAACAGGCGCGAGGGGATTCGGGACAGGCCGACGCCCGGAGCGACGTCTATTCGCTCGGCGCGATCCTCTTCGAGATCCTCTGCGGAAGACCTCCGGTGGCGTCGGCGCTCCGGCCATCCTTGGCCTCCGCGCCTCCCCGAGGGGGCTCCGCCCCCTCGGCCTCCCCCCTGCCCTCCTGGCGACCGGGGGGGAGTACCTCCCCCCCGGACC
>JACQVV010000034.1 GCA_016209595.1 Planctomycetota bacterium
GCCGCCGAGGCGTTGTGCAGAATCGCGCCCTCTTGTTTAGCCCGCCGACGAGTGCCCAGGCTGCTCGGAGGGACTTCAGCGTGTCGACGACCTGTCGGAGGACGGTCTCCATTCCGGCTTCCGTCCTCCCAGACCTACGAGCCCTGGGCATCCCCTTCTTCGGCTCCTGGTCGCTCCTCGAGCCACGCGACCAGCCGTGCTGCGAGCCTCGCCTCGCTCGCGCGAGGATATCGGCGGCGAAGCCGGAGCCGCATCATCGACTCGCCCATCCGGTACATCTCGAGAGCCGCGCGCAGGCGGCTCGCGGAACTCCCGCGCGGGGTCGCCTTCATCTAGCGAAGCCTATCACGGCGAGACGGTCAAGGGCGGAGTCACTTGACAGTTTGCGCCTGGTGTGCGAGCGGGCCGTCCCCCCGCCGTCGGTCTTCATCTCGACGAGTATCGGCAGGAATCTCAGAGAGCACGACATCGCCCGCGCCCGTGCCGGACTCGGGCTCCCGGACGTCTTGCTTTCCCGGAACTGCGACTCCTTCCCTGAAGCCGGGCTCTCCTCAGGGCCGGGGCATCCCGCGGATCGCCTCCTGAATCTCGTTCAATACCTTCTCCCGGCTTCCCGCGCCACCGATCATGCGGTTCATGAGGGCGCGCTCCTCGGGGATCGCGGCCACCTCCTCGACGAGGAGCCGGTAGAACTGAGTCGCGTGCGTGGGGACAGCGTAGTAGAGGTCCTCGAACTTCTCTTTGGCGAAGACGACCTCTTCCGTCCCGTCGGTGAGCCGGTAGCGTCCGTCGTCCCTTTTCTCGATCCGCAGCACGTCTCTCGTTCTCCTGACTAGCGCTTGTGGATCTGGTTGATCTCCTGGAGGCGGCGGTCGTGGGCGAGGCAACGGTGGTAGGCCTTCCCCTGGTGCTGGTCCTCCGGAGCGGCCGAGCGGCCGCCGCAGACCTGGCGCTCCGCGTTGAGCTTCCGGTAGAAAGCGGGGTCACCGCAGAGCCCGGCCGCCCAGCGCTCTCCCTGCGGGACAAGGAGAAGCGCGGGGCACGCCCGCCGGAGCTGGCGGACCTCGAGCTCGTATCGCTTCTCCGCCAGGAGCGGATTCCCGAGGGTCGCCCCCAGGGCGAGGAGGCACTCCTCGTCGTAGAGCCCGCGCGAGAGGGAGAGGTCGGCGAGGCGCTCGAGTGCCCGATCGGGAGAGAGCGGCTGGGGACTCTCCTGGACCCAGTCCCCGCTCGCGAGCACGCCGTAGGGAGTGACGAGCTGGGCGTAGGCGTCGGCGATGTGGACGACCCGGACCAGGAGTGGTAGATCGCGCGGCTCCTCGTGGTGCCGTCTCACGATCTCGCGGACGTCCTCGGGGAGCCCGGCCCTCGCGAGGACCGCCTCCTCTTCCTCGGGGTGGCGCTTCCATACGGGGAGCGATATGTCGGGATCCTCCCACTCCGAAAGGTGGTTGGCGAGCGCGAGGTCTGCCAGGAACGCGCCGAGCCCTACGGGGAACGCGACGCGGGCGAGCTCCTCCGCGCGGAGCCCCCGGCCCGAGTCGACAAGGAGCCGCACCAGGATCGCCGCGGCGAGGCCAGCCATGCCGACCGCGACGTCGCGAAGCCGCCCCGCCTTCGGGTCCGAGCCTCCGCGGTTGGCGAGGTCGGTGAGGACAAGGGGGACCTCCGCCACGTCGAACAGCCGGGCGAAGACCTGCTCCACGACCTCGGTCTGCCTCCGGTCGAGTCTCCTTTGGGCCTCGCGGAGCACGGGGTTGGTCCCGAGGATCTGCGGGATCGCCTGCGGGTTGGAGCGGATCTTGTCGGCGAGGTATCGAGCAAGCGCGACCGAACGCGCGAGCAGGAGGTTCGAGGGGCGCGAGAGGTCGGCGACTCCCGCGTTCCCTAGGCGACAACGGAAGAGGACCCTCCCCTGGGGCGATGCCAGGTGAGTCTCCAGGCGCCGGATGCCCCCGAGCGAGAGCGGTTCTCCTTCCCGGGCGACGACGTCTCGCGGCTCGATCGAGGAGATTCTCTCCGGCCGGAAGCTCGCGTCGAGGAGAACGTAGCTCGCCGCCGAGGCGAGGAGCCCGTCGTTCACGGGGACGGGGATCTCGCGGGCCATGTCGCAGAGGGTGCGGAAGTCCACCTCGATCGTCCCTTCCGTCAGGAGGCGGTCCGCGCCGGGCACCGCTGCCGGCTTGCCGTCTTCGGCTCCGGCCGCCGGGGTAGCGGGCGCGCCGAAGATGGCCTCTCGGACCCGCTGCTCGATGACCGCGAGGTCGAAGGGCTTCACGAGGAAGTGCTGTACGTGAAGGGCCCGCGCTCTCCGGACGTGCTCCGGGGAGGCATACGCGGTGACGATCAGCACCGGGACGTTGCTCGAGCGCTTGCGAAGGGCCTCCACGAGATCGAGTCCGCTTGCTCCAGGCATCGAGATGTCCACGATCATGAGCGCGAGGTCGAGCGTCCAGAGGCGCGCGGCCTCGGCTGCGTTCGAGGCGGCGAGGACGGTGTACGAGTCCGAGAGATAGTCACCGAGCATCCGGCGAATGCCGGGGTCGTCGTCCACCAGGAGGATCTTCGGTTTCGCGTCGGGCATCGGCTACCATCCTCGCCTCGTGCCGGATGGGCGTCAACCGAGGGGGAGGTTCTCCCAGGACTACGTGAAAGTCGTAGCGACCCGGCACCGCAGCAACAGAGGCGACAGGCAACAGCCTGGAGCGGGAGCGGGAGCGGTGAAACCGGGGTGGCGCTCAGTGCGAGAACCACACCCAAAGAGCGATGGAACGGCGTCAGGGTCCCGGCAAAGTCGCCCGATAACCTGTAGGGTGGGGGCTTGTCCCCCGCCGTCTTCGGCCATGCCCCGGGCTTCGGCGGGGGACAAGCCCCCGCCCTACGACTTTGTCCGTCGCCCTGGGAACGGCGTTGACACCCCTTTCGCCCGGTGGTAGAAACCTCCCTCTTCCAGGGATTCCGGGAAAACGGGCGAAAGATGATCCGCCGCCGCGTGTACTCGCACTTGACGCTCGCCGCGCTCGCGGCTTGGGCGCTCGTGCCGGCCGCGAGAGCGGCCAACGGGCTCTTCCCCATCGAGTTCGGCGCGAGAGGCCACGGTCGGGGCGGCGCTTCCACGGGCGTGATCGGCGACACGTCCGCCCTGAATCGGAATCCCGCATCGATCGCGTTCATCGTCGGCCGCCAGCTCGATCAGACGGTCGAGGTCTTCGTGCAGAAGCTCCACTACGAGCAGACTCAGTTCGAACCGGGCGTGGATTCCGAGGACGAGCTCGTGATCGCCCCGTTCTTCGGCTACGTGTTCGACCACCCGCTCGACCTCCTCACGCTCCCGGTCGACATCTACGACGCCTACTTCGCCTCCGCCGCGCCGCCGGTCCTGGGCTCGCGGCGCGAGATCTACGTGAGGAGCGAAGGCCGCGGATACATCGAGGTCCCGCTCGCCGCGGTCCCCGGACGCTTGATCCTGGAGGCGGAAGGAAGGGGCGCCGCGATCGCCGACGTCCAGGTCCTGGCGTACACGCGCTCGGAGGAGGTCGGGAAGGGCTACCGGAGCGTCGTCCAGATCCAGGACTTCCCGGGCATCCCGCCCGACGCGGTGGTTTCGGGCGTCGTGGCCCAGTTCGAGTGGCGCTACGTGCAGCGCGTGAACGACGAGTTCGTGAAGCTCAAGCTCGCCGTGGACGACCGGGAGCAGAACACGCGCTTCCGGTCGCTCTCGCCGGACTGGCAGAAGGCAGAGGTCTCGGAGCTCTTCGACCAGCGGGAGCTCCCGATGCGGATCGCGGTCCTGCTGGACACCGCCGGGAACACGGTGGAGCTCCGGAACTTCCGCACGATCCTCGTCTACCGGCAGGGCGACAAGTACTTCCAGGAGACGCTCGCGCACCGGGAGGACCCGTTCCCCGTGGGGTCGGGTCTGGAATCGAGGGTCCTCGCGGAGGAGGCCGGCGTACGAGACGTGGCCGAGAGCTTCGCTCCCGTGGCGCGCTTCGACTCCCTTCCCCCCCTCCCGCCGGGGACCGAGCTCGAACGCGTGCGCATCGCCTATCGCTACGTCTTCCCGGCCGGGCGCGACGCCGTGGGGCTCATCCGGATCCGGCTCGTGGGCGAACACGAGGTCCTGGCCCACCAGACGCACTCGCCGACAGAGGGCGGCCCGGTCCCTACCGAGCACGTCCCGCCCGAGCTCCGGCAGGACTACCAGGTGCGCACAATCCCCGAGGGGTCCGGGTGGAAGTTCGGGTTCGGCGTCTTCCCGCAGGGCGGATCGCAGCTCAACACCAAGGTCCGCTCGGAGCTCTTCCCGGAGGGGAACGACCAGCGCGTGAACCTCCTCATCCTCTCTCTCGTGCCCGCGGCGGCATACCGGTTCAACGAGCACTTCTCGCTCGGGATCGCTCCCAACTTCGATATCGCCCAGCTCGAGATCGACGGCCTCGTCGGCCAGTCCGCCGACATCCTCAAAGGCGAACCGCTCTCGGGGATCTCGTACGCGGACTTCTTGGGCGCGACGGCCGGCGTGAATGAGATCCGCGGGGAGATCGACAGCGAGTTTCTCAGGGGCTGGGGCTTCGGTGGGCGGATCGGGGCGCTGTACCGGCACGATGACTCGTTCTCGGTGGGCGCGTCCTACGCCAGCCGGACCTTTCTCACCGACCTCTCGGGCGAGGCGCACATCGACTTCACGCGGTTCTTCAACGCCACGGGCCTGGGGCTCCCCGCCCTCCTCTTCCTGCCCAACGGCGGGCTGAATGGCCTGGAGACCGACGTGGACATGACGATCGAGGACTTCGAGCTCCCCCAGCACGTGACGGTCGGTTTCGCCTACAAGCCCGTCCCGTGGTTCCAGCTCTCGGCCGACGGGCGGTGGATCAACTGGTCGGACACGTTCGACACGCTCACGGTGA
>JACQVV010000009.1 GCA_016209595.1 Planctomycetota bacterium
CCGTCGGAGGGCGAGTGGTCCGGGTCGTCGTGGACCTCCAGGAAAAGCCCCGAGCAGCCGACCGCGACCGCCGCCCGGACGAGGGGCTCCACCATCTCCCGGTTCCCTCCCGAGGCCTTCCCCTGCCCCCCGGGAAGCTGGACCGAGTGGGTCCCGTCGAAGACGACGTGGGCGACGCGGGAGAGGATCGGCAGCGAACGGAAGTCCACGACGAGGTTGTTGTAGCCGAACGAAAAACCTCGCTCGGTCACGAGAACCCTCTCGCACCCCGAATCGCGGACCTTGTCGACGGCGTTCTCCATGTCCCAGGGGGCCATGAACTGCCCCTTCTTGATGTTCACGGCCCGGCCGCTCCGCGCCGCGGCGACGAGGATGTCCGTCTGGCGGCAGAGGAACGCGGGGATCTGGAGACAGTCGGCGACCTCGGCCGCGGGACCGACCTGGGAGACTTCATGGACGTCCACGAGCACGGGGACGTGCAACTCCTCCTTCGCCCTGGCGAGCCAGGAGAGCCCGACCTCCAGGCCCGGCCCGCGGTAGTTCTGGATCGAGGAACGGTTCGCCTTGTCGAAGCTCGACTTGAAGACGAACCCGACGCCGTGGAGGCGGGCCGCGGCGGCCGCGCGCTCGGCGATCACGAGCGTCCGGCGTTCGTTTTCCAGAACGCAAGGCCCCGCGATCAGGAAGATCCCCTCCGGCCCGCCGACCTCGACCGGTCCGATCCGGAAGGGGGAGAGGCCGCTCGTCATCCGGAAGAAGGAGGAGTGGCCCTCACCCGCTCACGACGACCGGGATGGCTCGGGGCAGGACCTCGATCTTGACGGGCAGGAATCCTGCCGGGTCGCCGTCGATCTGGTAGGGGATGTCGGCGCGGCCTCGGAGCTCCAGCCGCTTCACCTGCCGGTAGATCACGCCGGGACAGCGGTCGAGGTTCCCCCGCACGGCGCACCAGAGGTAGCGGAGGAGCGGGAGCCGCCCCTTCGCCATCAAGGCGACCACGTCCATCTTCCCGTCGAAGGGGCTCGCGTGGCAGGCGATCTCGAAGGGTCCCCCGTATGACCGCGCGTTCCCGACGATGACGTGCGCCGCGCCCTCGGCGAGGAGCTCTCCGTCCGCGTAGACGTCGATCGGGTTGTACTTGTGCGTGAGGACTTCTTTCGCGATGTAGAAGGCGTAGTCGCGTTGTCGCAGCGTGCCCTTGCGGTTCCGGTGGATCTCGAGCGCGATCCTCGAGTCGAACCCGGCGCTGGTCACCAGGAGCGAGAGGCGGCCGTTCACGCGAAGGGCGTCGATCCAGCGCACCTGGCCCTCCAGGGCGAGCCGGCACGCCTCGCGGACGCGACGCGGCAGGCGGAACTCCTTCTGGAGGATGTTCCCCGTCCCGGCCGGAAGGAGCGCGATCGGGACCTTGTTCTCGATGTTCCCGTTGGCGACCTCGTTCACGGTCCCGTCACCGCCGACGGCGAGGAGCAGCGCCGTGTCCGGATGCGCCTCCACCGCGTAGCGGGCCGCGTCGCCCGGCCCCCGGGTTACGAAGAACTCCGGCCGGAACTTGAGCGCGCGTAGGATCTTCGCCAGGCGCCGGAGCTTGCGGACGTGACGGCCGCGCCCGGAGACCGGGTTGACGATCACGCGCACCCGCCTCCCCACCGTCTCGAGGGGGGAGGGGGTCGGTCTGTGCGTTACGGCCATGGCCGTCCCCTTCACTCTCTCTCGCCTCTACGCCTGCTCTACCGTCATTGCAACTCGAACCGGCCGGGAAATCAAGGCGCGGGATTGTAGGAAGCCGCCGGACCGTCCGTCAAGCCTTCCGGGCGCTCCTCCCGGGCGGCGATCTCGATCTCCTCGTGAGGCTTCTCCTGGACGACTCGGACCTCGTGGCCCCGGATGAGTTCCAGTAGCGCGAGGAAGAGCCCGATCAGGTCCCCCCTCCGCGGCGCCCCCTCGAAGAGCGAGCGGAAGGTGAAACGGGGGGTCCGCGCGAGGCGCTCCCGGATCGCCGCCACGTAGTCCGCCACCGGTTTCTCGTCATAAGCGATTCTCCGCTCGCGCGATACGCCCGTCTCTTCGAGGATCCGGGCGAAAGCCTGCACGAGCTGCCAGAGGTCGACCTCGACCCGCGGCTCCTCGGGCTCCCCCTCCAGCGGTTCCGCCAGGCCCCGCGGGAAGAGAAGGCCCTCGCGTTCCGCTCGCTCCTTGAGACTCTCGGCCGCCTCGCGGTATTTCCGGTATTCCAGGAGTTGCCGGACGAGCTCGCTCCGCGGGTCCTCCTCTTCCTCCTCGCCCTCGCCCGGCGCCACGGGGAGGATCGTCCTCGACTTCACCTCCATCAAGGTCGAGGCCATGACGAGGAAATCCCCGGCCCGGTTCACGTCGAGTTCCTTGAGCCCCTCCAAGTGCTCGAGGAACTGGCCCGTGATCGTCGCGATCGGGATATCGTAGATGTCGACCTCGTTCTTCTTGATGAGGTAGAGGAGGAGGTCCAGCGGTCCCTCGAAGGCGTCGAGGCGGATGCGGTAGCCGGCGGCCTCTTCCATTTAGAGCGCCCCGACGAGGTGGAGGTAGCGGTCCACCCATCCCGACGTCCAGACCATGACCGGGACGAGCAGCTTGCCCGTGCCGTCGACGGCCAGGAACGCGAGGAGAAGGAGGAACCCGGCGGGCCCGTGCTGGAGCCTGTCGAACGATCGTCCCAGACTGCCCGGCAGGAAGAAACCCAGGATCTTCGACCCGTCGAGCGGCGGGATGGGGAGGAGGTTGAAGAGGGCGAGCCAGAAGTTGAGCTGCCACCAGGTTTCCAGGATCGCCCAGCCCGTGGAGCCTGACTCGATCGTCCGGCCGAGGATCCCGAAGAGGGCAAGCCCCACGAGGACCAGGAAGACGTTCGACGCGGGTCCCGCCGCGGAGACGAGGACCATGTCGAAGCGCCGGCGAAGCCTCGAGGGATCGACCGGGACCGGTTTCCCGCCGCCGAAGAGGACCCTTCCCCCGCTTCCCAGGTAGAAGATCGCCGGAACGAGGAGGGACATCGCGAGGTCCAGGTGGCGGATCGGATTCAGCGTCACCCGCCCCAGGTCCCGGGCCGTGGGGTCCCCCCTGGCGAGGGCGGTCCAGGCGTGGGCGAACTCGTGGAACGAGAGCGAGAAGAGGAGGACCCCGAAGAAGATCGCGAGATCGGGGACCGAGATTCCTTCGAGCATGGGGGGCTCCTTGCTATGGCAGCGGGTCGAATACCGGCTCCAGGAGCATTCCCTGCACGGCACCCGGGACGTCGGTGAGGACGAGCGTCTCGCCCCCGGAGAGGCCGGACTCGATCGCGATCTCCGATTCGCTGTAGAACTGGGGGACGACCTCGCGGACGGTGAGCCGGCCGTTCTCCACGAGGTGGACCGTGCGCCCCTCACGGAGCGCGCCTCGCGGGATGACAACGGTATCGGGCCGGACGAGCCCGGGGATCTCGACCTTGCAGAACATCCCGCGCATGAGGGCGACCCGTTCCCCCGCGACCTCGGCGCTCGTCGTGTCGTCCACGCGGACGATGAAGGTCACGGTGCGGGTCGACTCGTCGAGGCCGCCGCGGAGCCGGTCGAGGTTGCCTTGCCACCAGTAGCGCCCGTCGCGGTACCACTCGACGCGGACGCCACGCTTTCCTTCTCGGTCGAGGCGGGCGAGGAGGTCGGATCCCGCTTCCGTTCCCTCGCCGCCGTAGATCCGGATCACGTCCCCGAAGTCGACCGAGACCGGGATCTCCACGCCAGCGTTCGATTGCATGATCCAGCCCACGTCCTGCC
>JACQVV010000389.1 GCA_016209595.1 Planctomycetota bacterium
GAGCTCGTCCGGGTCCTCGGGAAGCGCCTCGGGCGGGCGACGGGCACGGCCGAGGTGATCGAGGAAGCGCTCTGGCAGTTCCTCGTCACGATCGGCGCACCCTCGCCCCTCTGGGAGTCCTACCGGATCGTCATCCACCACGACAGGGGAACGGGTTTCTCGTGGATGGTCGGATCAGGAGGGATCGTGCCGGTCACCGGCGACGAGCTCGCGCGGATCCGGGGCGAGGGAGCGGCGGTCTACGATGTCGCCAAGGAGATCGAGGCTGCGACCCGACGCGAAACCGACCGGCTGGCCGGAGTCCTTTCAGGAAGCCTCTCGGAGGAAGAGGCGTTCATGGAGGAGTTCCGGAAGACCTACGGCCTTTCGGGGCGAGCTCCTGACCCCGACCTCGCGCTCCGGCGGGCGATCTACCTGCGGGACGGAGGGCGGTGCTCGGTCTGCGGGTGTCACGCGGCCCTCTACGTCCATGTTCATCACGTCGATCCGAGAGCGGAGGGAGGAGGGAACGACCCGGCCAATCTCGCCCTCGTCTGCACCCGCTGCCACGCGCTGGCCCACTCGAACCATGGCAGGCTCGTGCCGAGAGAGCCCCTGCCGGCGCTGGTTTTTCGGATAAGCGTTGACGGGGCGACCGCGCAGGGCGCGAAACCGCAAGCCCGGAGTCGGGTGCCGGCCTCTCCTTTCCTCGCGAACGCGGCGGTGAGATGAGAATGGTGAGTCCCCTGTCGCGCATTTCGCACGCCCGGGTTCAGCCGCCTGGCTTCGCCGGCCCCATTTCGCACGCTCCGCTTCACGGCACCACCCCCGCTCGTTGGTCCCCCTTGCTGCCGCGCGGCCAGCCGAGCTCCCCTTGCCGCAAACGCTCTTCCACGCCACGGTGGCAACGAGGGGCGCCCACGGTCTGGCTCTCATGGCCGCGCCCAGGACGCCCTTCGTGAGTGGCGGCCGCGATCGCGCTTCGCGACGGGGGGGTTGTTCAGCAGCCTCGGACTAGGTCCTGCTCGAGAATCTTCGCCGATTTGTATTCGGGGTCGATATTGCGGTCGGCTCCAGCGTCACGCGCCCCACGGGGTTTGGCTTGGGGACCAGACACTCGCATCAAAAGGGGCGCGGGGGAGGCTAGAGGCAGGCGGTTCAGCCGGCGACCCTCGCATGGCATCCGCCGGAAGGGGGAGAGCGACCGGGGATCGTGTGCGAGAAGGGGAAGACGGAAAGACCCTTCCGCTTCGCCCTCTGGGTTTCTGGCCAGGTGGCGGTAGCCGTCGATGGGTCGAGTTTCCATCATCTCCGTGTCCTCCGCGCCGTCGATCGCCGCGAGTCCCCAGTCGCCTTCAGATTCTGCACCCCGGGGTCTCGCCAGACGACGTGCGGGAGATCGCCCGCGACGAACGGTCGCGCTTGTCCACCTCGGGAGCCGGGTGTAGAGTCCCGCGTGAGGTCCGATCGAGCACCGGGCGACTCCCCCGCCCTCCCCCGCGTCCTCGTCGCGCTCCTCGTCCTGGTCCCGCTCGCGGAGATCCCGGGGGCCTTCACCGACTCGTTCCGCGCGAAGAACCTGGTTCTGGTCGGGGGAGCCGCGCTCCTGGCTCTTCTTGCCGCGATGCGGCTGCGCAGGCCGGAGGTGGTCACGCTGCGGGTCTCCCGCCACGTCATCGCGGGAGCCGCGCTCTTCCTTCTCTTCTTCGCCTCGCTCGCGTGGGCGGGCAACCGGTTCGAGGCCCTCCAGACCGCGCTCGCCCGAGCCCCGCTTGGGGTGGTCTTCCTCGCGGCGTACTGGAGCGCGGACCGATTTCCGCTTCGCTTGCTTCTCCTGGCGACGGCGATCGGGGGGATCGGGGTAGCCTTCTACGGCCTCTTCCAGGCCATGGGTTGGGATCCCCTCGCGGGGAACGCGCCCGCCGCCCCCGTCTCGACGCTCGGCAACGCGAACTTCGCGGCGGCCTACCTTTCCGTGGCTCTCCCGGCGCTCCTCGTTCTTTCTCTCACGGCGGAAGGCGCGATCGGCCGGTCGGGATGGCTCGTCGCCACGGCCCTGGTGGCATCCCATCTCGTCCTCCTCGACAGCCGCGGCGGATGGGCCGCGGCGATCGGCGGCGCGCTCGTCGCCGCCGGCGGTGTCGCCCTCGGCCGGCGGGATCGGCGAGCCTGGATCGTCGCGGGGGCGCTCGCTCTCGCCGCGCTCGCGCTCGTTTTCGCTCGATGGGAGAGGGCGCGCTCGGTATTCGATCCGGGGCATCCGACCAACCGCGTCCGGGTTCTCATCTGGGGCTCGACGGCGCGGCTCGCGGCCGACCATCCGGCGCTCGGCGTGGGCGCGGGCAACTTCCGGATCGCCTTCGGCCCCTACCGCGACTCCGAAGAGGCGCTCCTTCATCCCGCCGGAGCTCGCGTGGAGGACCCCCACGATCTCTTCCTCGTGGTCCTGGCGGAAGCGGGACCCGCGGGCCTGGCCGCGCTCGCGCTCGTTCTGGGAGGAGCAGCCCTGGGGATCAGGCGCGGGCCGCGGGTCCCCGAGGACTGGGCGCTCGCGGGGACGGTCGTGGCCTTCCTCTTCCACGGGCTCGTCCTGGACGTGCTCGACGTGCCGCCGGCGGCCCTCTCCTTTTTCTTTGCCTGCGGGCTACTCGCGGCGCGCTCGGGCGCCCCGTCTCGCGAGGTCCGGCTCTCGGGGGTCCCGGCAAGGGCCGCGATGCTGGTCCTCGCGCTTGTCGCGGCGTGCGGGGCGTGGTCCTACGGGACGGCTTCGCTTGCCGACCACGAGCTCGTCGCCGGAGACGCAAACGAGGCGGCTCGCCTCGCACCGCAGAACTACCGGGCTCACCACGAGCGCGGGCGCGCGCTCTCGGCCAGGGGGCGGTTCGCGGGAGCGGCCGGGGCCTTCGAGGCCGCCCTCGCTCTGCATCCGACCTACGAACAGGCCTGGGACGGCCTCGCTCTCGCGCGATGGGGCACGGCGGGAACCGACGAGGAGGCCCGGCGCGATGCGCTCGACGCCTGGGATCGCGCGGTCGAGCTCGCTCCGTGGGATCCCTCGATGAGGACCAACCGTGGCAAGGCGCTCAAGGCGCTCGGTCGCTTCGAGGAGGCGGCGGACGACTTCGCGGAGGCCTTCCACGCGGGGAGCGGCACGAACCCCGGCCTGGCGCTCTTCGCGGCGCAGGTCTACGCGCTGGCAGGGAACCGATCTCTCGTCTACTTCTGGCTCTGGAACGCGGTCCACGCCGGGCTCGCCGATCCGCGCGTCCTCGATCAGCCCGGCTTCGCGCCTTTTCGCGACTCGGAAGTCTTCCGGGAACTCCGCGAGGCTATTAGAATGGCGCGCCCTCAGGATCCGATCGAAGGAGACCGTCGATGAGACACGGCTTGCTGTTCGCGCTGTTCGCCCTCGCGCTGTTCGCCGCCGGCTGCGGCCCGGAACCCTACCAGCGCCCCAGCCCGGACCACGAGGTCCAGAAGATCGCCTACACCACGGGAGAGATGCCGCCGGGCCCCGTCGTCGGCCCCGGGATGCAGCCGCCCCAGGGGAACCCGCCTTCGCCTCAGCCCGAGGGCCAGGGCGAGCGGCCGACACCGCAGCACGTCTGGGTCCCTGGTTACTACCGCTGGCACAACGGCTGGACCTGGACGCCGGGCGGCTGGTGGAAGCCCGACAGCCCCAACCGCGTCTGGATTCCCGGAGAGTGGGGCCCGGGCCAGGACGGCACCCTCTGGTGGCGGTCGGGGTACTGGAGGTAGAGGCACGGCGCTCGCTCGCGTTGACCGGAAACCGAGGACGGTGCTAGACTTCGAGGCAGCGGGAGGATACGGAATGCGAGCGGTCTGGGCGGCGGCGGGCGTCTTGTTTCTAGCGGGTGGCCTCGTAGCCCAGGACCCGGGCGATCCGCCTTCCGACTTTCCATACCGTCTGAAAGGCTTCCTCGGCAGCACCGTCCTCCTGGAGGAAGTTCACAGCGGGCAGGCGTCGTCCCACCAGATCGGCGAGGAGGTCGACGGCTATCGCCTCGCGCGGATCTCGGGAGGGGCCGTTCTCCTGGAGAAGGAAGGTCGGACCTACGAGCTCCGGCCGACCCCGCGGGGGACGCCTGCCGGCCAGGCCGAGGAGGAGGATGCGTACCCGTGGGCGCTGCCCGCATGGTCGGAGGAAATCCGGCGGAGGCTCTCCGAGACGCGCGTCCTCCTCGACTACCGGGACGCGCCGCTGGAGCGGGTCCTGGAGGACATCCAGGAGAAGTCGGGGGTCGCGATCCGGATCTCCCCCCGCGTCTTCCTCGACCTTCCCCGGGAGCGACTTCTCGTCTCCCTCTCGGCCGGTCCCATGTCCGCGACCGACGCGCTCGGGGTCGTCCTCGCGGGACCGGGTCTCGCGTACTCACTGGAGGCGGGAGCAGTCCGCGTCGAGGTCCGCGCGGAGCCCCGGAAGGAGGACGAGGCGAGCCGGGTCCAGCTCGGGCTCGCACGCGCGCGGGCGATCGCCGCCGCGCGCGCCGCCGATGGGGTCGCGGGGAATCGCCGGGCCGCCCGGGAGAAGGTCTTCGACGCGCTGGAACGGGAGGTCGTCCCGGCATCGGCAGCCGGCCGGCCCTTCGTGGAGGTCGTGCCGGATCTCTTCACGGCTGCGGGGGCGGATCTTTCGATCTCCCCTGAAGTGCGCGAACGGATCGCCCAGGCGAGCCTCCCCCCGGAAACGGCGGGGCAGCCGCTGGGCGAGGGCGTCCGGAAGTTCCTGGAGCCGCTCGGCCTCGACTTCGAGGTGGCCGGGGCGT
The DNA here is from genome assembly GCA_016209595.1 of Planctomycetota bacterium. Lineage (GTDB taxonomy): Bacteria > Planctomycetota > JACQVV01 > JACQVV01 > JACQVV01 > JACQVV01. Next base: position 4,767 of record JACQVV010000389.1, read on the forward strand.
CGGTTCGGATCGCCTCGCGGGAGGACGTCCTCGCCTGGAGGAATGCGGCGGGTGAGAGTCCGGGAGGGGAGCTCGCGCGGCGGGCCCGGGAGCGGGCAGTCCGGGCGGCGGCTTTCGTCGCGCCCGCGGGCCCCACTCCGGCCCGAGAGCTCGCGAAGGCGTTCGGCGAGGCCGCGGGCGTTTCGGTCTACCCCGGCCCGGAAATCTGGGTTCCCAACCGGGCGCTCTCCGTACGGGGCGAGACGCTCACGGTCGGGGCCGTCCTGGAAGCGCTCGCCGCCCAGTACCGCATCCACGGGGTCGTGGTGGACGGCGACCTCTATCTCGTGAAGTAGGCCGCGATGGCCAGGAGCTCGTCCAAGAGCCGGACCGAGCCCGGGGCAGCGCCGGCGGCCCGGATGCAAGGCGCGAGCGCGAAGCCGTGGCGGGAGCCACGGCGAGCGCGAAGCAACGCCGCAGACGGGCCGCCGCCGCGCGCCCGGCGACGGGAGGCTCTTGGATGAGCTCCAAGGTCGGGGACAGGACGGCCGAAGCCCGGGAGAAGATCGCGGGCCTCGCCGAGCGGCTGGAGGAGCTCGGCGCGATCGAGGAACCGGGCGAGGAGACCACGGCCGACGTCTACCATACGATCGACCGGGTCTACTGGGACATGTGCCGCCAGGTCCTCGACGAGGTCGTCCAGGGCGACTACCGGGAGAAGATCGTCTTCCCGGGCGACCTCTCCGACTTCCTGTGCTACGGGCATGCCGGCCTTCCCCAGCAGGAGTTCCTGGCGGCCTCGATCGAACGAACGAAGCGCTTCGACCAGACCCAGTCCCCCTACCGCATCGTCACGGTCGACAGCGCCCTTACGGAGGCGTGCCGCCGCATCCTTCTCGTGGACGAGGTCCGCCGGCTCTCCGAGGAGCGGCAGGAGATCCTCAGGCGGATCGAGGAGCATCCGATCCGCATGGAGCGGCTCTTCGACGGGAAGATGATGCTGCTCGATCAGGTCGTCCGCGACGCGGGGACACGGGAGCGCCTGCGGCATCAGCTCACCGACTGGTACTCGCTGCTCCAGCCCTACATCCGGATGGAGAAGCAGGTCAAGGACGGCGGCCTCTCATCGCGGACCGAACGGATCCGGTACATCGACTTCAAGGAGCGCTACACGAAGCTCCTGGAGCAGGCGGAGGAAGGGCTCCGCATCGCGGGGTCCTCCGGCGGGAAGATGAAGCAGATCCTCGAGGCGATGGTCGAGGAAACGCAGGCGCTCGTGGGGATGGACAAGCGGCTCGACGAGGTCACCCGTGAGCTGGAGAAGCGGAGCCTGGAGGCCGAGCAGATCAACGCGACCCAGGTCCGGGTGGGCCTGGAGGAGGAGATCGCCTACCTCCAGTCGATGGCCAAGATGTGCGCCAAGTGGGCGCAGATGCCTCCTCTCTCGATCCCGCTCGCACAGCGGGAGGTCGCCGAACCGCTCCCCATCGTCGAGACGCTCGCGGTGATCGACGAGTACGACCCGGGGCTCTTCAACCACAAGGTCGCGCGGAAGCGCGGGATCCCATCGATCCTCATCCTTCCGGCTTCGGGGAACGGGAAGTACGACTGGAAGAACAACCGGTTCCTGATCCCTTCGCTCTTCCCGAGGACGATCCTCGAATCGCTCGCCTCGGCCGCGATCAACTACCGGGACGACGTGGACCGCCAGTCGGGCGACCGCGAGATGCTGAACTCCTTCCGCGAGACCAAAGAGGTCCGCGATCTCCGCTCCTCCATCAAGATCCAGAACCGGCTCATGGACGAGTACGTGAACTGGATCGTCAAGGAGGCCGCGGGCTACCAGGTCATGGAGAAGGAGATCCGCGAGTGGTTCGAGGAACACATCGGCCCCGACAAGAACGACGTCAAGCTCCCGAAGGAGTACCGCACCCTCTCCTTCAAGGACATCCAGGCCGAGACCGAACGCCTCGCGGGGATTCCGGAGTCCTCCGACAAGTACTACCGGCTCGCGGTGCTCACCTCGATGAAGAACAAGCGCGACCAGGAGGACCAGGAAGCCGCGCTCCGGTTCATCGAGAAGGCGGTGGAGCAGAACGCCTCCGCGCCCGACTACTTCTACACCCTGGGCATCCTCTGCCGTCGAACGCACAAGAAGAAGCGGGCGACGGAGGCCTTTCGCAAGTATACGCAGATCGCGCCGCAGTCGTGGTGGTCGAGGAAGGCACAGGAGCACCTGGTGGGGTTGTAGGGCACTCGCCGACATGAGCATCTCCAAAGGGCTCACCGAAGTCCTCGATGCTTCCTCCTGGATCCGGCGGATGTTCGAGGAGGGAGAGCGCCTGCGCGCCGAGCGGGGGGCCGAGAACGTCTTCGACTTCTCGCTCGGGAACCCCATCCTGGAGCCTCCGGCGCGCTTCCGCGAGGAGCTCCGGCGGCTCGCGAACGATCCCGCTCCGGGCATGCACCGCTACATGCCCAACGCCGGCTACCCGGAGACGCGCGCGGCCATCGCGACCTACTACGCGCGCGAGACCGGACTCTCCTTCGCGGCGGACGACGTCTTGATGACCTGCGGGGCGGCGGGGGGCCTCAACGTCGTCTTCAAGACGATCCTCGATCCTGGCGACGAGGTCGTCGTGCTCTCGCCCTACTTCGTCGAGTACCGCTTCTACGTCACCAACCACGGCGGGCGGACGGTGACCGTCCCCACCGGTCCCCGCTTCCAGCTCGACGCCGGCCGGATCGCGGAAGCGATCGGGAACCGGACCAAGGCGGTCCTGGTGAACAGCCCCAACAACCCGACGGGGGTCGTCTATCCCCGGGCCGACCTGGCCGAGCTCGGCCGCGTGCTGGTCGATGCCTCCCGGCGCATCGGGCATCCCATCTTCCTCGTCTCCGACGAGCCCTACCGGCGGATCGCCTACGACGGGATCGAGGTCCCGTATCTCTTCGACCTCTATCCCGACACGATCCTCGTCACGAGCCACTCGAAGGACCTGGGGCTCGCCGGGGAGCGGATCGGGATGATCCTCGCGAGCCCGCGAATCCCGGACCGGAAGACGCTCGTCACCGGCATGATCTTCGCCAACCGGACGCTCGGCTACGTCAACGCCCCCGCCCTCATGCAGCGGATCGTCGCACGGCTCCAGGGGGAGTCGATCGATGTCGCCGCCTACCAGGCGAAACGCGACCGGCTCCTCGGCGCGCTCATCGAGGCCGGCTACGACGTCGTGAAACCCGGCGGGGCCTTCTATCTCTTTCCCCGCTCGCCCATCGAGGACGACGTTCGCTTCGTGCGGCTTCTGGTGGAGGAGGGAATCCTCGTCGTCCCCGGTCGCGGCTTCGGCACGCCCGGCTACTTCCGCATCTCGTACGCGGTCGCGGACGACGTGATCGAGCGGGCGATTCCCGGCTTCCGTAGGGGGATCGAGCGGGCGAAGTAGAGATGGGGCGTTGGGCCGGCACGACCATCCGTTCCCCGATCCGCACCCACCCCCGATGCGCGGCGTTCGTTCCGTGGCGCGCGGCGTGAGCGCCCTCGACTGGATCCTCGTACGGGCTCGTCCTCCAGCCCTCGGTCCTCCCTCCGATCGCCCGGGCCGTCGGGTTCGCCCCGGCCGAGATCGAGCCGCTGACGGCCCGCGCGGCGATCGAGCTCGTCGCGGACCTTTACGGCATGGACCCGAGTCGGATCGCGGCAGACCTGGGGGCGGCGCCCGTCGCGCCCGATGTCGCCTCGCGTGTGCCGCTACTGCGGCGTCAGATCCTGCGCCACGCCTGGGTGTCCGCCCTGGTTCCGTGGCGGCGGTGAGCGGCAGACCAGCACCCGGGCGGCCGCGATCTTGACGGCGGCCAGGGAAGAGCCACTTCGGCGGCCTACGGTACCGGGTCGAGGTTGCCCCAGGCCGTATCCACTCCGGGCGGAAGGCCGGTCGCGCGCGTGAGCCGGACGACGCGGCCCTTTCCCGACCCCTCATCGTCCCCGGCGGAGAGGCTCACGAACTCGAGCGACAGGGCGTCCTCCTCCAGCCGGTAGCGATACCGCCAGAGGTTCCGGTTCTGCCGCTCCTCGCCGTCGATCTTCTGGACGTGGAGGTACACCTCGTCATCCTTGACCCTGTAAGCACCTTCCCACTTCAGGAGCCGGCCGTCCTCCACCGTCCGGAACAGGCCGGAGCGTGTGAAGACATGCCATGTCCCGGTTTCGGACTCCTCGGGCCTCCATACTCCGAAGAAGCCGGACGGGACAGGGTCCCGGGCGGCCTTCCAGTACGACCGATCGACCTCGTAGAAAGCCTCGTCTGGCGGGTCGGGCCGAGGGATCTCGTTCCTGCATCCCCCAGGCGCCGCGAAGATGAGGACGCCGAGGCCCCACCAGGCTGTCTTGTCGATCGATCGTGCCAACAGCATTCTCATCTCCTTTGCCTCGCCCTCGTACCCGTGGCCGTCATCGTACTCGTCCTCGTCCTGGTTGTCGTTCGTAGATCGCGAGAGCGGGGCTAGAATGGCGGCATCATGGACTCAGGTCCCGCGCGCGACTGCCTCCTCACGGGGAAAGACCTCGAAGCTCCCGGTGAACGCCTCTCGTCCGGCTGGGGGGACCGCGTCGCCTGGGGGTTCAGCCCGGGGCGGCCGAACGCCTTCGCCGCGAAAGTGGACCCCAACGAGGACGCGCTCCTTGTCGTCGAGCGGGGCGGGGCGATCCTCGCCGCCGTCGCGGATGCGCACGGGGGGCGGCTCGCGAGCGAGACCGCGATTCGCAGCGCCCACGAGGCCGCCCGAGAGGGGGCAGGGGCGCCGTCGTGCGAGGAGGTGTTCCTGGCGGCGGCGCGGGCGGTGGCGGAGCTCCGCTATGAACCCGGTCCCGACGAGGACGAGGAGGAGGGCGGGATCGGCCCTTCGGAGTTCTCGGCGACGGCGCTCCTCGCGCTCCGCTGCGAGAACGGCCGCACCGACCTCGCCTGGGTGGGGGACTGCCGCGCGTTCCGGATCGGGCCGGGCCGCTCGGTCTCGACCTTCGAGCCGTCCCCCCTCTGGCTCGACTGGGAAAGCGCTGCCCGATGGATCGAGGATTTCGAGCGCGCCCGTCCAGAGGACCGTCCCTGGTCACGGGAGTCCTTCGTCGCGGAGCCGGGCGAGGTCCTTCTTCTCGCGACGGACGGCCTCACCGAACCGGTTTACGGCGTCCCGGTACTGGGAGAGCGCGAGTTCGCCGGGCTCGTCCGCCCCGATCGCGCCCTCCTGGAGACGGCCCATGTCCTCCTCCACGAGGCGCTCCGCAACGACCGGACCTTCCGGGGGCAGACGGGACGGGGGGGGGAGGACAACGTGGCGTTCGTCCTGGTTCGCCCGATGTAATCAGGCTTCAGGCTTCAGCCCAAAGCCAGGACCTCCTCCCTACCCGGTTGATTCGAACTGCCCGGGGACCTATACTCTCGATCGCCAGCGCGGGTGTAGCTCAGTGGTAGAGCACAGCGTTGCCAACGCTGCTGTCGAGGGTTCAATTCCCTTCACCCGCTCCAGACAAATCTTGACGCACAGGCTGGCGGCGCCCCGATCGGCGCCCGGCACGGGAATCCGCGGCCCGATCCAGCACTCGATTCGATGGCTCTCGAGGCTCGCGCGGATCGAATCCATGGCGAACTTGTCCTCGGTGGAGTCGCTGAGGAACCATCGTGAGCCAGGGGTCGTCATCCCTCTCCCCCGCAAGGCTCCCAGGCCTCGTGTAGGGCCATGACCTCCTCGGGACCCAGGACCGTCCCGCGTCCCGGGGAGTCGACGATCGTGTAGCGGTGGCCCTGGCCAAAATACCAGGGGTCGGCGTTGTCGGCGGGGTGACGGCGCGGCTCGATCGGCCGCGGCAGGCCAAGCGCGCGGCGGCGCTCGGCCTCGACGACCTCAAGGGCTTGGCCGAGCCCGTCGAGGTCGGTCCCCGATTCGGGGTCGACCGAGATCACGAACCGGTTCCGTCCCGGCTCCGACCAGTCGACCGCGAGGAACGGGAAGCCCAGCCCTCCCGGGGCCTCGGGGTCGTTCCGCGCCCAGAACTTGAAGAGGAGGCTCCTCGGGTGGTCGAGCAGAAGCCCCTCGCGGGGACCCTGTAGCCCTCTCACTCGCGCCTGGTAGGTCCGTCCGCGCGCCCGATCCTGGGCGTAGAGCGTCCGGTCCTCCGCGAGGAGGGAACGCTCGCAGGCGAACCAGGCGGGGCGCGTGGAGAAGACGTGGCCGGGGTCGGCGCTCGGATCCTCCTCGAGCAGGAACATCGCGGCATCGACCACGCGGAGGCCGGCCTCCAGGAGGTTCCAGTCGGTCAGGTCGCGTCCCCGCTCCCGCCGGAGGATCGCGTGATGCGCCAGGAACACGCCGTGGAGCGAGTCGGCCAGCGTCTCAGGGGAGGGGAGGAGGCCCTGGTCGATGTCGCTCACGTATGAGGCGAGACGGGTCAGCTCGCGGCCGCGGGGGTCGCCCTCGAGAAGTTCGCACGCGGCGTAGAACGTCGCCGTGCCGTCCAGGTCGGGGACGCGGTGTAGCCTGAACTCGATGGACGATTTCGGCAGCCCCGCGACGTGGCGGAGGAGGCGCTCCGGGCGGGACACCAGGTACTCGCACGCGCTCCGGGCCGGACAGCCGGGCCAGTGATGGTCGAGGACCCCGGGAGCATCGACGTTGCCCGCGTCGACGTAGATGATGCCGGGAGGAGGGACGTCCACAAACCCCATCGGGACGAAGTCGATCCAGTAGCGGAGCAGAGGGGCCAAGCCGTAGACGCGGGCGGGCCGGGCGATGTTGCGGAGGGCGCGGTGGCCGCGGTCCCGGAGCGAGTAGGTCACCGCGCGCGGATTCCGCCAGACCTGGGGTTCGCCGCCGAAGAGGGAGGCTTCCACGGCGACGGGCTCGGTTGTCTTCTTGGTCAGTCCCTCGAGCCGGGCGGCCTGGTTGACCGTGTCGCCGAGCACGGTGAAGTGGCATCGCCGGAGGCTGCCGAGGTTCCCCAGGGCCGCGGGCCCGCGCTGGATGCCGATCCCGAGCGCCGCCTCGGGCGCCCCCGCCCGGCTCGTGAGCGCCCCGACGACGAAGAGACGCGAGAGCGCGGTCGCGGTCCGGGACAGGATCCTATCGAGATCGGGGCTTCCTTCGCCGAACGCCCCGAAGACGACCAGGATCGCGTCCCCGACGAACTCCAGGATCCGGCCTCCCGCCTCCTCGAGCTCCTCGTTCAGAACCTTGAAGATCGGCCGCAGGAACCGGAAGACGTCCTCGGGCGCCATCCGCTCGCAAAGGCTCGAGAAGCCGCGGACATCGGCCGTCCAGACGACGACGTCGCGGGAGAGGGCCTCGCCGGGCGCCGGAGGCCCGCCGGCCATCGCCGTCTGGGCCGCCTCGCGACCCAGGAGCCGCCCCAGCGCGCTCTCGAACCAGATCTCCGGGTCGCGCCGCCGCAGCTCCTCCTCGATCTCCGCCAGGAATCGCGCGAGCTCCCAGTCGGCCGCGAGCCTCGCCAGGGCGAGCAGGCGATCCTCGGAGAGTGGCCGGAGGGAATCGACCGACGGGTGGGTGCAGCGGGCGAGCCAGACGACCCCCAGGCCCGCCCGACCGAGGTCCTTGGGGAGCGGTCCGGCGTGGCAGAGGTCCAGGCCCGGGAGGAGCGGGAGGTCGAGAGCGGACTGGAGCTCAGCGTGGACCTGCGCGGCGGGTGGGGAGCCCTCCTCCGCGAAGAGAACCGCCAGGACCGTCCGGAACGTCCGCGCCCGTTCCACCTCTCTGGATGCGCCCGCACACCGGGCGAGCTCCTCCCACCGCCCGGCGAACTCCCGTGCCTGGGCCAGGTTCTGCGCCCGTACCGCGGCCCCCGCCAGCGCCCAGTGGGCCAGCGCGCCTTCCAGGGGGGCGAGCTCCCGGCCATCCAGGGCGGCCAGGACGTTGCGCACTCCCAGGTCCCCCGTTCCTTGCGCCACCTGGGCGAGCCCTCGGAGGAGGCCCGCCCGTTCGCCCCGCCCGCCGGCCGCCCGCTCGATCTCCTGTATCCGGAAGGAAAGGTCGAGCGCGGCGGCGACCGACGGCGGGCGTCCCGACTTGACGAGCAGCCGCGCGATCCCGGCCAGACGTTCCACCGCATCTGCCCCTCGTCCCAGCTCGGCGCACGGCGTCTCCAGGAGCTCGCGGAGATCGCCCGAACCCGTGGGGGTGAGGGGAGAAGCGAGTCCGCGGATTCCCTCGTCGACCTCGCCCAGATCGCGCGGGCGGTCGTAACCCTCGACCTGATTCGCGGGCGCGCTCATCCGACCCAGAGTAGTCTTCGCCCGGCGAGAAGGCCACACTTGATGAAGCCCCGTATCTTCCTGCGGGCAAGAGGTCGTCCTACAATCTCGCGCGTTGAGTCGTGCGCGACTGCACTTCTCAGCATTGCCTGTGTGAGCGGGCAGGGAGCGACGTCGTGGCAAGGAAGCGAGAGACGGGCAGAGAGCGCGCGCTGGCGAGGGATCTCGAGAACCTGATCCTCGTGCGCGGGGTCGGCGCGATCGAGGCGGTCGCGTTCTACGCCGCGCGGATCCTCGAGCGGGTCATCGGAGACGCGATCGAGCGACTGCGAACCCAGCCGTCCGGGAATCTCTTCGGAAACCTGCGGACGCTGGAGGACTTCGGACGACTGCCCAAAGCGGCCGGCTACTTCGCTCACGCGGTCCGCAGGATCGGCAACGACGCCCGCCACCTCGGGCGCGAGATCGTGAAGTCGGACGCCGACTCGGCGATCGGGCTCCTGGCGCGCTTCCTCGACTGGGAACTGGCGGAGTGGGGATCGAGGTCGGGAGTCGAGGAGATACGGGACAAGCTCTCGGGTCTCGAACTGACGTTCGAGCCCGGGCTCGGTGAGGTCCTCATGGCCCTGGGACGCCAGCCCCCGGATCGGACCGAGCTCCAGGCGCTGTGGGACTCGGGGAGGAACGACGTCTTTGTCGCCCGCACTCCCATCCCTGCCGCGCTCTATGCCGATCACGTCCTCGATGGCGGGGAACCCGACCGGGCCCTGGAGATCCTGTCCGCGGGCCTTGCCCGCTTCCCCCGCGATCTCCGGCTCCGCCAGCTCCAGGGACTTGCGCTCCGGCGAGCCGGCCGCACGGGCGAGGCGAGAATCGTCCTTCGAGCTCTCTACGATGAGAACCCGAACGACGAGGAGACGGTGGGCATCTACGCGGGGACGCTGAAGAACATCTGGGCCTCCGATGCCCAGAACGAGGAATCGGCCTTGAGGGAGGCCCAGCGCCGCTACCAGCGCGAATGGGAAAGGACCGGCAGCTTCTACCTCGGCGTCAATGCGGCCTCCTGCTTGCTGCTCCTCGGGGAACCGGCCGCGTCCCGCAGCATCGCCGCGGAGCTGCGTTCCCAGATGCTGGCGAGGTGGAAGAAGCTCGGGGAGGACCGGTCGGTACTCTTCTTCGGAGTGCGTTCCGAGAGTTCCGCCGATGCCGTCGTCCTGAACTACTGGGACACGGTCACGTGGGCGGAACTCGAACTCCTCCTGGGAAGCCGGCATGTCGCCGAGAGGTTCTATCGCGACGCGCTGGCCGCGAACGCGGGCCAGGCAGGCGCCGTGGGCGCGACCCGGAAGCAGCTCGCGCTCCTCCTCCCGCGCCTGGGGATCGACCAGGGCGTCGAGGAGTTTCTCTCGGCCGGAACGCGGGCTCCGGCCGCCGGCGCCATCGTGCTCGGAGTCACTGGCCACAGACGCCTGCCGGCTGCGAGCGAGCTCGCCGCCTCCCTCGGCCGCGTCCTGGACGAGCTCCCGGCTCGACTCGGGCGGGCGGCATCGACGCCCTACCACCTCCTCACTCCCCTCGCCGAGGGGGCCGATCGCCTGGCGGCCGAGGCGGTGTTCTCCCGCCCCAACGCCACGCTCGAGGCGGTCCTGCCGCTGGAGATCGCGGACTACGAGACCGACTTCGAGACCGCCCAGGCCAAGGCCGCGTTCCGTGCCTGGCTCGGCCGGTGTTCGCTCGCCGGGATCCTGGGCCCTGCTTCCGATCGGAATGCGGCATACGAGGCGGTCGGAAGGAGAGTCGCCGACCGCTGCGAGGTCCTCCTGGCCTTCTGGGACGGCGAACCACCCCGAGGACGGGGAGGCACCGCGGAGATCGTCGCCTACGCCAGGGAAACGGGCCGCGCGCTGGTGTGGCTCCGGACGATCCCGCCTTGCAAGGTGGAGTTCGAGCGCATCCGCGAGGGGTGATCCCTTCAGGTCTTGGACCGGACCGGAGATTCCTACTTCCGGTTCTGCTGACCGTTCCCGACGGGGTCGGATCGAACGTACGGCCGATCCGTAGTCCTCTGTGGCGCCCGATCATCGCGGCGTCATGGTCGGAAAGTAGCGAGACAAAGCGCTCGCGTCTGGGCGGCCCGCGCGGGGGGTTGAAACTTTACAGCACCTTCGCCGATTGATATCCTCTGCCGCCCTGGATCCAAGCCGCGCCCGGGACCCCCGCCCGCCTTGCGGATCCAGGCGGCAAGAAGTCCGGTATCTCTACACCCACCGGAGTCCGTCCGGGAGGGCCTTTTCCGTGGAGGCACCATGCGAAGCGCCACGAGCGACGAGATGCGCCGGCTCGACCGGATGGCCTCCGAGGAATACGGGATCCCGTCCCTTCTCCTCATGGAGAACGCCGGCCGCGGAGCCGCCGAGGCGATCCTGCCGCTCGTTCTGCCGGGGAGTCCGGTCGTCGTCCTCGCCGGAAAGGGAAACAACGGCGGAGACGGCTTCGTCATCGCACGGCACCTCCACAACCGGGGGCTCGACGTGCGAGTCGTCCTGGTCGCCCGTGCGCGGGATGTGGAACCCGTGTCGGATCCGGGCGTGAACCTCGAGATCCTCCGTCGCATGAGGATCCCGTTTTCGGAATGGACGGGAGGGAGCCCCGCGCCCCTCGACCTTGCCCTCGCCGGCGCGGGGCTTGTCGTGGACGCGCTCCTGGGGACCGGGCTCTCCGGAGAGGTGCGTTCACCCTACCGCGAGGCGATCCTGGCCGTGAACCACGCCGGGAAGCCGGTGGTCGCGGTGGACGTCCCCTCCGGGCTCGACGCCGACACCGGGCGCGTTCTGGGCGTCGCGGTCCGCGCCGTGAAGACCTGCACCTTCGGCCTCTCCAAGCGAGGCTTCGGCCTTGCGGACGGGCCGGCCCACTGCGGTGAGGTGGTCGTGATCGACATCTCGCTGCCGCGGGAACTCCTCGTGGGGGATTCGTGATGAAACGACCCGCTCGCCTGGTTCTGCCGCTCTGTTTCGCCCTCGTTGCGATCGCGCTCGTGTCGTGCGCCCGTCCCGTGGTGTGGCAGGAGCGGGAAGGGGCCGAGGAGGGCGTCCGCATGCTCGTGCCCACCTGTCCGGAATGCGGGTCGGTCGCGGAGTACGACAGGGACGAGTGCGTGCGCTGCGGGACCGACTACCGCTTCGTCCCGCGCCCGGGCGAGGAGGAATAGTCTGGATCCCGAGCCCAGTCAAGGATAGGATGCCGCAATTTTCGCGCGGCCGGAAAGACCGCGCCCCTATACCAAGGAGAGAACCTGTGTGTACCCGTAGCCTTTTCGCCTGCCTCGCCGTCATCGCCCTCCTCTCGTTCGCCGGTGCCCCCCAGGCGCTCGCACAGAACGTGATGGAGAACCCGCCGATCACGATGCCGGCCTCCTCCTGGGACACGGTCAAGGACCAGAAGCCGGGCGACTTCGTCGTCCACAAGGACAGCTTCGGCAACGAGACGCGGCAGGAGGTCCACGCGATCGACGAGACGGCGAAGACGATCACGATCGACATGCCGATCGCCGCCGCCAACATGATCACGCGGATGACCTACGACTGCACCGGGCCGGAGCCCGAGGAGCAGGAGCATCCCGAGGGCGAGGAAGTGAAGGTCGAGACCTCCGAAGGGGACGAGACGATCACCGCCGGCGGGACCGAGTACAAGTGCCACTATTACCAGACCAAGTCGACCAGCTCGGCCGGCGAGACGAACGTGAAGATCTGGTACTCGAAGGATGTCCCGATGGTCGGCTTCACGGGCAGCAAGGACCACGGCGGCATGGTCAAGACCGAGACCCAGGCGGGCGGCCAGAACTTCTCGTCGGAACTCGTGAAGTGCGGGCGGGGCGGCTAACCGTCTAGTTTCCGTCCAGAGCGACCCCGGGCCTTGTTCCGGGGTCGCTTCGTTTCACGGGGGAGATGTCGCCGCATCTCGTGCCCAAGGGGCGTCACGAAATGCGCCAGGTACTCCTCCTGCCGCGCTTCCATCTCGCGCCTCCCGCGCGCGGTCCGGTCGTCGAGGCCTGCGAGGTGGAGCGCGCCGTGGATCGCGTAGAGGAGGATCTCGCGCGGGAAGGGGATGCCGCGCCGGCCGGCCTCCCGCCGGGCCGTCTCGCCGGAGACGACGATCTCGCCCGCGGGCGCGGCGGGACCCGGGCCGCCCCGCGCCGGGCCATCCGGGCCGCCCGCGAGGTCGAAGGAGAGGCAGTCGGTCGGATAGTCGTGGCCGAGGAATCTCCTGTTCAGCCTCCGGATCGCCCTGTCGTCCACCACGGCGATGGAGACCGTGCCCAGCACGCCGTGATCGGCGAGGACTACGGCGACGGCGCGTGCGAGGAGCGCGGCCGGAGTCCGGAATCCCCTCGCATGGACCGATACCCGGACGTCCGGGCCTTTCAAGACCCCAGCCCCGCGTTCTCGGGGGGCTGCATGGGAAGCCGGGCCGTGGACGAGAGGGAGCGGGTGTGGAAGATGCCCAGGAGGACGCGGACGAACGAGTCCTCGATCCGCTTGAGCTGGCGGAGCGTCATGGGGGCGTCGTCGAGCAGGCCCTCGTCGATCTTCCGCTCGATCGCCTTGCGGACGGCCTTCTTCACCGCCTCGGGCGAGGGCTCGGAGAGGTAGCGGTACGCGGCCTCCACGCTGTCGGCGAGCGCGACGATGGCGACCTCGAGCGACTGCGGCAGGGGTCCGGGATAGCTGAACCGCCCCCGGTCCACCGCGCGGGGACCGAGCTCCTCGAGGGCCTTGCGGTAGAAGAGGTCGAGCGTGCCAACCCCCTGGTGCTGCTGGATCACCTCGACGATCGGTTCGGGGAGGCGGTGTA
>JACQVV010000390.1 GCA_016209595.1 Planctomycetota bacterium
CTTTGTTCCGCCGAGGATTTCGCGACTGAGCGCCGGCCGAAGGCGGCCCGAAGATGGGATGCGGAAATGGGAAGTTATTTCTGCGCGGGCCCTTACCGCAGGTCTCGCCGCAGGAAGAGCACGCAGTCCTCGATCTCCTCGACGCGAACGTAGCGATCATCGATGGCGGCGCGGAGGGACTCGACAAGGCTCCGGTAGTCGATCTCTGTCATGATCACGATCTTGACCGACCCGTCCCGCAGGGCTGCCGCGAGTTGGTCGACCAGGTATCGATTCCACGGGGAAGCGAAGGACCGGCTATACACTCCGGGCCAGGGCATGATACAGCGAGTCGGGTTGGGGCACCCGCTCATGACATCGAGCCCGGGCATGTTGAAAAAGATCGCAGCCTCCCCGTCCGCGACGTAGCGGCGCCGCGCGTCGTCGAGGCGAAGATACATGCGCGCGTCGCCCGCCTGGAAGTAAGCCCGGGTGTTCCCGCGATCGACATAGATACGCTCAGGCTCCCCGGCTTGGGTGCGGCGAGCGAGATGATGCGTCAGGAAGGCGCCCACCGAGGAGAGCCAGATCCCGCGCGCGAGGACGAGCGCAGGCGATGAGAGGACTCGCCGGATCCCCCACGCTTCTCCCTGGCGCGAGGACGTGACGAGTAGACCCGCCGCGACGACGAACACCGGCGGGAGTGCCGCGAATAGGTAGCCCGTGATGACGACGGGCGTGATGAGGAGGATGTGGAAGGCCGCGAATACCGCAGCGCCGTGGAGCCGGTGGAAGGACGGTGCGAACGGTATCCCGCGCGCCACCCGGCCGATCGACAGGGCGAATGCGGCGACGAGTACCCCGACCGGCAGGACATGGAGGACCTCCCATGTGCGGGGGAACCAGGCGAGTCGTAGCCTAAGCGAGATCGGGAGCGGCAGGAGCAGGAAGACGTGTGCCAGGACGATGCCAGTCGCGAGCAAGCCTCCCCAGCGCTCGGGCCGCCGGAGACTTTTTCCGGCCCAGGCCGCCGCGGCAAACCCCGCCACGAGGAGCGCGAGGAGGAGCCCCTTCCTCCACTCGGTGACGAAGTTGTACTGGGCCTCCAACCGCGGGAAGTAGAGCCCCGGCAGGATGAAGACGTCGATCACGAACCGGGCGAGGAAAGGGGTCCCTCCCCGGATCCAGAGAGCGCCGAGGTGGAGGGTGACGACGGCAAGAAACCCGGTGGTCATCCGCAGCAGGGGGGAGACGAGCACCCTCGCCGCGGGGTAGGGGCGGGCGATCACCACGGCCCGGATCGAGAGCCAAAACGCCGGGGCGACGGCGAGGCCCACGAGGACGTAGTAGTTGAGGGCGTGCACGGTCCAGGTCAGGATGACGGTTCCGACCGAAACGAAGGTCCCCACAGCGGCAAGGACGCCGAGAACCGCGACGCCGCGCCGGGGCCGGCGGTCGGTCGGCCCCTCGACCATGAGGGACGTCCCGAGGGTGACGAGAACCGCGAGGAGATGGAACATGCCGCACGTCTGCTTGCAGAGGAAGCTCGCCCCGCAGAGCGCGCCGGCAGCGTAGAGACTTGCCGCCGAGGGACGGGGAAGGCCCCGGAGGAGGAGCCAGAGCGCGATGGCCCCGAAGAGCAGGGGTAACCACGACGTCATGAACCACGTGTTCGCGATGCCCACGACGCAGAAGGTGAATCCCACGAGCAGCGCGATCGGCCGCGGTGCGACCATGCGCGCGGCGAGGTAGAGGAACGCGGCGATCCCGGAGCCAATCGTCAGGAGCAGGAATCCGAGGGTCCGGAGATCCGGCTCGAAGATGCGAAAGACGAGGCCAATCACTAGCGGCAGGAGTCCAGGGGTCGTGGATCCCGCCATGTAGGTCTCCTGGGGCCATTCCCCCTGCAAGACGCGGGTTCCCGCGAGCAAGAAGTGGCAGTCGTCGTTGAGAGCCGGTGGGAGATGCCGTGTCCCCGGGAACACCAGGAGGGACACGAGGAAGACGAGGGCAGCGATCGCCAGGTCGATCCGCCGGCCGGGGCCCTTCAACCTCGCCTTCCTCGCTCAGAGTGCCGCACGGGCGCGCCGGCAGAGGACGACGTACGAGAGTCCATAGAGGGCGGCGGCGACCATGACGAGGCTCCGGAGTCCCCAGACGAAGGAGAGGCTTTCGAGAAGGCCGCCCAGGATCGCTCCGAGCATGTTCGAGCCGAGCGCTCCCCCCACGCGCTCCGTGCCGGAGAACGAGACCGCGAAGATCACGCCCGCGAAGAAGATCGGGAGCGAGAGCACGAAGAGGCTCGTCGCGACCCTCCAGGCGGCCGCTAGGTGGGAGAGCGCGCCGAGAGGGAGGAAGTAGGCTCCGGCGAGCGAGGCCGCGAGGAGCGCGTAGTGGAGCCGGAGCGACGCCGGCCGGAACCGGGTGACGAAGGCGTTGGCGAGGAGGACCATGAAGAGGATCGACGCGATGACCCAGGTGTTCACCCACCACGTCGTGCCGAAGAGGAGCGCGAGCTTCGACACGTTGTGGACCTCGACCAGAAGGAACGCGGCCCCGAGAAAGAAGAAGTGCCCCTGGACTCCCCGCTCCACGGCGATCTCACGCCCGACGAGGAGCGCCGACACGAGGAAGATGATCGCCGAGAGGATCCAGACGAGAAGGGGGATCCGCTTCTTCTCGACGTAGAGGAACGGCCAGTCGTCCGAGGAGGGCGGAATCTCGCCTTCCTCGATGGAACGGACCTCGTAGTTCTCCCAGCCCGTGTAGCGCCGGTCGAGCAGGTCCGGGCCGACGGGCTCGCTGCCGGTGAGATACTGCACGAGCGAGACCTTCCCCTCATCGGGTCGATCATGATGGACCAGCGTAAGGGGGGCGTGGCCGAACGCCTCGGAGAGATTCCGGTGGAGCCGATCGACGATCCACTCCTTCTCCGCCCAGAAGGAGACGTAGACGAGCCCCCCTCCCCGAAGGAGGTCTTTCGCCTCGCGAAAGCTCTCGACCGTGTAGATGTAGTTGTCCAGCCGGACGTTGGTGTAGCCGGAGAGCAGCGTATGGGAATCGAGGTGGCTGAACATGATGAGGTCGAAGTCGTCCTCGGTCGTCTTGAAGAAGTGACGGGCGTCGTCGATCACCACCCTCACCTTGGATGAATCGTACGGCCGATCGGGGTGGAGCCACGTCCCCGTCCGATGGATGACGGGATCGATCTCGACCGCCACGATCTCCTCGGCTCCGGCGGCCAGGGCGACGGCGACGTCGTTCCCGACGCCCGCGCCCACCACGAGGACCTTTCGCGGGCAACCGCGGTTGGTGAGGAACCCCATCGTGAATCGGTCCACGGGCGTTTCCTGCCCCCGAAAGAC
Source organism: Planctomycetota bacterium (assembly GCA_016209595.1). GTDB lineage: Bacteria > Planctomycetota > JACQVV01 > JACQVV01 > JACQVV01 > JACQVV01. The sequence goes on from JACQVV010000390.1 coordinate 3,345, forward strand.
GGGGGCCGGGCGGGCCGTCATGTATCCCGTGTTGTTGACCGAGACGGTTCCCGTCTCCTTCTCGACGATGAGCTTCTGATACAGGCTCCAGATTTCTTGATGCCCGGCGGGATGGTACAAGCAGATCCCCGCCACGAGCCCCGTGCAGGCGAGGCCCAGGGCGACGAACAACCGCCGCGCGAGGAAGGGGAGCGACAGGAGGAGGGCGGCGGCGAACCAGACGGCGGGCGGCAGGCTCGCCAGGGAAACGCACGTGAAGCCCAGGATCCCGAGGAGAGCTCCCGCGACGTTGAGGGAGTAGGCCGCGAGGCGCACCCGGAAGGCGCCCATGATGCGTCCCGTCATCTGGCCGTACGGGATGCAGATCGCCGCGATGCCGAAGAAGACGGCCGCCGTCCACGCGGTCCCGAACGCGACCCAGCCGATCGCGGTCCAGGAGTTCTCCTGGAGGCTGTCGTTGAAGATCTGGATGTCCGAGAAGATGCTGAGGGTCCGGGTCACGCTCCGCGGACCGTAGTACTCCACCGACGCGTGAGGGAACTCCACCGCCAGGACAAGGGCCGTCAGGATGAGAAACGCGGGGAGAAACCGGATCGGGCGATCCGCCCGGAAGAAGCCCCAACCCAACCCGAAGAAGGCAGCGAGAAGGACGAGGTTCTTGCAGTACGCGAAGATGCGGATCTCCGCGCTGACCCACCGGATCAGGGCGAGCTCCAGGAAAAGTGACACGAAGCTCACCAGGACGAGAAGGACGACCTTCCTCGTCCGCCCCCATTCTTCGATGGTTCGCATGACCGGCCGGAAGGATACCATCGAACAGGCACCGGGCGGGCCGCCTTCGGAACCGCTGCCCGCCCGGCGACGGGAGGGTTGATGGAGGGGCTCTACGTGCGGGGGGGTTGGACCGCTGCCCCCTTGGCGGGCTCCACGTCCGCGCAGCAGACTCGGTTCCGGCCGGACTCCTTGGCGAGGTAGAGCCTCCAGTCGGCCCGCCGGATCCACTCGGGCACGGATTCGCCGGGCCGGTGCGCGGCGACGCCGCCCGAGAGCGTGATCCGCACCGAGAGCCCGGACGGGAGGACGAAAGGATCGCCGGCGACGTGCGCCCGGACCCGCTCGGCGATCCGGGCGGCGGCTTCCTCGTCGGCGGCGGGCATGACGACGGCGAACTCGTCCCCTCCGTAGCGACAGGTCTTGTCGTCGGGGCGAACCACGGAGCGGACGCGCCGGGCGAACGCGTGGAGGAGGTCGTCGCCGGCGGGGTGGCCGTGGCTGTCGTTGAACGCCTTGAAGAAATCGAGGTCGAGGAGGAGGAGGGAGATCGTTCGCGCGGTCCGGTCCTCCGCGGTCGACTCGGACCGGATGAGCTCCTGGAACGCGCGATGGTTGTAGAGCCCGGTGAGCGCGTCTGTGTCCGCCTGGGCGCGCAGACGTTCCACCAGCGCCTCGATCTGCCGCTCCCGGTCGGCGACGACCGTACCGGTCGCGCCGAACACCACCGCGAACAGGAACGGGTGCAGCATGAAGAACCAGTGGATCGGATAGGTGAACAGGCAGTCGAGGACCGAGGCGAGAGTCGCGGGGGCCCCGATCGCCGCGACGTGGACGCCGAGGGCGACGAGCGGGACCGGGATCCCCCAGAGGAAGCCGAAGACGAAATAGAGGTTGGCGCGCGGGGAGTAGGTCTCGCGGCGCACGAGAGCTCCCAGGAACGACCGGACCGTTCCCCGGCGGAGGCCCGCGAGGAGGACCCTGGTGGTGGAGTTGGCAGTCCGGCTCATGTCCCGCGGCGCGTCTCGAACTGGAACGTCGTGTGGCCGATGCCGAAGCGTTCGGCAAGCGTGCGGTTGACCTGGTCGAGGATCGCCTCGCACTCGCGGACGCTCAGGTCCTCGACGATCACGTGGCCGGTCATGAGCCGCCGCCCCGGCGCGATCTCCCAGAGGTGGACGTCGTGGACCTCCCGGACGCCGGGGATTCCCTCGACCGCCGCGCACACCTCAGTAAGGTCGAGGTCCGGCGGAACCTGCTCCAGAAGGACCCGCGTGGAGTCCCGCAAGAGACCCGCCGCCCAGGCGGCGATGACGCCGGCGATGACGAGCGCGAGCGCCGGGTCGATCCACTGCCAGCCGGTGAAGTGCATGGTCACGCCGCCGGCGATGATCGCGAGCGAGCTCAAGGTGTCGGAGAGCAGATGGAAGAAGGCGGAGCGTACGTTCAGGTCACCGCGCCGGAAGTCGGCGAGCAGGAAAGCGCTCCAGAGGTTCACGACAAGCCCCAGCCCGGCCACGACGAGCATCTCCCGGAGGCGGATCTCCCGCGGGGAGACGATCTTCGCCACGGCTTCCCCCACGATCCAGAGGACGACGAAGAAGATCGTCGCGGCGTTGAAGAAGGCCGCGACGACCTCTGCCCGTTCGGAGCCGTAGGTCTGGCGGGCGCTCGACCCGCGGCGCGCGAGAAGGATGGCGAGAAGCGTCATCCCCAGCGCGAGGATGTGGGTCAGCATGTGCCCCGCGTCCGAGAGGAGGGCGAGCGAGCCGGTCCAGAGCCCCCCGATGACCTCGACGACCATCGTGGCGCCATTCAGGATCAGCACGCGGACAATGCGCCGGACGTGGCCCGCCTTCGGGGCGGGCGTGTGGAATCCCGAGCCGAAGTCGAGGTCGGGGTGGAGGAACCTGTGCGACTGGTCGGCGCGGTGCTCCGCGCTGGCATGTTCGGGAGGAGTCACGGCTGTTGTTTGCGCAAATCGCGGACCCATCCTTCCCCGGAGCGATCGCAGCGGCCACGAGCCCCATTTTGGCGGTTTTTCTCGCCCCTGGGGGAAGTTTCGCCCCTTCTCCGGCTCCTCGGATCTCGTGGGTTTCTCCTGGAAAGTGAGGAATCGGTTATACTGAGTCCTACTTTCTCGGGCCCGGACGTTGCAGGTTACGCGCCGAGACCTTCGCAACTCACAACAAGAAATCTCACCAAGGGAGGCAGCCGTGCGGAAGACCGTGTTCGCTCTGTGTATCGCCCTCGTTGCCGTCGGATGCGGTGGATGCGGCGAGGATTCGGAGAAGAAGGGCTCGAAATCCGATGAAGAAAAGGTCGCGAGCGACGCCAAACCGTGGGACGCCGCCGCGGGCACGGCCACGATCCGCGGGAAAGCCACGTTCGTGGGCGAGGCGCCCACGCGCCGTCCCCTGGACATGGCTGTCGAGGCGAAGTGCAGCGGCCAGCACACCGAGCCCGTTCTCGACGAGTCGGCCGTCGTTTCCCCCGAGGGAGGACTGAAGAACGTCTTCGTCTATGTGAAGTCCGGCCTCGACAAGTGGACCTTCGAAAGCCCGAGCGACCCGACGGTCATCGACCAGAAGGGCTGCATGTACACGCCCCACATCCAGGGGATGCAGCCCGGCCAGAAGCTCGTCATCCGGAACAGCGATCCCCTGCTCCACAACATCCACTGCTTCGCCGAGTTGAATGACGGATTCAACTTCGGCCAGAGCCAGCAGGGAGACGAGCAGACCCGGAGCTTCGCCCGCCAGGAAGTCATGGTGAAGTTCAAGTGCGACGTCCACGGGTGGATGAGCTCGTACATCGGTGTCGTCCGGCATCCGTTCTTCGCGGTGACGGCCGAGGACGGGACCTTCCGGCTGCCGAAGCTCCCCGCCGGCGAGTACGAGGTCGAGGCCTGGCACGAGGTCTTCGGCACCCAGCGGCAGAAGGTTACGGTCGGCGACGGCGAGGAGAAGGAGATCGCGTTCTCCTTCGAAGAGGACTGATGGCAGAGAAGAAGAGAACGGCCACCGCGGCGCTCCTCGTCTTCTTCTTCCTGGGCATCGCGGTGCTCACCGTCGCGGGGTTCGCGACCACGAGCTGGCGGCCGGAGGTCGCCTCCCGTCACGGCGAGGGCGTCGACCGGGTGATCACCTACCTTCTCTGCGCCACGGGCGTGATCTTCGTTCTCGGCCACGGCGTCCTCGCCTGGTTCGTCTGGAAGTTCCGGAGCGCCGAGGGGCCGGCCCACGCCCCGCCGGGCCGCAAGGTGGAGTGGGCGTGGGCGATCGGCCCCGCTCTCTCCATGGCGGTGATCGCGGAGATCGGCGTTCTCTTCCTGGGAATGCCGGTCTGGGGCCAGATCTACGGGGAGACCCCGGACGACGCGGTCCTCGTCGAGGTGGTGGGGAAGCAGTTCGAGTGGCTCGTCCACTACCCCGGCAAGGACGGCGAGTTCGGCCGCACCCTGCCGGAGAAGGTGAACGACGTGCGGAACCCCATCGGGCTCGACAAGAAGGACCCGGCGGCGAAGGACGACCTGGTGTTCCGGGGGAGGCTCGTCCTCCCCGTGAGCCGGACGGCCTCGGTGCGGCTCCGGTCGCACGACGTCCTCCACAGCTTCAGCATCCCCCAGTTCCGCGTGAAGCAGGACATCGTTCCCGGGATGCAGGGGCACACGCAGTTCGAGCCCACGAAACCGGGCGAGTACGAGATCGCCTGCGCCGAACTCTGCGGCCTGGGTCACTACCGCATGCGCGGGATCGTCCTCGTGATGGAGCCAGAGGAGTTCGAGGAGTGGCTCCGGAAGCAACGCGGGTGGTTCGAATAAGAAGGGAGAAGCATCTTGTCTAGCGGACACGCCCCGGCGTCGTTCTGGACGAAGTACGTCTTCAGCACCGACCACAAGGTCATCGGCATCCAGTACCTCGTGACC
>JACQVV010000377.1 GCA_016209595.1 Planctomycetota bacterium
CGCTGAGACGATGGGGAGCTACCTGCGCGAGACGATCCTGCGCCTCTCTTGCGATCTCGAGCGCGATTCGGCCTACAAGAACCTGCCCATCTATTACGAGCAGGGCACGAAGCGGCACGTGGCTCCCGACGTGTTCTTCCTGCCCGGGGTCCCCTACGAGCCCGACCTCAAGAGCTATCTCCTCTGGAAGACCGACGTCCCGCCCGCGGTCGCCTTCGAGATCGTCTCCCCTGGCAACGAGTACAAGGATGTCGTCCGCAACCGCGAGATCTACGCCCGGCTGGGGATCGGCGAATACTACTGGTTCAACCCCGACTCGGGCGAGCTCGCCGCGTTCCACCTCGACCCCGCGACCGGAGAATACCGTCCACTGGAACCCGACGCTCTGGGGCGCTACTTCAGCCCCGCCCTGGGACTCCACGTGGGTCTAGAGAACGGGAGGATCGCCCTCTACCACGAAGGACGTTACGTGCCCCCCACGGAAGAGCTCCGCAAGGAGGCCGAACTCCGGTACGAGGAGGCGGAGCGCCGCTGCAAGGAGGAACAGCGCCGCTGCAAGGAGGAGCAGCGTCGTCGCGAGGAGGAGCAGCGCCGCCGCGAGGACGCGGACCGCGCCCGCGCGGAGGAACAGCGCCGCCGAGAGGAGGCGGACCGCGTGATCCTGGACCTAGAGCGGCGGCTGAAGGAGCTCCAAGGCGACGGAGCATAGCTCCGGGGCGACCGAGGCTTGGATCTTATCCCAAACCCCTCCCGTCGCAAGGATGGCTCTGCCTTCACGGTCACGAACCACGACCACGGCCGATGAGACTTCTTAGGAACCCAGGAACCCAGGAGAGGCCCGGTGACAGGACCCTTTCCTGGGTTCCTGGGTTCCTAAGAGATCAAGACCTCTCGTAGCCCGTGAACGGCTACAAACCCTACGCTCCCCCCTCGACCTCCTCCGGCGCGCCGAGCGAGATGCCCAGGGCGCGCGCGGTGCGGACGACGTTGCCGTCGGGGGGAACCGTGCGGATCCTGCCGATGGCCTCGGTGATGGGGACGGCGACGACGTCGGGGGGCGCGAGCGCGGCCATCTTGCCGAAGTTCCCCTCGATGACCATCTGGACGGCGAAGGCGCCGTAGCGGGTGGCGAGGAGCCGGTCGAAGGTTGTGGGGCCGCCGCCCCGCTGGAGGTGCCCGAGGACGACGGTGCGCGTCTCCTTGCCCGTGCGGCGCTGGATCTCGCCGGCGACCCTCTCGCCGATCCCGCCCAGGCGCATCTCCCGGTCCGGCGAGCCGGACTCCTTGGCCACGTACCCCGCCCCCTTTTCGCGCGCCCCCTCGGCGACCACGACGAGCGTGAAGCGGCGCCCCATGCGCTCGCGCCGATCGATCTGCTGGACGATGGCGTCATAGCTGAACGGGATCTCGGGGATGAGGATGATGTCGCCGCCTCCGGCGATGCCGGCGTGGACCGCGATCCAGCCCGCCCACCGGCCCATCACCTCCAGGACGATGATGCGGTTGTGGCTCTCGGCCGTCGTGTGAAGGCGATCGAGGGCGTCGGTCGCGCAGGCCACGGCCGAGTCGAAGCCGAACGTCACGACTGTCGCCTGAAGATCGTTGTCGATCGTCTTGGGGATCCCGACGACGGGTGTCCCGGCCTCGTAGAACTGCTGGGCGATTGAGAGCGTTCCGTCCCCGCCGATCACGATCAAGGCCGTGATTCCGAGGGACCGCATCGTGTCCTGCGCCTCCTTGATGAGCTCCGCCGGAACCCCGCGCTTCTCGCCCGCCCCCGCCTTGGCGGAGAAGTGGCCGCGGTTGGCGCTCCCCAGGATCGTGCCGCCCATCGTGAGGATGCCGCTCGTGTTCTCGTAGGTGAGGGGTTTCGCGTCGCCGGGCGCGAGCAGCCCCTCGAAGCCGCCGCGGATCCCCACGACATCCCAGCCCTGCCGGATGCCCGACTTCATGACCGCGCGGATTGCCGCGTTGAGCCCCGGGCAATCGCCGCCGCCGGTCAAGACTCCGATCTTCTTCGTCACGCGATTCCCCCTTCTACGCCCACTTGACGAGACCGAGCTCCATGTCCGCCTGCGCGTTTCCCGCGCTTTGCCGGGGAACGACGCGCACGCCGTAGGCGTGAGGACCGCTCCGCGACGGCGCGAAGGAGCCCTTCCAGAGGGAGGTCCCGTTCTTCTCCTCCCGGGCGGCGAGCGAGTGCACGGCGAGATCCTCGATCTCGCCCTCCACTCCCTGGGCCCCGAAGACCACCTGAACGAGGATCTCCGCGGGCGTGATGCCGGGGTGCTCGAGCCGGACGGAGACGTCGACCGGCTCGCCGAGAGGGAGGTCCTCCCGCTCCTGGGTCGTGACCTCGACCGATTCGAACCGGACGCTTCCCCAGGCCTGGGTCAGGCGATGCCGCTCCGCCTCTCCCTCGCGGATCACGAGGTAGGAGTCGAGGGGCAGGGTTTCCGCCCGCACGCGGGCGGGCGAGTAGTAGCGCCTCCGGTACTGCCCGACCATGCGATGCGACGAGAACCGGGGGACGATCGAGATCATCGACTCCTTCATCCGGGCGATCCACTCCCGGGGCAGCCCCGCGGCGTCCCGCCGGAAGTAGAGCGGCGCGACCTCGCGCAGGAGCAGGTGGTAGAGAGTGTGGACGTCCTGCTCGTTCCGGTAGTCGGCGCTTTTCCCCTCTTCCTCTCCTTCGATCGACCAGCCGTTCCGGCCGTTCGCGGCCTCGGCCCACCACCCGTCCTCGACGGAGAGGTTGAGGCAGCCGTTCACGGCGGCCTTGATGCCGGAAGTGCCGGAGGCTTCCAGGGGGCGGGTCGGCGTGTTGAGCCAGACGTCGCACCCCGCGACGAGCGCCCGGGCGAGCGAGATATCGTAGCCCTCCAGGAAGATGATCTTGCCGAGGAAGGGCTCCCGCCGCGACGCCTGGAAGACCTCGCGGAGCATCTCGCGGCCCAGCCCGTCGGCCGGGTGGGCCTTGCCCGCGAAGAGGAGTATCACGGGCTCGTCCGGCTGCCCGAGGAGGCGCTCGAGCGCCCTCGGGTTCTTGAAGAGGAGCGTGGACCGCTTGTAGGGAGCGAAGCGCCGCGCGAAACCGACGATCATGGAGGCGGGGTCGATACCGTCGAGGATCCGGTCCAGGAGCTCGGGAGAATCCCTGCGGAGCCGCCAGGCGTCCCGGAGCGAGGAAGCGATCCGGTCGAGGAGCCCCTCGCGGAGCAGGGCGTGGACGCGCCAGAACTCTTCATCCGGGACATTCCGGAGGCGCTCAAAGAACAGCGGGTCCTCCAGGTGCTCCGTCCAGTCCGCCCCGAGGCGGGACGCGAAGAGTTCCTGGTACTCCGGAGCGATCCAGGTGCGGATATGGACGCCGTTGGTCACGTGCTCGACCGGGACCTCCGAGGCGTGGTATCCGGGCCTCAGGCCGCTGAACATCTTCCGGGCGACGTCCCCGTGGATCCGGGAGACGCCGTTCAGAGAGCCAGAGCCCCGGATCGCGAGCAGCGTCATCGAGAACGGCTGCCGCGAACCCCGCCCCGGCCACTGGCCCAGCGCGAGGATGTCCTCCCAGGAACGGCGGAGCAGCCCCTCGAACTCGCGGAAGTAGGGGCGCATGAGGTCCTCGGGGAACTCGTCGTGTCCGGCGGGGACGGGTGTGTGGGTGGTGAAGATCGAGGTCTGGCGGGCGTACTGGAGCGCCTCCTCGTACTTCAGCCCCTCGCGGCCGACGAGGTGCCCGAGCCTCGCGAGAACCAGGAAGGCCGAGTGTCCCTCGTTCATGTGATAGGCGAGCGGCGCAAGGCCGGCCTCGCGCAGGAACTTCTCTCCCCCGAGCCCCAGAACAATCTCCTGCTTGAGGCGCGCCTCGCCGGCTCCCCCGTAGAGGCGCGACGTGATCGCGCGGTCCTCGGGGACGTTTTCCGAGATGTCGGTGTCCAGGAGGAAGAGGGGGACGTTCCCGACGTCGACCCGCCACGCCTGGAGATGAAGCGTCCGGCCGGGAAGCGCGAGCGTCGTCCGGAGCCTCTTTCCCTCGGCGTCCAGGACCGGCGCCATCGGCATGCTCGTGAAGGCGGCCGGCTCGTAGAGGTCGAGCTGGTTCCCCTCGGCGTCGAGGCGCTGGCGGAAATAGCCCTGCCGGTAGGCGAGACCGACCGCCACGAGGGGGATCCCGAGGTCGCTGGCGGTCTTCAGGTGGTCCCCGGCGAGGATCCCCATGCCGCCGGCGTAGAACGGCAGGCACTCGGCGATCCCGAACTCGGCGCAGAAGTAGCCGATCTCGGGCGGAAGCGGGAGCGGCTTCCGGTAGGCGTCGAAGCGGGCGAGGACCTGGGAGTAGCGGTCCATGTACTCGGGGCTTGCCGCAGCCCGGTCGAATTCTCGCTGGCTGACCGATTCCAGGAACCGTGTCGGCCGTTTCTCCACGCGGTTCCATGTATCCGGGGAGAGGTCGGCAAAGAGGGAGAGCGCATCCGGGTTCCAGCTCCACCAGAGGTTGGCCGCGAGCTCCCCGAGGCGGGTGAACTCCCGCGGGAGCTTCCGCGTGACCGTGAAGGAGCGCAGGTGCGGCTCCACGCTCCCGGCGCCGACGAAGGCATGGGCGCGTTTCTTCTCGCCCGTCCGCCGGAGGGCCCGGGTCCGGGAGGACCTCTCCCCGGCCCGGGAACGCGCCCTCGCATGGGCCTCGAGGTAGTGGACGCCGAAGGACGGCCAGGAAGCACGCCGCGCGAGAGACTTCGCCAGGGCTCCCATCTGCTTCGTGACCCCGGGTTCCGCGGAGACATACCGCAGGAGGAAGTCCGAAAGGAGCCGGCGCGATTCCTCCGGGGTCTTCCCCTCGCGAGGGAGGACATACACCCCGGTATCCTCGAACGGCCCCTGATCCCGGGCCCAGAGGCCGAATCCCGCGAGGTCCGAGGTCACGCTGGGAACGCCGTAGCCCGCGCTCTCCAGGGGCGTGTAGCCCCACGGCTCGTAGCGGGAGGGGAAGACTGTGAGGTCGAAGGCGGGGAGGAGCTCGTAATAGGACCGATCGACGAGCGGGTCCTTGCCGTCGAGGTAGATCGGGATGAAGAGGACCCGCGCCCGACTCTCGGGACGGTTGTCGAGGCCCAGCCGCTTCAGGTGGGCGAGCACAGGGTCGTCGGCGTAGCGGAGGTCGTGCGTGATGACCCGCGGTGCCTCGCCCGCGGAGGCGACGGAGCCCATGACCGCGCGGTTGGGACCGGAGTTGGAGGAGGGGAAGAGAAGAAACAGAGCGATTTCCCGTCCCTCCGGGAGCTCGCGGGCGACCGCTCCCACGGCGTCGAGAAGGAGGTCGATCCCCTTGTTGTGGTACTCGTAGCGGCCCGAACTCATGAGGAACACGGTCCGCGCGGGATCGCAGGGCCGCCCCGTCGCCTTGAGGAGCAGATCCTGGAGGGCACGGCGGGAGGCGGCGACGCTCGCGGGGAGCGCGAACTCGGGCTGCGGGAACTTCTCCCCCAGGGCGTTGGGGACGACGAAGTCCGGATCCCGCCCCAGGATCCGGGCCGCTTCCAGCGCGGTCAGTCGGCTGACAGTGGTGAAACAGTCGGCCTCCCGTGCCGCCGCCACTTCCATGGAATGCTTCGGGGTGATCCGCTTCTCGGCCGCGAGCGCCATCGGCTTGGCACGCGCGAGGGCGACCTCGACCCCCTCGCCTGTGCCGGAGACGCTCCGGCCCAGGATCGTGGCGTGGGTCGTGAAGACGGTCCCGACCGCGGGGAGCTTCCGGGCGAGGTAGAGGAGCGTGGAGCCGGTGAGCCACTCGTGGCAGTGAGCGACGACCGACCGCGTGCGCAGGTGGAAGTAGTGGCGGACGTAGAGCTCGATCGCCTGACCGGCGGCGTGGCCGAAGAGGACCGGCTCGACGTAGTCCCATCCCCCCTCGATCGAGTCGACCTGGTAGTCCTCCCAGAGCTTGGCGAGGACCAGGTCCTTCTTCTCGTAGAGATGGGTGAAGCCGACAAGAAGGCAGCGGGGCCGGCCGGGGATGTCCCAGCGGCCCTGGCGGCACGGGAGGCCGTACTCCCGGATCACCGGCCCGAACCCCTCGAAGACGTCCTCCTCGAGAAAGGCGGTCTTCTTGTTCTGGCCGCGGTCGGGCCCCACCACGACGTAGTCGTCGCCGTAGTGCTGCTGCATGGCCCGGACCTTGGTCGCGAGAACCGTGTGGATCCCGCCGACCATGTTGGCCACTTCCCAGCTCACCTCGAACAGGACGTCGGGGGCCATCGAAGCGCTGGTCATGACTTCGAGGCTCCGGCGGAAAGGCCCAGGACGTGGGCGCGGAAATCCGTGAGGACGTTCATGTAGTTGATGTACGCGTCATAGGGGCTGTCGTAGGGGTTGAAGTAGGTGTGGACGTCTCCGTCCGCGAACCATTTGGTCGCGGCATAGTAGAAGTGATCCGAGGTCTGGAGCCGGCGCCAGAGGTCGGTGGTCGCCGGGTTGTTGCGCGACATCACTTCCTCCTTCAGTCCGTAGACGTGGCGTATCGCGTCCTCCTGCATGCGGTTTCCGGTCCAGGCGGTGAGATCCCGTTCCATGTCCGCCCAGGATACCGTGCGGGGGAAGGAAAGCTCGGCGGCCGGCGGATAGGCTACAATCGCCTCGGAAGGGGTGCGGAAGTCCCAGCCGGCCTTGGACAGGATCCGTCCGGGCATATGCCTCAGGAACTCGAAGATGCCGGTCGACTCCCACTGGTGCTCGCCGAAGGTCTCGTAGTCCATGAAGAGGTTCACGACCTGGCCGTTGCCATCGGTCTCGTGGACCCACCCCGCGAATTTCTCCGCGACGAGCGGGAAGTCCTCCCAGCCACGGTTGGAGAAGCGGAACGCGATGTCGTCCGAGAGGCGATAGTTCTTGAGGAAGAGCACGAGATCCGACCCGGGCGCCCGGTAGAGGAAGTTCGGGCTCCGCCAGCCGAGGACGTCGTCCGCCCCCTCGGCCAGCGCCCCTGCAAACCCCATCTCCCGGACCTTCCGGCCGATCGAGTCGTCGTAGATGAGCTCGGTGTTGCGGAAGACCCGCGGGCGCGCTCCAAAGAGCTCCTCCATGAGCGCCGCGTGGAGCTCGACCTGCCGTTCAAACTCATCGAGGTCCCGAACGCACGCGAGCGAATGGTAGTACGTCTCGCCGAGGAACTCGACCGCGCCGGTCTCGGCGAGCCGCTGGAAGGACCAGAGGACCTCCGGGGCGTATTCCTTCATCTGGTCGACGGCGACGCCGGTGATCGAATAGGCGACCTTGAAAGCGCCCCCGTGCTCCTTGACGAGGTCGAGGATGATCTCGTTGGCGGGAAGGTAGCACTTCTCGGCCACCTTGCGGAAGATCGCGCCGTTCTTGGCGTCGTCGAAGTAGTCGTGCTCGCGTCCGATGGCGAAGTACGAGTAACGGCGGAGCCGGAACGGCTGGTGGACCTGGAAGTAGAAGATCACGCTGGGCATGACTCGCCCCGCAGCACGGCCTCGTAGATCGCCTCGACCTTTTCGGCCGCGGCGTCCCAGCGGAGGCGGTCGAGCTCCAGCGACCCCATCTCGGCCATGTCGGCGCCGATCGCGGGGTAGGACAGGACCGCGAGGATGAGCTCGGCGAGGCGCTCCACGTCCCAGAAATCGACCCGGAGCGCGTGGCGAAGGACCTCGGAGACGCCCGACTGCCTGGAGATGATGACGGGGGTGTCGAGGTTAACGGCTTCCAGGGGCGCGATCCCGAAGGGCTCGGACACCGACGGCATCACGAAGACGTCGGCGAGCGTGAACATCCGCTCGACCTCGCTTCCCCGGAGGAACCCGGTGAACTGGAAGTTGTCCGAGAGCCCGAGCTCCACCACGCGCTCCACCATCCTCCCCAGCATGTCGCCCGTTCCCGCCATGACGAAACGGGTGTTCGGGTAGTGCGGGACCACGCGCGCCGCCGCCTCGACGAAATAGTCCGGGCCCTTCTGGAAGGTCACGCGCCCCAGGAACAGGACAATCTTCTCCGCGCGGCTCGGGCGGACCCCTACTTTAAACCTCTCGATTCGTTCGGCCCTGGTGATCCCGTTGTGGACGACCGAGATTCGATCGTGCCCGAGCGCGTGGTGCTCGAGGATCACGCCCCTCGTGTAATGGGAGACGGCGATCACCCGGTCGGCCGCCCGGAGCCCTTCGCGCTCGATCGCGGCGATCCGGCGATTGGGGTGAAGACCGCTCCGGTCGTACTCCAGGGAGTGGACGTGAAGGACGATGGGCTTCCCGGTGTTCCTCTTGACGGCCAGTGCCGCGGGGTAGGTCATCCAGTCGTGGGCGTGAACGATGTCGAAGTCGATCTCGCGCGCGAGAGCGGCCACCGCGAGGGAGTAGCGGGCCACCTCGGCGAAGAGATCCCGGCCGTAGTGTTCCGCCGGCGCGGAGGGCTCGCCGGGAACCACGGCGGCCTCCTCGCGGGAGACACCCGGCGCCACGTCCTCCGGGACTTGGAGGCCGGGGACGGCGGACGGGCCGCCACCGGCCGTGAGGAGTCGCCGGACCTCCAGGTACTCGGCGGGCGAGAGGTAGGGAAGGAGCGCCGAGCGCACGGGGAAGAACTCGATCTCCTCGCTCTCGCCCGTGCTCGCGACGGGAAGAGCTTCCCTGCCGGCGGCGGCGGGGGGAGCCTCCCTGCCGGCGGAGGCGGGGGGAACAGGGGTGGCGGATTCCGATTCGGCTCGCGGTGTTTCCCGCGAAGGGACGCGCGGCGGAGCCGCACCATTCCGGAAGACGGCCCGGCCCTCACGGAGCTCCATGTGCGCCGTCGGCTCCCCGCCAAGCAGCCGCGGAAGCACGAACACGATCCGGACTCCCCTCGCCGCGAGCGAAACCGTGAGTCCATGACACGCGGTGCCGAGCCCCCCGCTGTGATGCGGAGGGAACTCCCAGCCCAGCATCAGAACCTTCATCCCTCGCCCTCGGCGAACCGGGCCAGACGAAGGATCTCGGCCACGCTCCAGGCCTGCGCGGGCGCTCCCCGTGCCGCGTGCGGCGGGTCGCCGTCGAAGATTTCAGCGATATGCCCGGCGCACCCCTGGTCGATGTGCTCGGCGAAGGGGAGGACGAGCGAGCGCACGAGAGACCTCGCCTTCCTTGGCCCGTGGAGCCGCACGAGCGCGTCGCCGTACGGGCCGAGGAGCCAGGGCCACACCGTCCCCTGATGGTAGGCAAGGTCCCGCTCGGCCTGCTTTCCCGCGCACTGGCCCCGGTAGCGGGGGTCGCCGGGGGCGAGCGTCCGGAGTCCGAACGGCGTGAGGAGCGACTTTTCGACCGCCGCCACGACCTTGCGCGCCATTTCCCTCGTGAGAGGACTCGCGGGCAGCGCGGCCGCGATCACCTGGTTCGGCCGGACCGACCGGTCGGGCGACTTTCCGTCGTGGGAGTCCGCGAGGTACTCCTCGGCGGGCAGCCAGAAGCGGTCGTGGAACGCAGTGAGCGAGCGCTCCGCGCGGTCCTCCCAGCGGCGCGCGAACTCCTCGTTTTCCGCCCGGCGGGCGAGGTCCAGTCCGTACTGGAGCGCGTTGTAGAAGAGGGCCGAGATCTCGACCGCGAAGGGCGCCCGAAGCGTGACAGCCGAGCCGCCGACGATCGCGTCCATCCAGGTGAGCGGGCGGTTCGCAGCTGCGTGGAGCTCGCCTTCGGGAGTGACGTGAACTCCCTCCATCGCGTGCCCCGAGAGGGCGTCGAGGATCTCCCACACGACCGGCGCGTAGGGGAGCCCGGCGTCCGCTCCTTCGTGCTCCTCGAGGTGCTGGACGGCCCGGACGTACCAGAGGGAGGCATCGATGGAGTGGACGTCGGAGGGAGAGCCAGCCCGGCCCAGGATGTTGGGGACGAGGCCGCGGATCCTCCGCGCCGCGAAGGAATCGAGGAGCGCTCGGGCGCCCGCAACGTCCCCCCGGGCGAGCGTAAGGCCGGGCAGCGAGATCATCGCGTCCCGCCCCCACTCGCTGAACCAGGGGTAGCCCGCGATGACCGAGCCCTGCCCCGCCGGCGAGCGGACGAGGTAGGCGTGCGCCGCCTCTGCGAGGCGGTGGGCTAGAGACCTCACCCGCCCCGCAGGAGACTCCTTGACTTCTCTCCGCGCGCGGGTGGCGGCCGTGTCGGAGCTGGGAGGCGCCGCCGGTTCCGGCCGAGCCGGTTCCGGCCGAGCCGGTTCCGGGCCCGCCCCCTCCCCCGGCTCCCCAAAGGAGAACTCCAGACAAACCTCCGGGGTCACGGCGAGATCGACCACGAACTCCCCGGGGCTGTAGAGGTCATCGGTCTCGGGGTAGCCCCGGCGCCCCTCCTCGGCGAGAACGACGGACCGGTTCCAGAGCCCGCCGATCTGGAACCGCGCGCCCTGGACGTGGAGGTGGAGCGGCGGCAGAAGGGGGTACGGGTGGAGCACGACCTCGCCCGGCCGTGCGCCCGGGGTCACCCGTCCGTCCAGGAACGGGTTTTCCCGCGAGAGCTGGTGCGCGATGCGGCAGGAGAGGAAGGGGCGGAGCTTCATGCGGGCGCCCTCGCTGTCTCCGGCCACGCGGTAGGAGATCCGGAGGCAGTCGGCGAGGGGGTCGAGGCGGACCACGCGCTGGACCGCCAGCCCACCGATCCAGTAGAGC
Organism: Planctomycetota bacterium; assembly: GCA_016209595.1. GTDB lineage: Bacteria > Planctomycetota > JACQVV01 > JACQVV01 > JACQVV01 > JACQVV01. The sequence continues at coordinate 10,640 of JACQVV010000377.1, forward strand.
CAGCGGATTCCTCCCTCCTCGCAATCGAAGGCCACGAGGTGCCGGAAACCCTGCGGATGGACCGCGTCCCGGTAGCGGAAGGCGAAGAGCGGGACCGAAGCGCCCCCGACCTCCACGGTCTCCCCCACCTCCGCGAGGACGTGAAAGGGCTCCGGGTGCTCCGTCCCGCGCGAGACGAGGAGTCCGTGGTACTTCCGCTCCGGGACCCGGCTCCTGGTTCCCATGGCAAACGAGCCGAGTCGGTTCGCGAGGAGCCACTCTTGCAGGACCTGGTCCTCGGGAACGATCGGGTGGGGCGGCGGGGGAGGGACCTTCACGCGTGTCGGGGTGGCTCGCGAAGCCCGGAATCATAGCAGACTCCGGCCCTGGGGCGAGATCGCAAATCCTGATGACTCGCGATCCTCAGCCAGACTCACGATGGCGCTAACCCTTCACGGGCGATGAGACCTCTTAGGAACCCAGGGGATCCATCAGATAGCCTGTCAGTTCCTGTTCATGGGTTCCTGGGTTCCTAAGAGATCAAGACGTCTCGTAGCCCGGTCCACGTGTGTCAGGGACGGGGGTGGTGCGCTATCATGCTGGCGATGGCGGCTTCCAGTATGAGCTCGTCCCAAGAGCCCGGCGACGGGAGGGATTTGGGATGAGCTCTAATTCCCGGCACGGCCCGCCCGGGGCAAGAATCGGCCGCTACTGGATCCAGGGACAGATCGCGCGGGGGGGGAACGCGACCCTCTACCGGGCCTGGGATCCCGAGCTCGGCCGGCGGATCGCCTTGAAGGTCCTCTCGGAAGGAGAGGCCCGGGGCCGGACCGTCGAGCGCCTGCACCGCGAGGCGGCGATCGGCGCGCGGCTTTCGCACCCCAACGTCGTCACCGTGCACGAGGTCGGGATCGACTCTTCGATCGATCCGCCCGCCCATTTCATCGCGATGGAGTACATCGAGGGTCCGACGCTGGGCGAACTTCTGGAGGGAGGGCGCCCGGCAATCGAGCTCGTCGCGATCCTCGAGACGGTCGCGCGCGCGGTGGGGTTCGCCCACCAGCGGGGCGTGATCCACCGCGACCTCAAGCCTGCCAATGTCCTCGTCAGCCAGTCGGGCCGGGTGGTCCTCACGGACTTCGGTCTCGCGCGCGCCGAGTCCTTCGCGACCCGCCTGACCGAGAGCCACTCCCTCCTGGGCACGCCCTACTACATGGCTCCCGAGCAGGTCGAGGGCCGGATCGACGAGATCGACGCCCGGACGGACGTCTACGCCCTGGGAGTCATCCTCTACGAGATCCTGGCCGGCCGTCCCCCCTTCGTGGAGGAGCGGGCGGGCGCCCTGTTCCGCAGGATCCTCCAGGAGGATCCGCCGCCCATCCCGCGGCTGGGCCGGCCGGCTCCGGCCGAGCTCGAGGCGATCTGCCGCAAGGCCATGTCTCGCTCCAAGACCGCTCGCTATGCCAGCGCAACCCAGATGGCCGAGGACCTGACACGCTACCGGCGCGGGGAATCGCCCCAGGCTCGGCCGCCCAGCCGGATTCGCAAGGTCTCCAGGGCTCTGAAACGCCGGCGGCTCCTCGTGGCGCTTCTCGGGACTCTCGGGGTCGGGGCCGCGGGGGTCTTTCTTTTCACGCTCACTCTTCGATCGGAGAAGATCGAGAAAGAAGAGGCCCTCGGCGAGGCGGAAGCCTCGCGCGGGTACGCGCTCCAGCAGCTCTCCCGGCGAACGGGAACCGCGCTCGCGGCGGCCATCGAGCTTCGCCGCGCGGGGAAACCCCAGGCCATGGAACGCTTCGGCGCCGAAGTCGAGGAGGCATGCCGCGAGGCGGCGGCCGCCCTTCCGGACGCGCCCGAACCTTTCTACCACCTGGGCCGGATGGAGCGGGCGCGGATGCGCACCGAGCGGGCGCTGGCCGAGCAGGACCGCGCGCTCGCCCGGGATCCCGACTTCGCCCCGGCGCTCTACGAACGGATCGTGCTGCGGGTCCAGCTCTACCGGGCGCGGGCGGCCGAAGTGGCCGAGCGATCGTGGCTCGAGGACGGGCTCCGCTGGACTCCGGCAGGTGCCCGGCTGAAGGTCGTTGACGACGAGCGCGCGCGGGAGCTCGCCAAGACCGCACTCGAGGACCTCGCCCGGCTCGATGCGATTGCCGCTCGGGGGCCCTTGAGCCTGGATGCCCGGCAGATCGAGTGCACGCGAGGGCTCCTCGCCTGGACCCAAGGAGATCCGGACCGTGCCCTCTCGCACCTGGCGGTCGCCGCACGGGAGGCGGAACTCGAAGAAGCCGTCGAGGCCCTGGCGATGCTCGAGCTCGAGTGCTCCCGGTTCGAGGAATCCGTGGCCGCGTGGACGGCCGGCGTCGAGAGCGATCCGGGCTACCTTCCTTATTGGGAGGGCAGGGCTCGCGCGCAAATCGAATGGGCCAACATCGAGAGGAGCCAGGGGCGCGACCCCGCGACCCTTTTCGAGGCCGCGGAGCGCGACCTCACCTCCTTCCTCGAACAGGAACGATCCCGCCCGGTGGCGTGGCGAATCAGGGGCCACGCCCGCGAGAACCTCGCCATTCTCGCCGCGAGCGCGAGGCAGGATGCCGCCGAGCTCTTCGGCCAGGCCGCGCAGGACTACGAAGAAGCGGCGCGGCTGGAGCCAGGGTCGGCCCCGGCCTGGGTCTGGCTCGGGATCTCGCTCTTCAGCCGGGGGCTTCACGAGGCCGAGCACGGACGCGACGGGTCCGAGTACCACGACCGGTCTCTTCCGTGCCTCGACCGGGCGCTCGAGCTCGAACCCGGCTGGGCCTACGCCTGGTCGAGCCGGGGCACCGCATGGTTCAACCGGGCCGTCCAGGAGTTCGCGCTGGGCCGCGACCCCCTGGCGTTCTACGACCGGGCGGTTCCCGACTTCGATCGGGCTCTCGAACTCGAAACCGACCCCGAGACCCGCCTGATGCGGGCGCGGACCCATGCCGACCGCGCGCTCGCCCTCCGGTTTGCCCAGGACGACCCGCTCCCCGCCTTCGACGCGGCGCTCGCCGACTTCGACACTCTGATCGAAGCCTCCCCCGATCGCGAAGACCTCCGGCGTTTTCGCGGGACGACACTGGGTCACCGGGCCCGCTACGAGCTCGATCGCCGGATGCCCGAGACGGGCAGTGAGTGGATGGAGAAGGCCCTCGCGGATCTCGACCGGACCATCGAGACGAACAGAGCGAACCCCGACAACTGGATCGCCCGCGCCGATGTCACCATGAACTGGGCGATGGGACTCGAGGGCCTCGGCCTCGAAGCCTCGCCGGCGTACCTCGCCGCGGCCCAGGACTTCGCCGAGGGGCTCGTCCTCGACCCGTCGCGCGGTCCGGACCGACTCTCCCGCGCGAGGGCGCTCCGCTCTGCCGCGGACGAGATCGCCGCCACGGAGGGCGAGGCCGGCCCGGTCTACGAGGAGGCACTCTCGGAGCTCGCCCGGGTGCTAGAGAGCGACCCCTCGCCCGCCCGGATCTGGCTCCTCCTGGGCACGACTTCCGAACGGCTGGCCCGCCTGCGCGGCGGGGACCGCCTGGAACTCGAAAGGGCGATCGGCGCCTTCGAGGAGGCCGCGCGGCTCGACCCGTCCCTGGCGGCCGAGGTCGAACCCCTCATCACGCGATGCCGAGAGGCTCTCGGGCGGTAAATCAGCGTGTATACTCCTGCGCCATGAAAACGACCCGCATCCTCACCCACGTCTCCTTCCTTATTGTGCTTGCCATCTCCGCCTTCTTCCTGTCCCACTGGATCGGACGAAACGACGGGGCCAGCCCGGATCAGGAGAAAGCCGGTCCGGCCACCGCGGGGGTAGGACTCCCCGTCGCCGACGCCGTGCCACCGGTCGAGTCTCCCGCCGAGCAACCGATCGAGGTCCCCGCCGGAGCGGAGACGCTCCCGGCGCCCGAATCGGGAACCCTCACGGCGCCCGAATCGGGAACCCTCACGGCACCTGAATCGGGGACCCACCCGACACCCGAGACTCCCCCGGGCGAAAGCGGGACGCGCGTCTTCGGGACGGTCGAGGTCGCCGGGGTTCGAGCCGCGGGGCTCGAGATGGCGATCGGGGACCTCGTCCTCATGACGGGCGAAGGTGGGACCTTCGAGGTCCAGCTCAGGCATGGCCTCTATCCGGTCCACTTCCCGTCCCTCGGGAAGAAGACGTTTCTCTCGGTGCCCGAGGCAGCGTCGTTCGAGACGGCCTTCCGGCTCCCCGGCTCCGCGTCCCTCTCGGGAACCGTCCGGCTCGCGGACTGGCGCCTCGGGACCGTCCGGGTCCTCGTCTTCCGGCAAGAAAGCGAGGGGAGCGGGGAATCCGAAGCGATCGCCGAGACCGAGACGGCCGGCGACGGCACCTTCTGCCTGGACGGCCTTCCGTCCGGAGCGGCCCGAGTCCGGTTCCTGTTGCGGGGTCGGGTCCTTCGCGAGGAGACGATCGAGCTCCCGCGAGGGGAATGGGACGTGAGGATTCTCGACTTCAACACAACCGAGACCGACCGATGAAGCGCGCGACATCCGCCGTCCTCTTCCTCGCCGTCGCGATCTGCCAGGCGCGGGCCGACGACGGCACGTTCGGCCCCTACCTCCAGTCGTCCGCGCCGGCCTCCGTCACGGTCCGCTGGCGGACGGCCGTCCCCGCCACCGCCGCGGTGGAGTTCGGCCCCGCGGGCGGGGACGTGCGAGCGATCTACGAGGTCGAGCCTCGCGAGGAACACGCCGTCCGGCTGGAAGGGCTCCTCCCGGATACGGTCTACGTGTACCGCGCCCTCTCGGTCGAGGGCGAGACGCTCGTCTTCTCGGCCGAGGGGCGCTTCCGGACGCTGCCGGCCGGGACCGCGGATGCCGTCCGCTTCGCCTGCGTCTCCGGATCGGGGTGGGGCGGTTTTGAAGACCAGGTCGCGGCGTTCGACCCGCACATCGTCCTCGCGGCGAGCGGCTCGGCCGGAGAGGAAGGGCTCGAAGGCTGGGACGCCCACTACTCCCGGGGCGCGGCGGTCGCCGGCGCCGCGCCTCTCTACCCCGCGGTCGGCGCGGGAAACTACGCCCGAACGGGGCTCGGCGGGACCCCGTTCCTGGGGCACCTCAACCTCTTCCACCGGCTGCACACGCTCCCCGGGAACGAGGAGTGGTACTCGGTCCGGGCGGGCTCGGTCCTCTTCCTCGTCACCAACTCCACCTGGTACGCCGATCCGCTCCGCCTCTCGATCGACCAGATCGAGTGGCTCGATCGGGAGCTCCAGAGCGCGACGGACGGCAAGGACGACCCGCTCTTCAAGGTCCTTCTCTCCGAAGCCCCGGCGCCGGGATCGGGCCGGGATCCGCGAGGGGTAGCGGAGGAGCTCTGGAGCCGTGCGCTCATCGAGCGCCTCGTCGCGCGCCGCGGCGTGGACCTCGTCCTGGCGGGCCATGGCACGCACACCGAGCACTCCGCGCGATCCGGCGTCCACTACCTCTCCGTCGCGACCGCCGGACCGGGAGGCGCCCGCTGGGAGAGCCGGAGCGCGCGAAGCGCCCTCTTCTTCGACGAATCGTCGAGGACGATAGCCACGGCCAGGGCCGCAGGACGTACACTGTCGGTCGATGTCCAGGACGACGCGGGCCAGGTCCTTCATTCCTTCTCGATCGAGAGGGAGTGAGACCCCCCGTACACCGGGGAGGCCTCACACCGGAGCCCGCGGATAGATGAAAGTCTTCCGCAGGCTCCTCGGGTACTTCTTCCGATACAAGGCGCGAATCGTCGCGCTGGCTGTCCTGACACTCGTCATCTCCATCCTCTACTTCGGGACGGTGGGGAGCCTGAAGCCGATCGGCGACCTCCTCTTCGACCCCGAGGGGACGCGGGAGCTCGCCGATAGCCCCTTCTTCCAGGAAGGGCTCGGCCGGCCGCTCGCGCCGGCGGTCGAGTGGCTGGCGACGGCAGACCGGGAAACGGCGATCTACTGGCTCTGCGGAGGGGTCCTCGCGATCGCGCTCCTGAAGAATTTCCTGCGCTTCTTCCAGAACTACCTCACCCACGCGATCGAGAAGTCGGTCACCCGGGATCTCAACGACCACCTCTTCGACAAGGTCGAGCGCCTCTCGATCCGCCACTTCCAGGAAGAAGAGGGCGTCGCGCGCACGATCTCGCGCTTCACCAACGACAGCTACCTCCTCGCCGCCGGCGTCCGGAACATCTTCGCCGACGCGCTGATCGAGCCGCTCCAGGGCTTCGCGGCCCTGGGCGTCGCTCTCATGATCGACTGGAAGCTCACGCTCCTCGCGCTCCTCGTCCTCCCCGGCGTGGGAGCCTTGATCGCCACCCTCGGGCGCAAAGTGAAGCGGCGCACCAAGAAGAGCCTCGAGCGCAAGGCCGACCTCCAAGCCGTCCTCCAGGAAAGCCTCATGGGAGTCCGCACGGTGAAGGCCTTCCGGGCGGAGGACGCCGAGCTCGAGCGCTTCCGGGCCGCCAACAGGCGCTATTACAAGAACGAGATGCGGGTGGCGCGGCTCGACTCGATCACGAGCCCGATCCTCGAGATGATCTCGACGGCGGCGATCATGACCGTCATATTCGTCACGGCCCGGCGGGTCCTCTCGGGCGCCATGTCCGTGGGGGACTTCTTCGCCTTCTACGGGGCGCTCGCGGCGATCTTCGATCCGGCGAGGAAGATCGCGAAGCTCGTCAACAAGTTCCAGATGTCGATGGCGGCCGGCGAGCGGATCTTCGAGCTCATGGACACGGCGCCCGAGGTCGTGGACCCGCCGGGCGCGGTGGAGCTCCCTCGCATGGCGCGCGCGATCCGCTTCGAGGGGGTCTCCTTCGAGTACCGGCCGGCCGAGCCCGTCCTCTCCGGGATCGACCTCGTGGTGCCGCGGCTCGCCAGGCTCGGGATCGTCGGGAAGACCGGCCACGGGAAGAGCACGCTCGTGAACCTGCTTCTCCGCTACTACGACGCCACGTCGGGGCGGATCACGCTCGACGGGACGGACGTCCGGAGCGCGTCCCTTGCCTCGCTCCGCTCGCAGATCGGCCTGGTGAGCCAGGAGGTCTTCCTCTTCAACGACACGATCGCCCGGAACATCTCCTACGGGCGCCGCGACGCGACCGCGGAGGAGATCGCGGCCGCCGCCCGCGCCGCCCACGCAGACGAGTTCATCCGAGCGATCCCGGGCGGCTACGAGGCCACGATCGGCGAGCTCGGAATGACCCTCTCCGGCGGGCAGCGCCAGCGGATTTCGATCGCGCGGGCGATCCTCAAGGACCCCGAGATTCTCGTCCTCGACGAGGCGACGAGCTCGCTCGACTCCGAGAGCGAGGCCCTGATCCAGGAGGCCCTGGAGAGATTCGTCGAGAACCGGACTTGCTTCATCGTCAGCCACAGAATGTCCACGCTCGCTTTCTGCGACCGGATCGTGGTCCTGGACAGGGGACGGATCGAGGCACAGGGCTCGCACGACGAGCTTCTCGAGTCC
>JACQVV010000378.1 GCA_016209595.1 Planctomycetota bacterium
CTCGCCGCGGCTGCCAGGATCACCGTGTCGCCGTACTGGACGAGGGCCGCGCCGTCGGCCTGCCGCGCCAGGCGGCCGGTCTCGATCCGGAGCAACTGGCCGCCGATTTCGATTTCAACCTTGTGAACTGCCACTCTGGAGTCTCCTTTCGCGAGGGCCACCCCGTCCTGACCCTCTGGCATCGAATCTGTCTGGTGTTGTTTTGTCTCTCGCTCATCCCGGGGAGGGGGCCGCTGGCACGACCCTTGCTTCGCAAGGGGAGTGCCGGCGGTAGGAAGGGGGAGGGGGCTGTTCCCCTCCCCCTGACAGGGAGACGGGGTTCCCTGCGCCGCTCCTTTTTCACAAGACGAGCCAGCGCGCCGCTTGCGTGAGAAAAGACGCATCGGAGGGATTGTGGGCGCTACTTGCGGAGGCCGAGCTTCTCGATCAGCTTCCGGTAGCGCGCGGAATCCGTGGACTTGAGGTAGCGCAGCGTCCGGTTCCGCTGCCCGACGAGCATCAGGAGACCCCGCCGGGACGCGTGGTCCTTCGGGTGGGTCCTGAGGTGCTCGGTCAGGGCCTGGATCCGATGGGTATAGAGGGCTGTCTGGACCTCGGGCGAGCCCGAATCGGTCCCGTGCAGCCGGTGCTGCTCCATGATTCCGGTCTTCCCTACGAACTTGACGCTCACCGTTCTTCTACGCTTCTCTTTTCTAGTTCTCGTTTTATCAAGGGGTAGAGTTTAGGGAGGGGCCTCCTGGCTGTCAATCCCGGAGTTTGAGGCATCTGCCTTATTGTCCGGGGTCGCGCATTCGCGCTCCAGCCGCCGCCCCCGCGCCCGGGCGTCGAGATAGGACTGGAGGAGGATGCTCGCCGCGACCTTGTCCCTGCGCACCTGCCGGTCCTCCCGGGAGAGACGCGCTCTCTTTTCCGGGCGACGGGGTTCGGGGTTCGGGGTTCGGGGGTTCCGTTCCCCGTCGCCCGTCGCCCGCCGCCCGGCAGGTGCCAGCGGCCCCCTCCCCCTCTTCCCGCGAGCTTTCGAACGCTCCCGGTGGCCCGCCGTCAGGGCCTGGTCGGCCTGCGCCGACGTGAGCCGTTCGTCCCAGGTCAGGATCTCGAACCCGAGACGCTCGCCGAGTCGCGCGGCGAAGGCCAGGGCATCCCGCGCCTGGGGCCCCAGGCTCCCGTCCATGTTCTTGGGGAGGCCGACCACCACCTCGCCCACGCCCCGCTCCGCGACGAGAGCCGCGATCCTCTCGATTCCCGCCGCCTCCCCTTCCACGACCTCGAGAGGATGGGCGACGGTCCCCGTGGGGTCGGAGATCGCCAGGCCCAGCCGCACCGAGCCGTGGTCGACCGCGAGCACGCGGGCCGGATCCACTACGTCCACTTCTCCCGGCCGGTCTCGCGGAGCCGCTCGACGAGTTTCTTCACCTCCTGGGCGCGGGACTTGGGGCAAACGAGCGTCGCGTCGCCCGTGACGACGATCGCAAGCCCCTCCACTCCGATCGTGCCCACGAGGTGGCCCTTCGGAGCGACGACGAGAAGGTCCCGCCCTTCGATGGAGACGTGCTCGCCGCGGGCGCGGTTCCCGTCCGACCCGGCGGCGAGGTGGCGCGCGAGCGCCTCCCATCCTCCCAGATCATCCCAGCGGAAGGTCGCCACGACGACCGCCACTCCCTTTGCGTTTTCCATCACGCCGTAGTCGATCGAGATCTTCTCCATGGCCCGGTATTCGCGCTCCAGGACCTTCCCCTCGGCCGCGGTGCCTAGGGCGCGCCCGATCCGGTCGAGGCGCTTCGCCAGACGCGGGAGATGCCGGGCGATCTCGCGGCGGATGCGCGCCGCCCGCCAGAGAAAGATGCCGCCGTTCCAGTAGTGCCGGCCCCCGGCGAGGAACTGCCGCGCGGTCTCGAGGTCCGGCTTCTCGTGGAAGCGCGCCACCCGGTATGCTTCGAGCGGCCTCGAGCGCGTGAGGCGTTCCCCGCGCTCCAGGTATCCGTAGCCCGTGGCGGGATGGTCGGGCCGGATGCCGAAGGTGACGAGGTCGTCCGACTCCTCGACCCATCGCGCCCCTTGCCGCACGGCCTTCGCGAACTCCTCGACGGGACGTACCAGGTGATCCGCCGGCAGGACCAGCATGAGCGCGTCCTTCCTTCTCTTCTCGACGGCGAGCGTGGCAAGCCCGATCGCAGCCGCCGTGTCGCGTCCGACCGGTTCCAGGAGGAGGTTCTCGGGCGGGACGCCCCGGCAGGTCTCCCGGAGCGACTCCTCGTGGCCCTTCGCGCCAACGACGAGAATGCGGTCCCGGGCGGTCACCGAGCGCGCTCGCTCGATCGACTCCTCGATCATCGTTTTCGCCGACGCGATCCTCTGGAACTGCTTCGGGCGCGACGCTCGCGAGAGTGGCCAGAACCGCGTTCCCGAGCCACCGGCCATCACGACCGCGAAGAGAGGACGCTTCATCTGCTCCCGCCGTAGCCAAGGCTCTGTAGTTTCTTCAAGACGTCAGGCGGGATCTCTCCCCGTTCCGCGGCCTCTTCCCCGTAGGCTCCGAGCCCGGCAAGCCTCCGGACGAAGGCCGCGACGCGATCGGGCTTTTCCCCGGCGAGGTCCGCGCTCTCAGCGGGATCGGCGGAGAGGTCGTAGAGCTCGAAGCGGTCTTCCGTGGTCCGGTGGATGAACTTCCAGCCGCCTTCGACGAGGGCGAACCCCTCGCCCCGCTTCTCCGGCTCCCGGTGCCGGAGCCAGAGGGGATGGTAGATCGCGCGTCCCTTCACCTCCGAGTAGGCGGCCGGAAGCTCGCCCGGGTCGCCCCCTCCGAGCGCGCGGGCGAGGCTCACACCGTCGGCGGGAGGCGGCCGGAGCTCCTCCGGGACGCCGGCGAGGTCAAGGAGCGTCGGCGCGAGATCGACGGTGCGCACCGTGGGGGAGAAGACGCGGCCGGGCGGGACGCCAGGTCCGGCGAGAATCATCGGGACGCGGATCTGTTCCTGGTAGAGGTTGCCGTGCGTCCACCATCCGTGGTCGCCCAGCCCCTCTCCGTGGTCGCCCACGACCGCGACCAGGGCGTCTTCCCTGGCCGCCGAGATGAGGCGTCCGATCTGGCGGTCCATGAAGAGGATCTCCGCGTCGTAGAGGTCGATGAGAAAACGGTCGCGGCGCGGGCCGTCGGGCTCGGACGGGACCTTGCCCGCGTAGACCAGGGCCTCGTCGTCCGGCGGGCGGAGGTACGGGTCGTGCGGGTCGAAGAGGTGGACCCAGAGGAAGAAGGGCTCGTCGTCCCTGGCCGCCGCGAGCCAGGCGAGGGTCGCTTCCACGGTCTCGTCTCCTCGCCGCTGGGCGTCCCCCGTGTTGACCGTCCCATCGGGCGCGATCGGATTCCCGCTTCCGCCAAACGTCTCGTCGAAGTGAGCGAACCCGCGGTCGAGCCCGAAGTAGCTCCCGGCGGGGAAGGCGCTGACGAACGCGGCGGTCGCGTAGCCGTCGCCGGCCAGGACCTCGGCGAGCGTCGGAGTCGCCCTGGAGAGATCTCCGGAGTCCCCTCCGTGAAGGAGGCGAAGGCCGTGGCGGTAGGGATGCGCCCCGGTGAGGATTGACGCGTGCGAGACCGGGGTGTTGGGGGCGCTCACGATCGCGCTCTCGAAGCGGACCCCGCGAGCGGCGAGGGCCGAAAGCGACGGCGTTGTCCGCCGCGAGTACCCGTAGGCCGAGAGGTGGTCGGCGCGCGTCGTGTCGAGCGTGACGAGGACGATCGAGGTCCGGTTCCCTCGTCTCGGCTCGCCGGCGCGAAGGGCCCACCATGCTCCCGCCGAGGCCAGGACGGTCCCCGCGAGGGCGAAGGTCGTGGCGATGCTCCGGCGGGACATGGGTGGGGATCTTAGCACGCGCCCAGGGCCCGGAGCGCGTATGCGCGACCCCGGAAAGGGAAGCTCGTGGGGCGACTCGAACTTGACAAACAACCCGCGCCAATCACAATGGGGCCTTCCGTGGCGATGCCGGCCGCGAGCTCCGACAATTCGTGTCACTGAAGGGAGAGATCAGGGTTGTTTCTTGACACTCTTTGTCGTGCTTTCCCCGGGGAATCTTTCCTCGCCCGAGGAATCCTCGGGAGGCTCCCCCCCAAGACCCACGTGGAAGGAACCTTGTGACGGAGTCGCGCGAGGCGCCGCCGGGCGGGTCGAGCGGTATGCGTTTTGCGCTTGCTCGCCTTCGCCGAACGCGCGCCGGCGGAGAGAGAGATTGTTCGTAGCCACACACGAATAAGGAGACGCTGGGAGAGAGACCTGTCGCCGTACCGAGTAGTAGAAAGGGGAGGGGCCGTTCTCCTCCCCCTGACGAGGGAAACGTCGCTACGTCTACATTGGGAACAGGAGAAACGTTCGTGACAACCAATCGTCGTTCAGGCTTCACACTCATCGAGCTGATGATCGTCGTCGCGATCATCGCCATCATCGCCGCGATCGCCATCCCCGGCCTCCTGCGGGCCAGGATCTCCTCGAACGAGGTGAGCGCGGTCGGAACACTGAAGTCGCTGTCCACCTCGCAGGAGCAGTTCAAGTCCCAGGCGGTCGTCGACTGCGACGGCGACGGCACGGGCGAGTACGGGTACTTCCAGGAGCTCTGCGGGACGTCGGCCACGAGGACGGACGGCGCTCTCGGCGGCGCGCAGGTCTCCCCGACCTTCATGGCCGCGACCTTCGGCACCACGGCGGCCGGCGCCGCGGGCATCGCCAACAAGAGCGGGTACGACTTCCTCATCTTCCTTCCCGACGCGGCCGCTCCACCCGTCCAGGAGGCGAACCCGGTCCCGAACGGCGACAACCTCCAGGCCAACAACCAGGAGACGCGCTGGGCCTGTTATGGCTGGCCGACCTCCGCCGGGACCTCGGGGAACCGCGCCTTCGTCATCAACCAGGAGGGCCAGGTCTATCAGTCCCCCAACGTCGGTCCTATCTATGACGGCACCACGAGCCCCGTGGGCGCCCTGCAGGGCGGGAACGAGGCGTACGCCCTGGCGGGCGGCAACCTCGACGGTTCGATCGTCTCCGACGGCACGCCGGCTTCCGACGGCCAGACCTGGACGCCCTCGGGCGGCTAGTCGCAGCATCTCACCCCCAGTCGTCTCGATTCTCATGAAGTCGAACGAGGCGGCCCGCGTCCCGGGCCGCCTCGTTTTTTGGGGTGCGCCATCCAGGGGGACGGCGAGGACGGGGCTCCTCGTCTCGCTCTTCCTGGGCACCTTCCTGTGCGCCGCGCTTGCGGGCGCCACCGCCTACTTCCTCCGGAGCGAGCTCCGCGAGGCGCGGGTGAACCAGGGCGAGCGAGAGGCGGTCCGGCTACTGGTGACGATCGCCGCCGCGGAGGACCGGTTTCGCGACGAGGCCCGCATGGACGCCGACGGGGACGGCCGGGGCGAGTACGGATTCCTCCAGGAGCTCGCCGACGTGGCCTGGCGGCATGGAGCAAGGAGCGCGGCTCGGTCGGGACCGCTTCTCCCGGCCGAAATCGGCTGGTCGGTCGCCCGGGAGGGCGTCGGCATCAGGCGCGGCTACTGTTTCCTCGTCTATCTTCCCGGCCCGGCCGTCGCGATCCCGGAGAGCCACCCACTCCCCGAGTCGGGTCCGTCCGGCAGGACGGCCGACCGCCAGGAAGAACACTGGGTCGCGTACGCCTGGCCCCTGGAACACGGCGTCTCCGGGCGGCGGGCCTTCGCCGTCTCCGAGGAGCGCACGGTGCTCGTCACGCCGAACGTGGAAGACCCCTACCAGGGCCCGCGCGCCCGCGTCCCCGAGGCCGCGTCGGCCTTCGACTCGCTCGGGCCCGATGCCGCAAACCTTGGCTCGGGACTTGCAGGATTGACGGGCGGGCGACCGGTAGACGGGCGGACATGGAGCCGAGTCGAACATGAATGACGTGCGCCTGGCGGGAATTTCGAAGACGGCTGTCGCCATCGCTGTCGCGGTCGTCGCGACGATGACGGCGATCGGCTGGACTTTCAGGAAGAAGCCATGGATATCGTCGAACGAAGTCTCGGCAGTCGGGAGGCTCAGGGCCCACGCGGCGGCCCAGGAGGACTTCAAGTCATCGGCGAAAGGGGATGCCGACGGCGATCGCATCGGCGAGTACGGCTTCTTTGCTGACCTCGGCGGCGCGTGGGAGGAAGGCCTGGAGCGCGGGATCCTCAAGAGAAGCGGCTATTTCACGAGGATCTTTCTCCCGGGGGCGACCGCTCCGCCGCTCCGCGAGCACTCGACCCTTCCGGCTCGCGGACCGGACTGTGCGAACAACCAGGAGGTTCGCTGGATTGCCTATGCGTGGCCTGAGAGCGAAGGCTGGACGGGGAGGCGCTGCTTCGCGATCAACCAGGAGGGCATGATCTACCAGGCGCCGAACGCGCCGCCCTATGACGGGGAGGACGGTCCCTGCTCGGGGAACGAGGCGTACGCGGACCCGAGCGGGAACCTCGACGGCTCGATCGTGTCCAGCGGGGACCCCTCGTCGGACGGGCAAGTCTGGACACCTAGTTGAACTGGCTGAACTAGCCGGCCGTGCGCCGGCGAGGGAGTCGAACGATGGCTCGATCGGGAATCTGGACGGACTCGTGGAAGGAGCTCGCGATCGCCGCCCTTGCCGTCGCTGTGTTCGCGCTTGCAGCCCACCTGATCTCTCGCCCGAGGGTTTCGTCGAACGAGGTGAACGTGTACGGAAAGCTCAAGGACCTGTGGGCCGCGGAGGATGCCTTCCGGGAATCGCACGCCCTGGATGCCGACGCTGACGGAACGGGCGAGTACGGCCTGCTGGCACACCTGGACCGGCCGTGGGTGGAAGGCGTCCAGGGGGATAGCGCCGAGCGGAACGGCTACCTCTACCGGGTGTTCCTCCCCGTGGGGGTTGACTCCCGGGAGGAGCGCTGGGCGGCCTACGCCTGGCCTGTCGAGGCGGGAATCACAGGGAACCGCTGTTTCGTCATCAACCAGGAAGGTCAGGTCTATCAGGCGCCGAACGCGGGGCCGCTCTACGACGGCGAGGACAGCCCCGCCACGGGGGACGAAGCCTACGCGGAGGGCTCCACGAATCTCGAAGGGTCGATCGTCTCGGATGGGTTCGAGTCGGCCGACGGACAGATATGGACGCCAACGGGCGCATGAGATCGCCCGGGAGAGAGGAGGGATCCCTGTGCATGCCAGACAGCACCACGGCTTCACGCTCATCGAACTCATGATCGTCGTCGCGATCATCGCGATCCTCGCGGGGATCGCGATCCCGGGCCTCGTGAGGGCGAGGATCTCCGCGAACGAGACGAGCGCGATCGGGACCTTGAAGACGCTCGCCACGTCCCAGGAACAGTTCAAGGGGCAGCGGATGGTGGACCAGAACGCGAGCGGGGTCGGCGAGTACGGCTACTTCCAGGAACTCTCCGGAACGGTCGCCTGTCGCTCGCCGGGCTTCACGGCCGACCCGACGTTCATCTCCTCGCACTTCGGGACGACCGCGAACGGGAACGGCGGGATCGCCGACAAGAGCGGATATTTCTTCCAGATCTGGCTGCCGGCGGCCGCGGGCGCGGCGCTGGCCGAGGCGGCGGGCGTGGCCCCTTCGGTCGTGGCCGACGCCGTGGACCAGGAGACGCGCTGGGCCTGCTACGCCTGGCCCTTCGCGGTCGGGAACTCCGGGAACCGCGCGTTCGCGATCAACCAGGAGGGCCTGCCGTACCAGTGCCCCAACACCGGCGCGGCCTACGAAGGGGCGGCGGCGCCCGTCGAGACGTCCGCGTACCTACTGCCCAACCTCGACGGCTCGATCGACCTGGGAGGCCAGGGCGGAGACGGAGTCGGCGGAATCTGGGCGCCGGTCGGGGGATAGCCCTTCGTGGCCTCCGCAGAATAAGGTTGACGAATCTAGCCTGGCGTCTGGTCCGTCGAACTCGCACGCGTACTCGTACTCGTACTCGTCCTCGGGCTCGTTCTCGTTCTCGGACTCGTACTCGTCGTCGGAAGGTTACGGCCGAGCGGGCGCCAACTTCGATTCCGAGTACGACAACGAGTACGTGTACGAGTACGACGCCGAGTACGAGTGCGAGTGCGAGGACGAGTGTAAAGTTGGTCTTGGGGAGGCCCTTACGCCCCAGGAACCGGGTGCTCCAGATAGTACCGGACGATGTTCTCGGCGTAGTCGGAGAGGCGCGGGCAGCTCACCCCGGTGCCCGCGAGCATGTCGAGCGTTCCCGAGCAGTCGAACTGGATGTCCGCGTAGAAGTAAGGGACGGTCTGGCGCGGGACGCCAAGGATCCAGGGAACGGCCGGGATGTGCTGGCCGGCGCGCATGACCCAGGACGGGACTTTTCCCCAGGTCCCCTTCCCCTTGACGATCCTGCAGAAGAGCTCGGCGATCTCGCGGCTCGTCATGGGGGCGGGCTGGCCGAGGTGGAAGGTGCGGCGAGCGGAATCGGGCCTCTGGGCGATCGCCACCATGGCGTCGACGATGAAGTCGATCGGAACGATGTTGAACGGGTGGTCGGTTCCGAAGTTGACGCGCCCCAGGAATCCGGGGAGGCGCCGGATCATCCGGAGCGCCATGTAGGGGCCGTCGTACTTCACCGTGTACCCGGTCCGGGAGTGCCCGACGACGACGGTGGGCCGGAAGATCGTCACCGGGAACTCCGCGAGCATCTGCCGGACGGCCTTCTCGGCGAGGTGCTTCGTCTCCTCGTAGAAGTTGCGGAAGCGCTGCCCCACGAAGAAGTCGTCCTCGCGCACCGCCCCCGAGACGTCCCCGGCGACAAAGGCTGTCGAGATGTAGTGGTAGCGGGCGAGGGCCCTCATCCGGCGGACGAAGGCGTTGACGTTCTCGGTTCCCGCGACGTTCACCTTCATCCCGATCTCGCGGCCCATCGCCAGGTCGTAGATCGCGGCGAGATGAAAGACGGTGTCCGCCTCGGCCAGGAGCTCGTCCCGCGCCTTCTCGGCAAGCCCCAGGCCCTCCCGCGCGATGTCCCCCGGTACGACCCGGAAGAGCGAGATCGGCCGTCCTATCTCGATCGCGATCCGGCCGGAAAGGGTCTCGGCCTTCTCGGCGAAGCGCTCCTCGACGAGAAGGTGGATCCGCTCGGCCCGTTCGGCGAGCCTCTTCACCAGGAAGCCCGCGAGGAAGCCCGGAAACCCCGTGACGAGGATGTTCTTCATGCGAGCGGACTACGAAATCTTCGCGGCCGCGGTTCGCCGCGAGCGCACGATCTCGATGATCTCGTCATCGGCGAGCAGCCGGTCCGAGTGCTTGGCCCGATCGAAAATCTCCTGCACAAGGTCCTCGTCGGCGGGATAGCCCCGCCGCTCGAGCCAGAAGACGACGTTCGATTTCCCGCTCATGGGGCCCACCCGGATCTTCTGTTCCCGTCCGAACTCGCCGGCGGGAACGCCGCAGTATACCCGGTCGGCGAGCCAGACATCTCCCTTCCGGTAGGCCTTGATGACGGCCGCCGCGTGGACGCCGGTCGCCGTCTCGAAGGCATCCTCGCCGAAGACGGGATAGTTTCGGGGGATGGGAACTCCCGTCGCCTTCGAGATCGCCTCGCAATACTCGCCGAGCTTCCGGAGGTCGTTGTCGATCCAGCCCAGGAGCTTCAGGTTGACGAGGAGGAGGTCCATGGGCGTGTTCCCGACGCGCTCCCCGACCCCGATCCCGGTCCCGTGGACGCGGTCCGCTCCGGCGCGGATCGCGGCGAGAGTGTTGACGATGGAGAGGTCGCGGTCGCGGTGTCCGTGCCAGTCCACCTTGACGTCCTCGCGGGTCTTCTTGACGACCGCGTGGACGTGGGCGAGAAGCGCGGCCACGCCGGAGGGCGTCGCGTGCCCCACCGTGTCGCAGACGCAGATCCGCCGGGCGCCGGCGTGGATGGCCGTGGCGTAGAGTCTCTCGAGCGTGTCGGGGAGGGCCCGGGTCGTATCTTCCGTGACATACATCACCGGTAGGCCGTTCTTCACGGCGTGGCTCACGGCATCTTCGGAGTGCTTCACCATCTTGTCGAGCGTCCAGTCCTCTGCGTACTGGCGGATGGGCGAGGAGCCGATGAAGACGCTCGCCTCGATCGGGATGCCGGCCTTCTGGCTCACCTCGACGATGGGGTCGATATCGACCTTGAGCGTCCTCGCCGCGCAGTTCGGGCGGATGCGGAGCTTCCCCCGCACGATCTCGTGCGCGAGCGCGAGGACATCGGCAACCGCGCGCGGCCCCGCCCCGGGGAGCCCGATGTCGGCGGCGTCGATCCCGAGCTCGTCCATGAGGTGGAGCATCCGGATCTTCTCCGCGATGTCCGGGTCGCGCACCGAGGGCGACTGGAGGCCGTCCCGGAGCGTCTCGTCGTCGAACTCGATTCGCTTGGCGGGGCGGAAGGTGCCCTCCTCGCCCACGGCGTTCCAGTCGTAGATGAGATCCTGGTGCGGATTCGTCAAGGCCCGTCCCTCCGCGGTCGGTCTACCGAAGAACCATCATAGTGTAGAATCCCCGCCCATGGCCAGACCCGTCCGGGTGCGGATCGCGCCCAGCCCCACCGGCGAACCCCACGTCGGGACCGCGTACATCGCCCTTTTCAATCGCGCCTTCGCGCGGAGCCACGGCGGCCAGTTCCTCCTGCGGATCGAGGACACGGACCGGACGCGCTCCACGAAGGAGAGCGAACTCGCGATCCTGGAGTCGCTCCGGTGGCTCGGGCTTTCCTGGGACGAGGGGCCGGACGCCGGCGGGCCCTGCGGCCCGTATCGCCAGTCGGAGCGCACCGAGCACTACCAGAGGGCCGCCGAGGAGCTCCTCGAGAAGGGAGCCGCCTACCGCTGCTTCTGCACGGCCGAGCGGCTCGAGAAGATGCGGAAGGAGCAGGAGGCGACCAAGGCCCGCCCCGGATACGACCGGCTTTGCCGCCGGCTCGACCCGGCCGAGGCGCACCGCCGCGTGGCGGCCGGCGAGCCCTGCGTCGTCCGCCTCGCCGTTCCGCCGGAGGGGGCAACCGAGTTCGCCGACGGGATCCGCGGCGAGAACGTCCGGATCGCGCACGAGGAGATCGACGACCAGGTCCTGCTCAAGTCGGACGGCTTCCCCACCTACCACCTGGCCAACGTGGTGGACGACCACCTCATGGGGATCTCCCACGTCATCCGGGCCGAGGAGTGGATCCCGTCCACGCCGAAGCACGTCCTCCTCTACCGGGCGTTCGGCTGGGAGCCCCCGGTCTTCGCGCACATGCCGCTCCTTCGCAACCCGGACCGTTCGAAGATCTCCAAGCGGAAGAATCCGACCTCGCTCACCTGGTATCGGGCGGCGGGATTCCTCCCCGAGGCTCTACTGAACTTCCTCGCGCTCCTCGGCGGGGCGGCCGAGGGCGACGAGGAGGTTTTCGATGTCTCGAAGCTCGATTCCGGCTTCGAGCTCTCGCGGATCAAGACGAGCGCGCCCGTCTTCGACCTGAAGAAGCTCGAGTGGATGAACGGCCAGCACCTCGCGCGCATCGCGCTCGACGTCGTCCTCCCTCGCGTCACGAAGGCCATCGCGGCCGCCGGGCTCGCCAGCGAGGCGGCGCTCGCCGCGCGCGGGGAGTGGACCCACCGCCTCGTGGAC
>JACQVV010000370.1 GCA_016209595.1 Planctomycetota bacterium
ACGACCGCGTCTTCGGCCTCACGGTCCCCCGAGACGAACTGCAGGTTGAAGTGGTAGAGGGCCAGCGCGAAGCGCTCCGGGTCGTCCGCGACCGCGGGAGATGCAGCCGCGCCGGTGAAGACGAGAACGGCGAGAAACGAGCTCCTCATGGTTCCTCCGCTTGTCGGACCTCTTTCGCGGGGGATATCCTACCTTTCTTCCATGCCCTCCTGCCGAAAGCTCGATCTCGCCCTCCTCCTCGAAGCGGCTCTCGTCTCAGAGACCGCGAAGGAGATCGGGGCCCATCTCTCGGAGTGCGCCTCCTGCCGGTCCCGGTGGGTGGACGTGAAGAAGATCGCAGGTGCGCTACGGCACAAGTACGGCGAGGTGGTCCCCTCGCCCGAGGGCTTCGAGACCCGGATCCTCTTGGCGGTCGAGGGCGCGGAGCGACCGTCGTCCTCGACCTCCGTCGCCGTGGCCCTCGAGGAGACTTCGTCTTCCACGTCGGTCGCCATATCGCTCGAGGAGACGCCCTCCTCCACTCCGGCCGCCGCCCCGAGCGAGGAGCCTCCCCCGTCGAAACTCGCGAGGTCCATGACAGAACGCCCGGCCTCCGGGGTCCGCTCCCGCCCTTCGCTCCGGCGGGCCCGCCGGAGCGCCCCCGGAATCGCCCTCGGCGCGCTCGCGCTTGCGTGGGTTCTCGTGGTCGCGATCTCCTACCTCGCGCGCGGCCCGGTCGGGGGTCCTTCCGGCAACGGAGACGAGGACGGCGCTCCCCCCGCCCTGGAAGGGCCCGAGTGGCCGGCCTTCCCCTGGGCCCCCGCGAAGGGGAGCCCGGTGGCAATCCGGATCCTCCCCGAGGGAGCGAACGTCGAGGTGGCCTCGCCGGAAGGGCTCCACGCCAGCGCACCGAGCGAAACAGGGCCGGCCGACCTTCTCCGGGCGCCGGATGGACGGCCGCTCCGGATCGAGCTCCGGGGGGAGGGGACGATCGACTTCGCCCCAGGGAGCTGGTGGCGCCTTTCGGAGACCGGAGAGGGCATCCAGCTCGACCTCGCCCAGGGGAGCGCCCTCGCGAGCGCGATGGGAGACGAGCTCCCCTTCCTCGTCCGCACCCCCCATGCGACCGTCGGACCGGCGAGGGGGCGCTTCGCCGTCCGCGTAGAGGAGGACGGCACGGGCGTCGCGGTCCTGACGACCGAGGGAGAGCCGATCGGCGTCGATGCTGCCGGGCGCGGAGCGGTTCGCGCGAGGGAGGGCGACGAGGCCTGGGCCGGGACCGGCCCGCTCATGCCGCCCGAACCGGGGGACATCTTCACCCGCGCCGACTGGTGGACGGCGCGCGCGAGCGCCCGGACCGGACTCTACGCCGTGGAGGACGCCGCCCTGCTCGAATCGGGAACCAGCCGGATGAGCCCACCGATCGACCTCGTACCCGGTCGCTGGCACCGCGTGGCGGTGCGGGCCGCCGCCGTGGAGGGTTCGCCGCGGCTCGTCCTGGCGCTCGCGGGGACGCCCGGGAACCGCCAGATCGAGGTCAGTTCCGGCCCGGAAGAAAAGGAGCGCCTCCTTTTCGCCTTCGTCCCCCCCTACGCCGGGCCCGGCGCGCGGGGCCGGATCCGGATCGGCGTCGAGGACGGCGGAAAGGTCCGGTTCGGACGGCTCTCGGTCGAATCCCTCGAATTCCCGGCCGCGATCGTCCTCGCCAAGCGTTTCCGGGGCGGCAGCCTCGCGGGGTGGAACGTCCACCTCGGCGACTGGAAGATCGGAGAGGACGCCTTGCGTGCGGCGCCCGACGCGGGGGCGGAGCCCTCTGTCCTCTACCACAAGACCGGCAGCGACTGGGCAGACTACAGCGTGCGCGCGACCCTCTCCATTGACGGGACCGCCCGGGCCGGCCTCCTCTTCCGGCTCTCGAAGACCGGGCACTACCGCGCCCTCGTGGACGCGAAGGGCGGCTCGTTCTCGCTCGAGGCGGTGTCGCCGGACGGAGCGGCAAGGACGATCGCGGAGGGTCCCCTCCGCTCCTCCAACGGCCCCTGGCGAACGCTCGAAGCCCGTGTTGTGGACGACCGGATCCGGCTCCGGATCGACGGGTGGCCCGCGGCCGACCTCCGCGATGCCTCGGTCCAGACGGGCACAGTGGCGCTCGCGGTGGTCGGCGACGGATCGGCGCGATTCCTCGGCGTGGAGGTGGAGTCGGAGCCCTGAGGCGGGGGATAAACCCCCGCCCTACTTCGTCGCGCGGAGTTCCTTCTCCTCGCCGCGGCGGACGATGGAGAGGACGATCTCGCCACCCTCGCCGGCCGCCTCGAGCACGCGCTGGTAATCGGCGACGCTCCCGACGGGCTCGCCGTTCACCGAGAGGACGAGATCCCACTTCACGAGGCCGAAGCGCTCGGCCTGGCTGCCGGGTTCGACCTCGGAGACGAGGAGGCCGCTGTCGCCCGCGAGGTTGAGCTGCGCCCGCAAGGCCGGCTCGACGGGAGAGCCGGTGAGGCCGCCGAAGGCCGCGGCTGGTTCCTGCGCCTCGTTCCGGCGGGCCGCCTCGTCGGTCGACCGCTCGAGGGCTTTCCTCTCCTCTTCGGGCGCCTCGTCCCATCTCTTTCCGCTGTCGTCCTCCCCTTCGCCGAAGGCCCGGCGCATGCGCTCCAGGTCCTTCTCCAGGTCGCCCTCGCCGAAGCCCCGGAAGGAGCGCTCCATGTTCTCTCGCATCTCCTCGAGGGCCTTCTGCATCTCCTCGAAGCCCTCGGAGCGGAACTGGAAGTGGAAGGGGCCCTCGTGGAACTCGAAGCCGGAGCCCTCGCCCACGTGGTCCTGGTAGACCTTGAAGAGGTCGGGATCGGCCTTCTCGAACTCCTCCTCGCTCGCGTAGGAGAACTCGCGGGTGGATTCCTCCGCGCCGGTCCGGTCGACGACCTTCCCTTCGATCTTGCCGTCGCTTGTCGTCTTGAAGGTGTACGCGCGTCCGTCCTGCTCGAAGGACGATTCCCTGTCGCCGCCGCCCGAGCGGAAGGAAAAGCGCCGTCCCTGGTTCTCCCCCATCCCCTCGAAGGCCCGGCGGAAGCTCTCCTCGAAGAGCTTCTGGAAGTTCTCGCCGCCGGGGATCTGCCGGAAGAGATCCTCCAGCTCCTTCGGGTCCATCACCCGATTAAGGCCCTCGGGGTCCTCCGGCTCGATCGGGGGCTTGGCTTCGTTCTTCCTGACGGCAAGGTCCGCCTCGATCCTCTCGATCGTCTTCCTGGCACGCCAGGCCGCCTCGGCGTCGTCGCTCTCGGCGGTCTTCCGCAGGGCCGGGAGGGCGGGTTCGCCGATCTTCACGAGATCCTCGCTCGCCGCCTGGCGCGCGTCGAAGTCGGGGTCGCCCAGGCGAAGAACGAGCGTCTCGATCCTCTTGGCGAGGGCCTCGTCGTCGTCCGCCACAGCCACGTAGAGGGGTCCCAGGAGGGCCACGAGGCCCAGAACGATCGCGGCGTGCTTCATCGGATCCATGCCTCCTTACAGGCTTCAGGCTTCAGGCTTCAGGCTTCAGGCTTCAGGCTTCAGGCTTCAGGCTTCAGGCTTCAGGCTTCAGGCTTCAGGCTTCGGGCTTCAGGCTGGAGGAACGGCCGAGGGTGCGCCCTCTGTTTTTCCTCCGGTCTCCAGCCTGCCGTCACTTGTTCTCACCCATAACGATCTCGAGGCGCAAACGCTCCCCGTTCCGGTCGATCAAAAGGACGATCTTCTTGCCGGGCGGCGTTCGCGCGATGAGTCGGCGCAGGACCTCGACCCGGTCGATCTCCTCGCCCAGGAACGCGACGATCCGGTCCCCCACCGCGAGGCCCGCCTCGGCGCCGGGACCGTCCTCCACGACCTTGCTGAGATAGACGGCTTCGCGTCCCGCCTCCGGCCGGACGTCCACTCCCACGCCAAGCCATCCGCGTGTGACCTTGCCGTCCTTGATAAGTCCCTCGACGACCCAGCGCACCGCGTTGATCGGCATCACGAAGTTGATCGACTGGGCCCCGAGGCTCGAGTCCTCGGCAGGGAGGAGGTCTCCACCTTCCCGCGGGTCTTCGAGCGCCCCCTGCATATCGCCCAGCCTTTCCATGGCGCGCCGGAAGCGCTCCTCGGGGGTGAGCGCGGGGTCCGAGAAGAGTTCCAGGAGCGACTCCTGGAACTTGCGGACCTTCTCCTGGAGCGCCCGGTCCGAGCCGAGGCGTTCCAGGAGATTCGGGGTCCGCCCGAAGGTCGAGGCGATGATCCCCACACATTCGCCGCGGCTGTTGGCCACAAGACCCCCCGCGTCGCCGGGGTTGACCGGCACCGTGGACTGGATCATCCCCGTGAAAGTGTTCCGGTAGCCGTGGATCACGCGATCGAGTCCGCTTACGATCCCCGTCGAGACCGACTGCCGGAAGCCGAAGGGGTTCCCGACGGCGACCAGCGTTGCGCCGACCTCGAGGCGGTCGCTGTCCCCCAGTCGGACCGGCACGAGATCGTCCGGGGGGTCCTCGATCCGGAGCACGGCGATGCCGGTCTGCTCGTCGTAGCCGGCGAGCGCGGCCGGGAAAGTCCGCCCGTCGAGGAGGCCGACCTCGATCTTGCTCGCGCCCGCGGCGTGCCCGCCGAACGTGGCGACGTGGCCCTTGCCGTCGAAGACGATCCCGGAAAGGGCCGTACGGGACTCCAGGATCTCAGGCCCCGCGCCCGACTTGACGCAGGTCACTGTCACCACCGAGGGGCGAAGCTCGCGCACGATCCGCACGAATCGTTCTTCCCATGCGAGGTAGGGGTCCTGCCCAGAGTCCTCCTGGGCACGGACGATCCCGCTCGCGAGGAGACAGAGGATCGCCGCGATGGCGGCCTCATGACGGTGGATTCTCATCGGAACCTCGCCTCTCCTAAAAATCGATGCTCGCGACCCAAGGGTCCTGCGGCAGGGCCTCGTCGATCCCGTACTCGACGGGGTTCTCCCCGGCTGCCTCCGGCCCGAGCACGAACTCGGCGTAGACTCCCTCTCCGCGGTCGGCGGGACCGTTGCCGAGCGCAAAATCGGAGGTCCATCCGGTCGCGGGAGCGCTTTCGATCGGTTCCCGCTCCCGGCCCTCATCGGCCCGGGGCGCGGGAGGCGGGGTGTCGGGCCTGACGGCCCGGGGAGGCTCGGTGCCCTTCTCCTGCTGGGTGAAAAGTCCGGCGAACCAGCCCACCAGGAAGGCCCCCACCAGGACCGCTGCAGCGACCGTCGCACCGGCGAGGCGAGCCGAGATTCCCCTGGCGGGACGCGCCACGGAACGCGCGCCGCCCGGGGACCGCACGAGGCCCTCCTCGCGAAGCCTCGCGGAGAGACCCTCCCAGTAGCCTGCCCGAACGCTCTCCGGCATCCGGTCCCTCTTCATCGTGGCGAGCCGTCCGAAGACGTCCGCAAGCCGGGCCTCCTCGCCGCGGCAGGCGGCGCAGGAGGTCAGGTGCGAGCGGAGTTCGCTCGCCTCGGCCGACGGAAGATCGTCCGACGTCGCCAGCAGGAGCTTCTCGCGAGCTTCCCGGCAGTCCATCTCGCTACCCTTTCGTGTCCGGGGTCGCGCTTCCGCGCTCCGGTCCGTCTTCCAGCCCGGCGCCGCCGGGCAGGCCGTATTTCTCCCCGTCCCACATCTCGATGAAGAGCTGACGCGCCTTGTGCAGCTGCCACCGGACGGTCGCGTGGTTCTCGCCCGTCATGTCGGCGATCTCGCGGCAGTTGAGCCCCTCGACGTTTCGCAGCACGAGGACCGACCGATACTTGGGCGGAAGGCCGTCGAGGACGCGACGAATCTCACGGCCCAGATCCTCATCCTCCACCCGCGGCGCCGGGGACTCGTCCCTGGCCGGCATATCGCCCAGCCGATCGAGAGAGACCATCCCGGTGCCGCGCGCGGCCTTCCTCTTGCGGAGGAAATCGATCGTGACGTTCACCACGATCTTGTAGAACCAGGTGTAGAAGTTCATGTCGAGCCGGTACTTCCGGATCGACCGGAACGCTTTCAGAAAAGCCTCCTGGCTGCAGTCGCGCGCGTCGTCCTGGTCCCCGACCATGTGGTAGGCGATCCAGTAGGCGCGGTCGGAATAGCGGTCGACGAGCGTCTGGAAGGCCGACTCGTCTCCCGCCTGGCAGCGAGCCAGGAGCTCCGCTTCCGGAGAGGCCCCGGCCCGCGCGGTTCCCGGGAGATCTCTGGATGGATCGCGGGGACGTGGCCTCGCCCGCTCAAACACCGGCAGGCGTCCGATCGACTCGAGCTCTGCGACCAGGCATGACATCGAGGATTATACCTCCGCTCCGGATCCGACTCCGGCGGGGCCGGAGGAGAACCCCCAGCCCCGCCGAATGACCTGCTACTTTTCTCCCAGCGTCACCTTCTTCTCGACCTCGCCGGCGGCGCGGACGATCTTGAGCGTGATTTCCTGACCGGGCTTGAGCTTGGCCATGACGCCGGCCACGTCCTCGATCGACGCGATCTTCTTGCCGTCGATCGCCACGACGACGTCATTCTTCTCCAGGCCGCCCTTCGCGGCCGGGCCGTCCGCGAGGACTCCGGCCACGAGGACGCCCGCGCCCTCCTCGAGATTGAGCTGGCTCCGGATCGCCGGGGTGACCGGGGCGAGCGAGATCCCAAGGAACGCTTTCCCCTTCGGGGCCTCGGACTTCTCCCCCTCCGGTTCCTTCTCGTCGCCCTGCTGACCCTTGAGAACCTCGTCGAGGAGCTTGTTCAGCCGGTCAGCCCCCTCGCGGTCCGCCGGCTTCTCGCCCTCGGGACCGGGGCCCTCGCCGCCGCGGAAGCCCTCGAGCATCTTCTTGAGGTCCTCCATGTTCGGGCCTTCCTCGCCGAAGAACTGCTTCATCATCTCCTGGGCCCGCTTCATGGCCTCCTCCTGCTCCTCGGGAGTCTGGCCGAAAAACTGCTTCATCATCTCCTGAGCCCGCTTCTGCATCTCCTCCATCTGCTCCGGGTCGCCCCCGAAGAACTGCTTCATGAGATCCTCGAGCTGCTTCGGATCGCCGCCGAAGGAGAAGGGAGTCGTCGGCC
>JACQVV010000371.1 GCA_016209595.1 Planctomycetota bacterium
CCCTCCCCCTTCCGACCGCCGGCACTCCCCTTGCCAAGCAAGGGTCGTGCCAGCCGCCCCCAACCCGTGTTTGCGCCTCGCGACCACGACCACCTCCTCGAAGAGCGAGCGGAAAAGCAGAAGCGTCCGATCGAGCAGCGTCGTCCCACCGAGAGTCAGAAACGACTTGTCGCGCCCGCCAAGCCTCTCCCCGCGCCCTCCCGCCAGCACGACCCCAGCCGTTCCGGGAATCCGGCCGGAATCCGTCACAGCTTCCGGGTCTCGCCCTGGAGCGCGTCCGGGTACGTCGCGCGGATCTGGAGGATCCGCCCGATGCAGTTCAGGGCGGCGTTGACGAGAGCGGGGTCGAAGTGGGTCCCCGAATCCTTGCGGATGATGTCGAGCGCCTGCTCGACGGGGAAGGCCGGCTTGTAGCAGCGCTTCGACGTCAGGGCGTCGAACACATCCGCGAGCGCGACGATCCGACCCTCGATCGGGATCGCTTCCCCGGCGATGCCGCGCGGGTAGCCCGCGCCGTTCCACTTCTCATGGTGGGTGAGCGCGATCGTCTCGGAGAGCTGGAGAATCCGGGCGTCGGAGCCGCCCAGGATCCGCGCCCCGATCACCGTGTGCTTCTTCATCTCCTCGTATTCTTCCGGGGTGAGCTTCCCCGGCTTGAGGAGGATGGAGTCGCTGATCCCTATCTTTCCCACGTCGTGCATCACGCTCGCGTAGCGGATCTCCTCGATCGCCTCCTCGTTCCACCCGAGCTCCCGGGCGAGCTCGGCCGAGTAGCGGCTCATCCGGTGGATGTGGTTGGCGGTGTCGAGGTCCCGGTACTCCGCGGCGATCGCGAGGCGCAGGATCGTATCGAGGTAGGACGCCTTGAGCTTCGCCGTGAGGTCGGCGTTGTGGATGGCGACGGCCGCCTGAGAGGCGAGCGAGAGGACCATCTCCTCGAACTCCGGCGCGAAGGGGACGCGGTTTTCCGATCGGTCCCGGGCGTTGAGGAGCTGGAGGACGCCGACGACGCACCGCTCGGCGTCGAGCATCGGGACGAGGAGCATCGAGTGGGTGCGGTATCCGGACGCCCGGTCGAAGCTGTCGTTGAAGCTGTACGGTTTCTCTCGCGGAATGGCGTAGGCGTCCGGGATGTTGACCACCTCCGAGGTCGCGCCGACGTACCCGGCGAGCGAGTTCCGGGAGAGCGGGATCGATCGGTGGTCGAAGACCATCGACCCTCGCCGGCGGTCGCTGCCGTCGAGCACCTCGTTCTGAAAGACCTCGAAGCGCAGGCTCTCTCCCTCGCGGATGTAGAGCGTTCCCGCCTCGGCGCGCGTGAAGCGACGTGCTTCCAGGAGGATCTTGTCGAGGAGCCGCGTGAGGTTCCGCTCGCTCGACAGGGCGATGCCGATCCGGTTGAGCTGCCGGAGCTGTTCGGCCAGTTCATGTGCAGACTGCGACGGGGCGGTCATAACGGCTCCCGATGTCCGGCCACGATTCTAACTTCAATCGCCCAGCCGGGAGAAGTCCTCCGGCGTGTCCACGTCGAGGAGGACTCCCGGGTCGTCCACCGCGAGCGCCATCACACGCGCGGGGTCGCGGGCGATGACGTTTCGCGCGCCGCCCTCGTCCGCGCAGCAGAGGATCTCCTCGTAGATCGTCGCGGAGAAGAGCGCGGGGTGTCCGCGCCGTCCGCGATGAACGGGCACAAGGATCGCGGGACGCTTCCGCGCGAACGCCTCGGCGAGAAGCCGGTAGGTTGCCGCGGCGACGGCCGGGTGGTCGACCAGGCAGGAGAAAAGGGAGTCGGTCCGACCGGCGAGGGCCCGCACGGCGCACCGGAGCGACCCGATGGGCCCCGCCGGTTCGGGCTCGGGGTTTTCGAGCGTCTCGACCCGCGGATCTCCCGGGATCGCCTTCGCGAGCTCGCGGGCCTCGGGCGCCAGGACGACCGCGACCGGCGCGATCCCCGCCTCCAGGAGGGAGAGGACGACGTGGGCGAGGAAGGGCCGCCCGCGATACGGGAGAAGCGCTTTCGGGCGCCCCATCCTCGATGACCTCCCCGCGGCGAGCACCGCCGCGCCGACCTTCGCGGGTCGAATCGGGTCCACCACGGCGCGTTTCCTTGACCCCTTTCTCGATGTGACCCTAGAATACCCGCGACCCTGGAGAACTCACACGAACGCGAGGAGACAACCGATGAGGAGGGCCGCGACCGACTCGCCCGACGGCGATGGCGCCGCGAACGTTACCCAGATGCACCTCGCCCGACGCGGCATCGCTACGAGTGAGATGGAGTTCGTGGCCCGCCGGGAGGATCTGGACCCCGAGTTCGTCCGCTCCGAAGTCGCGCGCGGCCGCATGATCGTCCCCGCGAACGTGAACCACCGGCGCCTGGAGCCGATGGCGATCGGCATCCACTCGCGGGTGAAGATCAACGCCAACATCGGGAACTCGGCTGTCACAAGCGACTGTGACGAGGAGGTGAGGAAGCTCCGGTGCGCGATCCGCTTCGGCGCCGATACGGTGATGGATCTCTCGACGGGGGGGGACATCCCGGAGATCCGCCAGGCGATCCTCGATGCCTCCCCCGTCCCCATCGGGACCGTCCCCGTCTACGAGGCGGTCCAGAAAGTGAAGCGGCCGGTCGACGTTTCCGCCTCGCTCCTCCTGGAGGTGATCGAGCGCCAGGCGGAACAGGGCGTCGACTACATGACCGTGCACTGCGGCATCCTGCGCCGCATGCTCCCCTACGTCCAGGGGCGCGTGACCGGGATCGTCTCCCGGGGCGGCGCGCTCATGGCCCAGTGGATGATGAACCACCACGTGGAGAACCCGCTCTACGCGCGATTCGGAGAGCTCCTGGCGATCTGCAAGAAACACGACGTCGCGCTCTCGCTGGGGGACAGCCTCCGGCCGGGGTCCGTGGCCGACGCGAACGACCGGGCGCAGTTCGCCGAACTCGACGTCCTGGGGGAGCTCACCCGTGCCGCCTGGGAAGAGGACGTCCAGGTGATGGTGGAAGGCCCCGGTCACATCCCGATGCACCTCGTCGCCATGAACGTCGAACGGGAGATGGAGGTTTGCCACGAGGCGCCCTTCTACGTGCTCGGGCCGCTCGTGACCGACGTCGCGCCCGGCTACGACCACATCACGAGCGCGATCGGCGCCGCCCTCGCCGGTTGGGCCGGCGCGAGCATGCTCTGCTACGTCACGCCCAAGGAGCACCTCGGACTTCCCAACGAGGAGGATGTCCACCAGGGCGTGATCGCCTACAAGATCGCCGCCCATGCGGCCGACGTCGCCCGCAAGCGCCCCGGCGCGCGCGACCGCGACGACGAGCTCTCCCACGCGCGCTACGCGTTCGACTGGGAGCGGCAATTCGCTCTCTCGCTCGACCCGGACACCGCCCGCCGCATGCATGACGAGACGCTTCCCCAAGAAACCTTCAAGTCCGCCGAGTTC
>JACQVV010000372.1 GCA_016209595.1 Planctomycetota bacterium
GCCCAGGGCGACGCGCTTCTTCTCCCGGTCCACCGAGAGCACCATGACCTCCACGTCCTGGCGTTTCTGGAGAACCTCGGACGGGTGGTTCACCTACTTGATCCAGGACATGTCCGAGACGTGGAGCAGGCCGTCGATCCCCTCCTCGAGCTCGACGAACGCGCCGTAGTTCGTGAGGTTCCTGACCTTGCCCTGGACGATCGTGCCCTCGGGGTACTTCTCCTCGACCAGGGTCCAGGGATCGACCTCGGTCTGCTTCATGCCGAGCGAGATCTCCTGCTTCTCCTTGTTGATGTCGAGCACGACCACGTCGACGATGTCTCCGATCTGGACCACCTCGGAGGGGTGGTTGATCCTCTTGGTCCAGGACATCTCGCTGATGTGGACGAGCCCCTCGATCCCGGTCTGGAGCTTGACGAACCCGCCGTAGCTCATGACGTTGACCACGCGGCCCTTGACCCGCGTGCCGACCGGGAAGCGCTCCTCCACGTCGACCCAGGGGCTCTTCGATTTCTGCTTCAGACCGAGCGCGATCCGCTCGTTCTTGTAGTCGATGCCGAGGATCTTGACTTCGATCTCGTCGTCGATCCCGAGCATCTCGCTCGGGTGGTTGATCCTGCCCCAGGACATGTCCGTGATGTGCAGGAGCCCGTCGATCCCGCCCAGGTCCACGAAGGCGCCGAAGTCCACGATGTTCTTCACGACGCCCTTGACGACCTGCCCTTCCTGGAGCTTCTCGAGGAGATCCTTCTTCTTCTTCTCGCGCTCCTCCTCGATGAGCTTGCGCCGGCTGACCACGATGTTCATGCGGCTCTCGTCGATCTTGAGGATCCGGCACTCGAGCTCCTTGCCGATGTACTCGCTGATATCGCCGGTCCTGCGGATCGAGATCTGGCTCGCGGGCATGAAGACGGGAGCCCCGACGTCCAGCAGCAGGCCGCCCTTGATCTTCCGGATGACCTTGCCCTTGATGATGTCCCCTTCCTTCTTCGTGGCCAGGATGTTCTCCCAGCCCCGGATCCGGTCGGCCTTGCGCTTGGACAGCATGATGAGGCCGGTCTTGTCGTCGAGCCCCTCCAGGAGGACCTCGACCGTGTCGCCGATCTCCATGTCGGCGGCGCCCTCGAACTCGTTCAGCGCCAGCACGCCCTCGGACTTGTAGCCGACGTCGATCACGACCTCGTCGTTCACGATGTTGACGACCTTGCCCTTGATGATCGAGTCGACCGCGAAGTTCTTGACGGAATCGACGTAGAGTTCGTCGATCCCCTTGAGGGAGTATTCGCCAAGCGCTTCCCGGACTTCGGCTTCGAGATTCTCGGGAGCCGGGGAGAATTCCTTCACCTTCTTGTGAACGGCCATGGACTTCCTTTCTGCCTCGCGCGCGGCCGGACGGCCGCCCAACAACGGGTACTTATCTGGAGGATGGGGATTCCCGCCGGGTCCCCCCCGGCGGGCGAATCGGCATTCTACACGCCTCGGGGCATCGGGCGCACGCTCGCCTCGATGAAATCGAGGAGATCCTCGACGGTTCTCCCGGTTGTGTCGATCTCGATGGCTCCGTCGGCCTTGCGGAGCGGCGCGATATCGCGCGTCTCGTCCTGCCGGTCCCGGCGGGACATCTCCTCCATGACTGCCGGATAGGGCCTGGAGAAGCCCCGCTCGGCGAGCTCGCTCGTCCGGCGCCTCGCCCGCTCCTCGACCGTGGCGGTGACGAAGAACTTGGCCCCGGCGTCGGGGAAGACGACCGTCCCCATGTCCCGGCCGTCGGCGACGAGATCCCGCGGCCCGGCGTCCTCCCGGATCCGCCGGACGACGGCCTGGCGAACCTCCCGGATCGCGGCGACTCTGGACACGATCGCCTCGACGTCGGGAGAGCGGATGAGCCGGCTCACGTCGCGGCCGTCCACCTCGATCCGCGGCCCGTCCGGGCCGGACCGGACGTGGAGCGTAGCCCCTTCGATGGCCCGCGCCACGGCCTGGGCGTTCCCCGGGTCGATCCCCCGGTCCCGGACGAGCCAGGCGGCGGCACGGTAGTAAGCCCCGGAATCGAGGTACTCGAAACCGAGCCGGGCGGCGAGCCGCCGGGCGAGCGTGCTCTTGCCGCTGCCGGCGGGTCCGTCGAGGGTGATGACCATGGGGGGCGGGGAGCTTACGGA
>JACQVV010000391.1 GCA_016209595.1 Planctomycetota bacterium
CCCTCCCCCTTCCCACCGCCGGCACGGCCTTTGCAAATCAAAGGCCGCGCCGGCGGCCCCCTCCCCATCTCCTGGAAGCCCTCACAAGACCCACGCGCCGTGGTTCAGGGGGGGCTGAAGGGTCACGATTCGACCCTCTATGCGAACGAAGGAAACCGACACCCCGCCGGCGTCGCGCCGCCGGATGCTCGGGGCATTCCTCGCCGGCCTCGGGGCCGTGCTCGCGTGCCTCGTCGCGATTCCGTTCGGCTCCTACCTCCGGCCTTCCCCGCGCCGCGAGGGGCGGCGCACCCGCTTCGACTCGGCGGCGCTTCCGCCGGGAGGCGCGCTCCTTTTGCGGTTGGAGGGCCGCCCGCTCCTGGTCCTATCGGGCCCTTCGGGCGAGTACCGGGCGCTCTGGGCGCGGTGCCCGCACCTGGGCTGTACCGTTGTCTGGGACCCTTCCTCGGGCCGGATCCTCTGTCCGTGCCATGGAGGGCGGTTCGACGCCCGCGGGAAACTCCTGGCCGGTCCTCCGCCGCTCGACCTGGCGCCGGCCGCCGTCCGTTTCACCCGCCAGGAGTCCGGCGCGGTGGTCGTGAGCGAGTTCTGATGGCGAGACCTCGGCTGGGGGAGCGGGCGCTCGACTGGCTCGACCGGCGCTACGACGTCCGCTATTTCCTGGTGGACCGGGTCCTCCTTCGCCGGATGCCCTCAGGGAGCCCGTGGTGGTACCGCTTCGGGATCCTGGCCGCATTTGCGCTCCTCGTCCAGTTCGCCAGCGGCCTTGCCCTGCTCGTGCAGTACGTTCCCACGCCCGAGGGGGCGAGCGGGAGCATCAACCAGGTGCAGGCCCAGATCCCGTTCGGGTGGTTCGTGCGCGGGGCACACGCCGCCGGCGCGATGTTCCTGGTGGGGCTCGCGGCGCTGTACCTCCTGGCGGTGGTCCTCCGGGGCCTCCACAAGGCCCCGCGGGAGATCAACTGGATGGTCCTCGTGATGGCGTTCCTGACGGTGCTCGCCATGGCCTACACGGGAAGGGTCCTCCCCTGGGACGATGCCGCTCTCGCGTCCGTGACCGCCGGCGCGAATCTCGTGCGCCAGATCCCCGGGCTCGGGTCGACCGCGGCGAACTGGCTTGTGGGGGGCGACGTGCCGGACCGCGCGACGCTCCGGCGGGTTCTTGCTTTTCACGTCGCCCTGGGGCCCTTCATTGTCCTGTCGCTCGTCTTCCTCTACGTGCGGCTCGTGCGCTTGACCGGACACCAGCCGGTGGAGGAAGGATGACCGGTTCCTCCGGTTGGAGCACGGGCCGCGAGGCCGGCGGCTACCGGGTCCTCGAGCCGCTCGGCCGAGGACCGTTTTGCGAGACCTGGAAGGCGGTCGATCGGGGTGGGCTAGAGGTGGCGATCAAGGTCGCCGTCCATCCGCGGTACGCGGCGGCGCTCGCCGAGCGCGGGCCGAAGCTCTTCGCCCCGGCCCACGACTGCCTCGTGCGCACGGTCGAGGTCCGATCCGCGGAGGATCCGCCCTTCGTGGTGAGCGAATACGTCCCCGCGACGAGTCTCCGCGAATTCCTGGTGGAAGGAGATCCCTTCGGGTCGCTCGCCGCGGTGCGAATCCTCTCCCAGGTCCTATCGGGCGTCGAGGCCCTCCACCGGGCGGGCCGCCCCCACGGGGCCCTGAAGAGCAAGAACGTGCTCCTCGCCGACAGCGGGCGCGTGCTCGTCCTGGACGCCGAGGTCGGGACGCTCACCAAGCACCTCACGATCGAGATCCTGTCCGAGACCGGGGACCGCATCCCACCGGAAGTGGCCGCGCTCCTTCCGTATCTCGCCGAGGAGGACCTCCGGATCCCGGGAGGCCGGAATCTCCGCGGCGACCTCTTCTCGGCCGGGATCCTCCTCTTCGAGATGCTCGCCGGGCGGACCCCGGACCCTGTCGGTGGGAGAGAAACGGCCCCCTTTTCCGGACGACGGGGGTCGGGGTTCGGGGTTCGGGAGTTCCGTTCCCCGTCGCCCGTCGCCCGTCGCCCGGCAGGTGCCAGCGGCCCCCTCCCCTTCCCTTGGGCGGAGGAACCCTGGACGGCGCCGCAGGTCCCTCCCGTGCTCGCGGGCGTCCTCCGGCGCCTGCTCGCGCCCCTCGAGGCGCGCCACGACTCGGCCTCCGAGTGTCTGCACGAGCTCACCCTTGTCGAG
>JACQVV010000382.1 GCA_016209595.1 Planctomycetota bacterium
CGAACGTGCCACGATCCGTGAGGACGTAGGCGCCACGTTCCTCGGCCATCCGCAGCACCGCTCCCATTCCCGCCCCTGCTTCGAGATACCACGGGTCGCTCTTCCCGCCGAGAGAAAGCCCCGCTTCCCGCCAGAGAGCTAGTTCCTTGGCGTAGGTCCCGCTCTGGTCGGCCCGCGACACGAAGAGCGCCTCCCCGCGCCTTCCGGACGCATGAATCGCCCGGAAGGCGTCGGGCACGCTCCCGGCCTCGCGGGCGCGGGCGGGATCCGAGGGCGGCCCGACGATGACGAAGTCGTTGTACATCACCCCGACGCGATGGATGCCCTGCCCGGATGCGACGAACGCGAGCTCCTTCTCCCGCGCGTGGACCAGCACGAGATCCGCCCCGCCTCGCCCGGCGACGTCGAGTGCCTGGCCGGTCCCGAGCGAAAGCACGTCCACGCGGACGCCGCTTCGCGCCGACCACCACGGGAGCACGCGATCGAGGAGGCCGGAATCGTACGTGCTCGTGGTCGTGGCGAGGACGACGCTCGTGGCGCCGTGCGACCGCGCCCAGAGCCATGCGCCCAGGACGAGCGCGGCCGCCGCGAAGGCGAACGCGAGCAGGGTCCGCGGGCGCGTTCTCATGGCGACTAGCAGCCTGTGGATAAGGTGCTTCGGAAGCGAGCGCGAGCGATTTCGCGCGAGATCGAGGAGCGAAGCGCAGTCGTATTGGGAGGATACGACGAGCATTCGCGACGAAGAGATCGCGCGAAATCGCCGCGCGCAGCCAGAATGACCTTATCCACAGGCTGTTAGATACCGCCGCGGGCTCCGGAGCGAAAGGGGGAGTCTCTGGAGGGCGCGGCGGAACTCTCCCGCCCGCGGGGGGCGACTCGCGCGGTCAGCGCGGCAGTCGTCCCTTCCCCGAGACGCAGGCGATCTTCCGCGAGTGGCTCGTGACCACGAGGTCGAGCCAGCCGTCGCCGTCCATATCGGCCGCGGCGGGGGATCTCTCGATCGCGCCTCCGGTTTCGAAGGCCCAGCGGAGCTGGCCGTCCGCCGCCTCCACGGCGAGGAACGCGACTCCCGAATCCGGATGGCATCGACGGATCGACCCGGCGACCGACCGAGCGGGAATCTACCGCCCGTGCCGGCGGATGGCCTGGACGGCCTCTTCCAGCCGGGACAGGAACCGCGATCGGTCCCTGGGCGACATGGGAGCCGGGCCGCCTGTGACGGCGCCCATCTGACGGAGTCCATCCATGAGATCGCGCGTCGCGAGCGTTCCGCCGATCGACTCCTCGGTGTGGGCCTGGCCCTTCAGTCCGATCGCCCGGGCGCCCTTCGCGAGGCAGCGAGCGGCCAGACGGACGTCTCCCGTGATCGCGATGTCGCCCGCGCCGATTCTCTCGACGATCCAATCATCGACCGCGTCGAACTCGTGGCTCACCAGGACTTGGTGAACCCACTCCCCGTTCGGGACGCGAAGAATCGAATTGCTGACAACGTGGACGTGAAGCGCGTGGCGCCGAGCGACCCGGTAGACCTCCTCCTTGACCGGGCAGCCGTCCGCATCAATGTAGACCTCGAGCATGCGCGTCCTCCTCGCACCTCGGAGGATAGTACAACCAGCAATCCGAGATTCCCCATGTGGTTCAGAGGGACCCGCCGCACGCTGACTTCAGGGAGAACTTGAGCCCGGAATTGGGCCCCGACGAAGCGGGACGGAGCGTCATGCGGCAGGTCAAGACGAGGGAGACCCCGTAGGTCGGTCCCTTCAGGTCCTAGACCACCCAGCGGAGGACTCCGAGGAGCATCCGGAGCCGCATCGGATAGGGCGAGAGCAGTGCCTTGCCCTCCCGGATCGCGGCGAGGAGCTCGTGGCCGGGCTTCCTCGCCTCTTGGACGCGCGCGAGGGTCTCCCGATCGAGGAAGAGTCCGGCGAAGGGCTCCCCCCACTTTCGCTCGATCCCGGAGAGGATCCGCGGGACGTCGTTCCTCCAGTCGGTGAGGACGAAGCCCTCGCGGGCGAGCGTCTCGTGCGTCGTCAGGAGATCGAACTCGCCGGCTCGCTTGCGCAACACGAGCGAGGTCCAGACCTGGGCCGGACCGTCGAAGACGTAGAAGAGGAAGGTCCGGTCGTCGGGGATCGCCCAGCTCGCGGCGGGCCCGAACCGCTCCGGGTCGATTGCGGGGATCGAGAGGGGCGGGTGGCGCCGGATCCGGGTGTCGTGGAGCTCGACGAAGCCCTTGGCGAAGGCGAGGAGCGTCTCGACGTACCCCTTCTCCGGGTCCCAGCGGGCGTCGGCTCGGCGAAAGAGCTCCGGGAGCGCGCCCCGTTCGATGACCCAGACCGAGTCCGCCCCCTCGCGCGACGCGAGAGCCGCGAGATCGCTCGGGACCGCCGGCGGGTAGTCGGGGATCGCGCCGCGCCGGCTGTGGATCGCCTTGACGACCCGGCTCGCGTCCGTGACGAGGAGAAGGATCGACTTCCGGGCGACCCGGGCCGCTCCGTTCCGGTTGAGCTCGACCAGGCGGCGCCAGTGGCGCTCGTCCACGTCCACGACCTCGATGTCCGCGGAGATCAAGACTCCTCCTCCGTCACCCGCAAGGCCGCCACAGTGTACGGTCCCAGGTCGAACTGCCACCCGTCGGTTCCCGCGCGCGGCGTTCCTCCGCCCGGCGGGTGGAAGGTCCGGCGGCCCTCGAAGCGAATGGCGGCTCGCAGCGGCTCGGGGGTCGGGTTGGCCGCGAAGAGCACGCCGTACCCGTCCCCGTCGTGCCAGGCCGTCTCCACGAGGTCGGAGACGGCCGGATAGAGGGGCGCGAGACTCGCTTTCGAGAGGAGGAGCCGCACGGTACGGTCGAGTCCGGCCGGGAGGCGAGGCGACGTGGCGGGGAGGAGCGGTTCGCCGTAGCGGAGGATCCGGCCCTTGCCGTGGGTGACCTCCCGGTCGCGACCAAGGCCGGGCGCTGGGTCTGGCCGGCCGAGCGCCTCCAGGAGCCGCCCCCCTTCCCCGCCCGCGAGGTCGATCTCGGGGAGCCTCGGGCCCACCACGAGCGAACCGCCCGCCGCCGCGTAGTCGAGGAGGCGCAGCTCAAATTCGGCCGAGAGAAAGGACGACGTCGGGACGACGAGCGCCCGATGGCGCCGCCAGACTTCGGGGGTCGAGAGCGAGTCGCCCAGCGCGAAGGGATAACCGAGGACGGAGAGCGCCCAGTACCAGGTCTCCCACTCGCGCGCCCCCGCGAGCTGCGCCGCCTCCGGGAGCCCGAAGCGGTCCTCCAGGCAACGGTCTTTCGCGCGCGCGCCGAGGTCGTCGAGGATCGGCGGAGGGAGCGGGTCGAAGACGTCGGTCGCGGCTTCGAGCCGCAGGTACTCCCGCGGGAGGATGAGGAGGACGTCGGACCGCCGCCGGGTCCGGTCCAGCGAGAGCTCTCGGAAGAGCGCGACCCACTCCGCGAGCGCGCGCGCGTGCTCCGCGCGGCGCCTCCCGTCCGCCGCGACCGGCGACCCGTACCAGCGGTCCCGCTCGACCGTCATGTAGAAGTTGAACGCGCGGATCCCGTGCATCAGGGCGACGCCGAAGAGGAACCGCTCGTCGGCGAGCTCGATCGGGCGCACGAGCGGCGTCGAGCCCGTCGCGAACTCCCAGACCGCGGGGAACCGGCTCGTCCCTTCGAGGTAGAGGAAGTTCCGTTTGGCGTAGTGGTACTGCGTGCGGGACTGGTAGACGTCGATCCCCTGGGCGTCCACCGAGCGCTCCGCCAGGGGCACCGCGAAGGGCGGGGCATGGATCCGCGCCGGCGGGTAGTTGTGCGTGAAGAGCACGCCCTTGACGCCTTCCCGCTCCAGCATCCCGCGAAGCCTCGCGAGCGTCCGGGCGAGGTGCTCCTCCTTGAACTCGATCCAGTCGAGGTGCCGCACCAGGTCCTCGGGAGAGCGTGCTTCGAAGCGGGACGGCGGTGCCGCCCCGAGCCCCGCGCGCCCCTTCTCCTCCAGAAACCGGCGGAAGAGCGCCACGGCGCCGTCCGAATAGTCCTGGTCGTAGGTCGCCGTCCGGAAGAAGTAGCTCATCTCGTTGTCAACCTGGACGGCGACGATCGGGCCCGCCGGGGCGAGCCGCCCCTTCAAGACGGGCGCCACGGCCGCAAACCAGGTCGCGACCTCCTCGAGGAACGCCTCCGAGGCGTAGGACGGACACGGGAATGCCCGCGGCGGCACGGGGAGCACCGCTACCGTTCCCTGCCCCGTCTGCGCGAGACACTCGGGCCTCCGGAAGATCCGCTCCGGGAAACCGAAGCGCGTGAGCTCGGCGTTGACGTGCGGGCCCGGCCGCACGATCGCCCGGAGTCCCCTCTCTGCCGCCAGGTCGAGGAAGGCCCCCACGTCGTTCCGGGGGTCGATCGAGCCGAAGTCGAACCGCCCCGGTGCGACCTCGTGAACCGACCATGGGACGTACGTCGAGACCGCCGTGAGCCCGAGCGCCGCGATCTCGGCCAGGAGCTTCGGCCAGATCGACGGATCGTGCCGCCAGTAGTGGAGCTCGCCGGAGAGCAGCGGGAAGGGTTCCCCCTCGACGAACACCCTCCGGTCGCGGATCTCGACGGTCATGGGCGCTCATGATAACGTCCTCCGGTGTCGAACGATTCGCGCGTGGCGCCCGCCCGCCCGAAGGGTCTGGTTACCACCTTCGTCTTTCTCGGCCTCGCGACACTGCTCTTCGTCTGGATCGCGGACGTCGAGAGCGAGTACGAGTCCGGCTACCCTCCGTTCGCCCAGGTGGTCTCGGTCCCGCGGGCGAAGAAACGGGTGGGCCAGATCGACATCGCGCGTGCATGGGAGCCACACCGGGTCTTCCTGCGAACCCGCCCCCCCGAGGTCTCGGCTGCCGATGTCGAACGCCATGTCAAGGTCGAGATCTGGGATGC
The DNA here is from genome assembly GCA_016209595.1 of Planctomycetota bacterium. Taxonomy (GTDB): domain Bacteria; phylum Planctomycetota; class JACQVV01; order JACQVV01; family JACQVV01; genus JACQVV01. Next base: position 4,916 of record JACQVV010000382.1, read on the forward strand.
GTACGAGGAGGACCGAGGATTCCGATCTTGCAGCTCTTTCGACGACCAGGACAACCGAAATGAGTGGGTCGAGATCGGATTCTTCTTCGGCCACGGGAAGCGCGTCCGGATCCAGGTCTCCCTCGATGAGAACTTCGCATGGCCTCCGCGGGTGGAGGTCGCGGTCACCCAGCACTATTACGTGGAGAAGGGCTGGATTATCGGAAGATCGCTCTGGCAGGAATACGAACGTCCATTCTGGCTCGTTGCCGCCTTCCTGCTGCCGTTCGCCGGAGCCGCCCGGCTCGTCAAGGCCCGCGTCTGCGCCCGATTCGCCAATCTCGCCGGAGGACGTCAAGGATCCACGCGGCCTGACGCGTAGAATGAAGAAACGCCATGAGTACGCCTGACACACATCTCGATCCGGCCGGCCTCGACAGGGAGCTCGCCGCGACCTTCTCTCCGCTCCCGGGCATTGCGGCCGTCTACGTCTTCGGCTCGGTGGCGCGAGGGAACCCGCATCGAGATAGCGACCTCGACCTTGGAATCGTCCTGGTCCGGCGGGGAGAGCCAACGCATGAGGAGTACATGGGGCTCCTGGAGGCGATCGGGCGAGTCGAACATCTCGCTCCCGGTGGCCGCGTCGATCTCGTGTTCCTGGAGAGTGCGGGCCCGCTCTTCGCCCATCGGGTGCTCTCCGAGGGACGGCGCATCTACGAGGGCGACCGGAAGCGCCGGATCCACTTCGAGGCCTCGACGTATTCGCGCGCCATGGACTTCCGTCCGACCTACGAGATCGCGACCCGGGGACGCCTGACGGCGCTCCGGAAGCGCCTGCGGGATCTCTGAAGATGCACTCGCAGGAGGTGCAGAGGAAGGCCGACACGGTCGCGGAGTGCCTTGTTCTTCTGGCCGGGGTCCCTCAGGGCTCGTTCGAGGAGTTCTCGGCCGATCCGCTGCGGTTGCCGGCGACCCTCCACCTGCTCCAGACCGCGATCCAGGCCCTGATCGATCTGGGGGGCGTGGCCGTCGCGAGAGAAGGCGTCCGGGCTCCCGATCGCAGCCGGGACATCCTCGAGAATCTGGAGCGAGGCGGCCACCTACCTCCCGGCTCCACGGGTCGCTTCGCGCCGATGTTCTCCTTCCGCAATCGAGTCGTGCATCTGTACGATCGCGTCGATCCCAGAAAGGTCTACGAGATCCTTCGACAGAACCGGGCCGATCTGCGCGATCTTCTCGAACTCCTTCTCGCGATCCTCGACGACGAGGGAGACGCCCGCTGACAAACGCAACGGCGTCCTCCCAGAGCGGCGTCCTTTGCCGATCCTCTCTCACGATCCTCGATCGAGCTCGCGCTGGGCGATCATCTCCGAGAGCGGCCGGACGAGCGACGGGTGGGTCTCCAGGAGGTCCAGGAAGTCGATCCGGTCGATCGAAAGGAGGTCGCAGGAGGATAGCGTGCGGACAGTCGCGTTCCGCGGGGCGCCGGAGAGGAGCGCCATCTCGCCGAAGGCGTCGGCGGTCTGGAGGAGGGCGAGCGTCCTCCCCCCGGCCTTGACCTCGGCGGCCCCGGAGCACAGGACATAAAAATGGTGCCCGGGCCTTCCCTCCCGGACGAGGACCTCGCCCTTGGCGGCGGAGAGGGGGCGGGCGATCCCGGCGAGAAGCCGGAGGCTCGCGCCGGAGAGCGCCGAGAAGAGGAACACCCGGCGCAGGAAAAACAGCCGGTGCCAGAGCGAGAGCTCCGCCCCTCGATCGGGGTTCTCCCGCGGGCCGCGCGAGCCGATCGAGGGCGCGCTCCTCGACACATCCGGAACGTGCGAGGGCCCCGCGGCGCCCCGTCCGGCGAGCGCGGAGAGCCACGCCGAGACCGAGCGCGGGGCGAGGCGCGTCCGGTCGTAGACCTTATCGAGAGGAAGGGCGAGGCTGCCGGGGACCCGGGAAACGGGCGTCGCGGCGAGCCGGATGGTGCGCTCGAGCTCGACCGGCTCGCCCGCCGGGTCGAGCACGATCCAGACGCCGGCCGGCGGGGGCCACGGAGCTCCGTCGCCCATCTCGAGCGCTTCCGTCGCGAGCGGCTCGAGATCGAGGAGAGAGAATCGGCGGAAAAGGGATCCAGACTTCATGAGGATCGCGCGATCGAGGAGCGGGTCGTCGCCGCGGCGCGCGAGCGCGTTCTCCAGGCGCTCCACCCAGGGTTCGGGCGGGACGTCGTCCGGGTCGGGTTCCCGTCCCTCCAGGAGTGCGAGGACACGGACTCGCCAGGGGGACTGCAGGCTCTCGTCAAGAGCCTCCAGCGCGAAGCTCCGCTGTTCGGGTTCACCGGATGCCAGGGCGAGATGGACCTTGCGGAGCGGCCGGCCGGGATGAAGGAGCGACAGGAGAAGGAAGACGCGCTCCAGGGCTCTCTCGAAGCGGGTTGCCGCCTCCTCGCGGACGGGGCCAAGGGCGGCCCCGGAGATCGCCCGGACACGGCGGCATTCTTCGAGCTCGCCTTCGAGCGCGGCGCGTACCTTCCCTTCCTCGCCCGCGTCGCGGATCGGCGCGCCGTCGTGGCGGGCGCCTGCGCGACCCCGGACAAGGAGCGACCGGGCCGCCCGCAGGCGCAGTTCGCCGTCGGGATCGGCGAGGAGACCCAGGAGAATCTCGCGGCAGGAAGGGTCCGGGGTCTCCCCGAGAACCGAGATTGCCGCGGGGGAAAGCCCCGGCTCCCGGGCGGCAGAAACGAGTGCGGACCGGGCCTCGCCGCCCATGGCCAGGAGCGCCGAGCGCGCCTCGTGGAAGGTCTCCTCGCGGGCGAGTCCCCGCGCGCAGAGCTCCGCGAACCGGGGCGACAGCGTCCGGGCCGCGCTCGCGATCGTTTCGACGGGATGATCGGCTTCAAGGCGAGGGAGCTCCCGCCAGAGCGACTCGTCCCGCGAGTGGCCGATCACGGTCGCCGCGAGCCTCCGGAGCTCCGACTCGTCCGAGCCGAGCCATCGGGACACGCGGTCCCGGACCAGGGCGTCGGCGCCGCCCTCCGCGGCCAGACGGATAAGCACCTCCGCGGCGAGGCGCGGCGGCCCGTTCGCCAGGAGCCCGTCCCTCTCGGCGCTCGTGAGATCGTGGGCCGGCGAGCGGAGACGGGCGGCGAGGACCTCGACAGGCTCGTCCGGGTCCAGGGACTCCAGGAACCGGATGGTCTCGGGGACCGGGTCGCCGGAGAGGACCCGGATGGCCTCTGCCTTGAGCGCGGGTGTCCATTTCGACCACGCCCTTTCCACCGACCGAACGGTCTCGGCGGCGGTTTGGCCCTCCAGGAGCGCCAGCGCGAGGGCCGCCTGCTCCTGGGTGCCGCTCTCGATCTCCAGGTGGGCGAGTCTGCGGGCTTCCGCCGGCAGGACGGATTCCTCCGGCGCGCCCTCGGGGGCGTGGAGGCGCCGCGCCCGGAGCGCGGCCACGACCTCCAGGAGATACCCTCGCCGGGCCGCGAGACTCGCGGCGAGGACCGCGACGCTCCCGGCGGCAAGCAGGGTCGAGACGATCTGCCAGGTGACGAAAGCGGAACCGGCGAGGAGAGCGAGGCAGGCGATCGAAACCGCGGGCGGCTCGACGGCGCCGCGCACGACGAGCGACGCGCGAGAGCGGATGGCGTCCGGGAGAGGCTGCGCGGCGACGGCCGTGATGGGCCGGAGCAGGTTGGGCCGCAGGAGCCGTTCGAGGAGATAGAGGATGGCGACTGCGGCGAGGCCGGGGACGAGGATCGCGACGAGCGAGGCCATGGCGACGGTCGCCGGGTAGACGGCGAGAGCCGCTCCGACGCCGAGGCCGCGGATCACGAAGCGCGCGAGGGCGAGGTGGTAGACCACCGCCGCGGCGTGGAGCGCGGCAAAGAGATATCCCAGGAACGCGGCGATCCTGTCCGGAGGCCATGTCTCCTTGAGGCAGGCCCCCAGCTGAAAGCGCGTGAGCGTCGTGAGGACGTAACTTACGAAGGCGATGCCGATGAGAAGAAACGCGAAACGGTGGCCGAGGACCGCACGCCACGAGGCGGGCTTCGCGGCCATACTCGATGGCGCTTCGCGCATCTCGCCGCCGTGGGTGAAGAGGAGGAGGAGCATCAGAAGGGCCGAAATCCAGAGCATCTCGAGGGTCCCCGCGAGGGGGGCGAGGACCCCGGTGAGGAGCCCGCCCGAAAGGGCCCCGGAGCTCCCCATCGCGCCGATCATGGGGAGCAGCCGGCGCGACGCTCGCGCGTCGAGCCGGCGGACGGCGAGGCCCACGCTGTCGACGCCCAGGAGGACGCTCGCGGGAGGGGCGAGGAGGACGAGGAGGATCGTGCCGAGCCCGGGGAGGTAGTAGAAGATCGCACGGAGCGCGAGGACCGAGAGGGCGAGCGCGATCGTGACCGCCCTCGACAGCGCTCGCGTGGTGAGGCGGCGCTGGAGGGTCTCGTAGACGAAGGAGCCGGCGAGCCCCAGGAGCGCGCCGCCGAGGATGGCGTAGGGGAGACTCGCTGCCGGATAGGACGAGAGGAAGAGGCCGTCGGCGGCTGCGAAGAGGATGATGGTTGAGGCCCAGTAGAGCGCGGAATTCGCCCCGATCGCGAGGACAACCCGGCCTTCGCCCGGACGAATCGAGAGGTGCCTCGCGAGAGCCACCGGCCTCCTACCGGGCGCCGCCCGCGCGCGGCCGGTGCCCGGTCACGATCTCGGAGACGATCGTACCCTGCGTCACTGTTTCCCGGCGCACGTTCTGGAATCCAGCCCTCCCCACGAAGGGCGCGAGCTCGACGCCCCTGCAGCCGCCCAGAAGCGCCGGAGCGCGGCGGTAGATCCAGCTCCACAAGGCGTAGCTCGCGCCTCGTCCGGGGGCGAGGTTCGTGAGCACGAGCCGACCCCCGGGGCGGAGCACCCGGAAGAACTCCGCGAGCACCGGAAGAAAGTCCTCCTCCGGAAGGAGATCGAACAGGTAGCTGTTGAGCAGGACGTCGAAGGTGCCGCCCGCGAACTCCAGTCGGTGGGCGTCTCCGACCGCGAGGCGGTGGTTGGAGTGACCGGTCCTCGCTGCCCTCGCTCGCGCCCGCTCGAGCATGGCGGGCGTGAGGTCGATCCCCTCCACGCGGCCGGCCGGATTCGCGGCGAGGACCCGCGCGAAGGTCTCGCCCGTTCCCACGGCGACCTCAAGGACGCTCTCGGCGTCCCGGATGGCCGCCAGGGCGAGGCTTCGCGCGCGCGCGCGGTTCTCGGTGAAGAGGGACCAGAGGTCGTAGAGGGGCGCCAGCCGGGAATAGGCGGCGCGAACCTGGTCGGGACCCAGCCGGACGTCGAGGAAGGAGTGGGTGCGGCCCATCGCTGTCCTTCCTTATATACTCTCGGCATGTCCGAAACCAATGTCCTCTCGACCCTCCGGGAGCGCGGCTTCGTCGAGCAGGTGACCGACGAGGCGGGCCTGGCGAAGGCACTGGAGTCGCCGCTCACCTGCTACGTCGGCTACGACCCCACGGCGCGGAGCCTTCACGCCGGAAACCTCGTCACGATCATGGCGCTCGCCCACCTCCAGCGGGCCGGGCATCGCGTGATCGCGATCGTGGGCGGCGGCACGGGGCTGATCGGCGACCCCAGCGGAAAGACGGAGATGCGACAGGTCCTCACCAGCGAGAGGATTGCCGAGAACATCGCGGGGGTACGGCGGCAGCTCGAACGATTCCTCGCGCTCGACGGCGTTCGGGGCCTCATGCTCGACAACGCCGACTGGCTCGCGCCGTGGAGCTACATCGATTTCCTGCGCGAGATCGGGCGCCACTTCTCCGTGAACCGGATGCTCGCGGCCGAGAGCTACAAGGCGCGCCTCGAGACGGGACTCAACTTCATCGAGTTCAACTACATGCTGCTCCAGGCCTATGACTTCCTCCACCTCTACAGGGAGCACGGGTGCCGGCTAGAGCTCGGCGGGAGCGACCAGTGGGGGAACATCGTGGCCGGGATCGACCTCATCCGGCGCGTGACCGGCGGGGAGGCCTATGGGCTCACCTTCCCCCTCATCACCACCTCGACGGGGGCGAAGATGGGAAAGACCGCCGCGGGGGCCGTCTGGCTCGACCCGGAGCTGCTGAAACCCTTCGACTACTACCAGTACTGGGTGAACGTCACCGACGCCGACGTTGGACGGTTCCTCGCCCTTTTCACGTTCCTCCCGACGGAGGAGGTCCGGCGGCTCACGTCGCTCGAGGGCGCCGAGCTTCGCGAGGCGAAACAGGTCCTCGCCTTCGAGGCGACGCGGATCTGCCACGGCGAGAAGGCTGCCGAGGAGGCCCGCCAAGGCGCGCAGGCCCTCTTCTCGGGAGGCGGCGGCGAGGAGAGCGTGCCGACCTCCGACATCGACCCGAGGCACCTCACGCACGGGCTCCTGGTCGTGGATCTCCTTGCCCAGACGGGGCTCGCCTCCTCGAAGAGCGACGCGCGGCGCAAGGTCGAGCAAGGGGGCGCCTACGTCAACGATGTCCGGATCGATTCGATCGAACGGACGCTTTCCCGAGACGACTTCCCCGGCGGACGCTGCATGCTCCGGGCGGGGAAGAAGAAGCACCACCGGCTGCGGCTCGCGGAGGGGTGAGAAACCGCGACGACTCCCCGAACCGCGGAGATTGGGTCCAGCTATCGGGTGGGCTCTTGGAGTGCGGAGCCGATATCGGCGGGGCGGAAGAGCGAGAGTTCGACAACGCGCTCAAAATCGCCGTCCGCCGACGCGATCGCGCGAACACCCCGCTTCAGCGCCGTCGCGGCGATCAGAGAGTCATTCACCAGGAGACCGTGTCGTTCCCGCAGTGCCGCCGACGCGAGGAGATCGGGCCATGTGAGGGGAAGAACTTCGATGCACAGGAGCGGGATCCGCTCGACCTGCTCCTGGTAGATGTGCAGGCTGCGCACGACGTCCGGTTTCCGCCGGAGCTTCGCAGGCATGTTTCCGGGAGAGACATGCCTTCCGGCCAGCGCCTCCGCCATCATGAGACGGTGGGCTACCTCGGCGAGGACCACGACCGATGTGACGGCCTTGATGTCTCCGCTCTCACAGCGCGCCAGGAACAGGCGACAGTCGGCGGAAGCTCCGGTGAAGTGATAGACGAAGATCGTCGAATCAACGAAAACTGTGGTTCCGGGGTCGATCTCGTCAAGCGCCGAGGAAGCCATCTTCATCGGCCATGATCCGGACGACGTCGCGGCGATCGAGCGAGAGGGCGCCCCAGCTCGACTCGACGATCCCCTTTTTGCTCGAGCCTTCGCTCTTGTCGGATAGATACTGCTCGACGGCCTCCGCGAGGACCTCGCTGATCTGCCTGTCCTGCCTCGCCGCTGCGAGCTTCACGCGGCGGAACAGGGACTCGTCCATCACGGTACTGACCTTTCGTCTCTTCATGGCAAGATATTAGCCTGAAAGCCTGAAACCGTCAAGCCAACCTGACGCCGGTGGAAGTGCCCACCGCGACGCCGGCCAGCGCCCCGCAGATCGGACGAGGCGTGAGAAATGCGGGCAAGACCCGCGTCAGGCCGGGTCGAGCGCCCGCAAGTTCTCCGGCACGAACCGCCCGTCCTTGCGAACGAGCTCGCCGTCGAACCAGATCTCGCCGCCCCCGTAGTCGGGGCGCTGGATCTGTACGAGGTCCCAGTGGACCTCGGAGCGGTTCCCGTTGTCGGCTTCCTCGTAGGCGTTCCCGGGAGTGAAGTGGAAGCTCCCGGCGATCTTCTCGTCGAAAAGGATGTCCTTCATGGGGCGGAGGATCTGCGGGTTGAAGGCGATCGAGAACTCCCCCACGTAGCGGGCCCCCGGGTCGGTGTCGAGGATCTCGGCGAGGCCTTTCGGGTCGTCCGCGGAGGTCTCGACGATCTTCCCCTTGCGGAACGAAAGGCGAACGTCCTGGAACGTGCGGCCGAGGTAGATCGTCGGGGCGTTGAACCGTACCGTGCCCTCGACCGAGTCCTTGACCGGCGCGGTGAAGCACTCGCCGTCGGGGAGGTTTTTCTCCCCGGTGCAGGGGATGACGGGGATGCCGCGGATCGAGAAGGAAAGGTCGGTGCCGGGACCGACGATCCGCACGCGGTCGGTCCGAGACATCCGATCGGCGAGGGGACGGACTCGCTCGCGCATCTCGGCGTAGTCGACCAGGCACACCCGGAAGAAGAAGTCCTCGAAGGCCTCGGTGGACATCTGGGCCAGCTGAGCCATGGAACTCGTCGGCCAGCGGAGCACGACCCACTTCGTTTTCGGCACGCGGACCTCGAAGTGGACGGGCTTGAGCCAGAGGGACTGGTAGGTCTTCATCTGGGGACCCGCGACGTCTCCCATCTCCGAAACATTCCGGCTCCCGCGGATCCCGACGTAGGCGTCCATCTTCTCCATGCGAGCGCGCTCGAGCTCGCCGATGAGGCGGACGGAAGCCTCGTCGCCGCCGGCAACGAGCTCCCGGAAAACCTGGTTCGATTTCGAATCGACGACAGGGAGGCCCCCGGCCCGGCGCGCCGCCCGCACGACCTCGATCGCGAAGGCGGGCGGTACGTCGAAGGTCTCGACGAGCACCTTCTCCCCCGGCGCGAGCCGGAGAGAATGCCGGACGATGGTGTCGGCGAGCTCCCGGTACCTCGGGTCCGCCATGCTGCTAGCTCTCGAGCTCCGTGTTCCAGTACGCCTCGGAGATGAACTTCTCCCAGGAGTGGAGCTTCCGGCAGACCGGGATCGAGAGGACCGGGTTCCAGGAAGGTCTGTGGGGCCGCCGGCGCAACCGGAGTCCCGATTCGTCCGGGGTGCGGTTTCCCTTGCGCTTGTTGCAGCGCAGGCAGGCGAGGACGCAGTTCGTCCAGGTGTTCTTGCCGCCCCGGGAGAGCGGGAGCACGTGGTCGATCGAGAGCTCCGGGGTGCCCGGCTGGGCCCCGCAGTACTGGCAGGTGTAGCTGTCGCGCCGGTAGATGTTCTTGCGCGTGAAGGGGACCTGCTTCCTGGGGAAGCCGTCGAAACCGCGGAGGAGGATCACTTCCGGCACTCGGAGCACCAGGCTCACGGTGCGGACCGCGGGCTCTCCGGAGGCGACCGAGAGGTCGGCCCAGGACTGGAAGTCGTACGCCTCGAGGGTCTCGGGAGAGATCGCGTGCGCGGCGCCGGAATAGAGGAGGCAGAGCGCTTTCCGGACCGTCGTGGTCTGGATCGCCACCCAAAAGCGGTTCAGGACCAGGGTCGGCTGGCCAAGGACATTGGGAAGGGAGAGGGCTACGCTCATCTACGTTCCGGAAGCTAATAAACGCAAAAAGTCTACACGAGGGAGGTCGCAACGTCCACGCTCTCTCCCTGCGAGGGGAGCGCTTGACGCGCTCCTACCGGAGCGGCCTGCGGCAGTAAGCGCAGATGCGCGCGCCGGCGCGGATCTTCTGGCCGCAGTAGGGGCAGTCGATGCGCGAACCCGCCTTGGGCGTCACTCGCTTGGCCGGAGCGCCGCCGTGCGTCTCCTTCACGCGCCGTTCCCCGGATCGTGGAAGCCCGCGCGCGGGAGTGCCGCCGCGTCCCGTTGCCTCCCGCGCCCGCGTGCCAAGGCCCCGCGCGGGCGTCCCCGGGCGCGGCTCGGGCTGGGCCGGCTCTTGCTGGGGCCGCGGCGGAGGCGCGGCCGGCGAGAGCGGCTCCGTCCGGCCGGCGAGGATCTGGTCAATCGCATCGACCGCCTCCTGGATCGACTTCGGGCGCTGGGTCTTGTCGAACGCCAGGAGCCGTTCCACCAGACGCACCACGGCCGGATGGATGTCGGACGCGAGCTCGCGCAGCGGCTTCAGGATCCCTTGCCCGGCGCGGCGCTGGATCATGTTGAGCCCCTCGTAGGGGCGCACGCCGGACAAGGCCTGATACATCGACGCTCCCAGGCCATAGAGGTCGCAGCGCCAGTCGATCGCCGTCCCGAAGAGCTGCTCGGGAGACATGTAGTTGGAGGTGCCGACCACCGCCCCGGGGTCGTCCGCCTGGGCGCGGTCCTGGGCGACCGCGATGCCGAAGTCCATGAGCTTCACCAGGTCGTTCTCCAGGACCATGATGTTGGCCGGGGAGACGTCGCGGTGGATGATCGACTGCGCGTGCGCGGCGGCGAGTCCCAGGAGGACCTGGCGGGCGATCGCGAGCGCGCGGCGGAACGGGAGCCGCCCCTCGCTCTGGGTGAGCGTCGAGAGCGGCACACCGTCCACGTACTCCATGGCGAGGAAGAACCGTCCCTCGCCCTGGAAGAAGTCGTGGATCGTGACGATGTTGGGATGGTTGAGGCGAGCGAGCGCGAGCGCCTCCTGCTTGAACCGGGCGACCGAGCGCTCGTTGGCGGTGAGTTCGGGCGGGAGCATCTTGACCGCGACCAGGCGATCGAGGTTCACCTGCTTCGCCTTGTAGACCTTCGCCATCCCGCCGCGTCCGATGAGCGTGAGGATCTGGTAGCCGTCGAGCACCTTCCCGATGAGCGGATCGACCTCTCGAACGCTCGTGGGCTGCGTCGGGATGGCCGGCATCTCGGCGCTCTCGTCGAGCGACGTGTCCTCGGCGACCGTCAGCATGTTCCTGGAGGCCACCTTGTCCTCGCCGGTGCCGGGCTGCGGGGCGCCCTCGCATTTCGGACAGGGGATGATCTCTCCGAACTTGTACTCGCGGGCCTTGATCCGGACACCGCACTTCAAGCAGCGCATCATGTGGTTGGAGTCGAGCCAGTACCCGGCGAGGGCCTGATTTTTCAAAATGCGGTTGCGGACCGTGGTGCCCGCGTATGCGACGCGGTGGTAGGTCACCTGGCGGCCGTCGTAGGTGACGTAGCAGGCCCGGTGATCGGCGTCCTTCGGGTAGCCGACGGAGCCGACATTCACGATCATTTTCCTGCCGGTGTACGGGATCCGCCCGTCCCCCTCGGTCGGGGGGATGAAGCCTCCGCCCTCGACGAACACGCCCGGGATATGAGTGTGCCCGCAGAAGCAGATATTGGTGACCTTCGAGAACTCCGCCTCGAGGAGTTCCGGCTCGTCCACGTCGCGGGGGAAGAGCGTGCCCTTCGTCGGGTCGCCCGGCGTGCCGTGCACGAAGAGGACCCCGTCGTCGCTGGCGTACTTCTCCATCTCCCGCATCCGCTCCAGGAGGAGCCAGAGGCGCCGGTTCGCTTCCTTGTCGTACTCGTTGCTGAAGAGCTGGTTCCAGGTCCAGCTCAGGATCTTGCGACTGCGATCCGGGAGGTCGGTGTTCTCTTCGACGAGGAGCGCCTGCTCGTGGTCGCCCATGAGGCAGAACATCGCCCCCTCCACGAGCTCCAGGCACTCACGCGGGTTCGGGCCGTACCCGACGACGTCCCCGAGGCAGACATACTGATCCAGTCCCTTTTTCTTCATGTCCGCGAGGACGGCCCGGTACGCCTCGAGGTTGGCGTGGATGTCGGCCAGAACGGCGATCGACACGGGCGTCCGGGATGGCTCGATGGGGACTGGAAGAAAACTTGCGAAAGAGCCATTCTAGGTCCGCGCCTCGCAGGCCGTCAACCCGGCCCTCCCGTCGCGCGACCGCGCCGTGCTATGCTCTCTTCTCCATTCTCGCTCGAACCTTCTTCTGGCCCAGGGCGTTCGAGATGAGAACGAAGGGAGATCCCGCCATGCGCACCCTCTCCGCGGCTTTCGTTCTCGTCCTTTGCCTCTGGCTCCCGGCGCGCGCTCAGGGCCCGGGGGAGGACGGGGGAAAAGTCGGCTTGGAGGAGGGCGAGCGACCGTCGCCCGAGGTTCGTCTCGACCGGGAGAAGGGCACGGTCTCGTTCGACGCGATCCTCGTCCAGGACTCCGCGCCGATCGAGGCCTTTCTCTGCGGGCCCGAGGGCCGCACGCACGAGAGTCTCTTCGCGGCGACCGCGACTCCCGAGAAGATCCAGGAGGCCCTCCTCGCCCTTGGAGTCGTCCCGGCCTCGCAGTGGGCCGCGTCCGAGGAAGACCTCTTCGCGCTGCGAGGAGAGAAGGTCCTCGTGCGGATCGAATTCGCCGGCGGGAAGAGTTTCCTTGCCGAGGACCTCGTGTGGAACGAGTTCGAGCACCGCCCGATGCGGCGGGAGGGCTGGGCTTTCCACGGCAAGCTCTTCGAGGGGAAGCTCCCCGAGGAACCCGAGTTCAGCGTCACCTTTCAGGGGCTCCGCGGGGCCGCGCTCTCGCTCCTCGACAGCCCCTTCGCCTATCGCCCCTACGCCGATGCGCCCCTCGTCTGCCGGAAGGAGGTCCTGCCCGCCGTCCAGGAGGACGGGAAGCGCCGATTCCCGAGGGCGACGATCGTCCTCGAACCGGCGAACGAGGAGGCGATCGCGCGGCTCGCCCTCGAGCAGGAGGGCGCGCCGGCGGCGGAGAACTCCGAGGCGTTCCTCGAGGTCGCTCGGCGGATCGACGTGGCGAAGGCGCGGATCTCGACCGAGCTCCGGCCGGAGGTCCGGACATGGCTTTCGCGCGGCGCGGCCCTCGAGGGGCGCGAGGACGACGAGGGGAAGAGGCTTCGGGAGGACGCGCGGGCGCGCTACGGCCTCGCCCGCGCCCGACTCGAGGCCGCCGAGCGCGGGGTGGAGGTGGACTATCTCGCGCTCGACCTTCTCCACGAGGCCCGCGAACTCGCCGGCGTTCGCGCCCAGGCGAATCCCGACCCTCGCGTCATCGAGTACAAGGAGTGGATCGCCCGCTACAGCGAGTTTCTGAAGGAGCGTGCCCACCTCCTCGGCGAGGCCGCCGCCGCCGATATCCGTTCGAGAGAACTCGCTCTCGCCGGCGAAACCGGCCCCGCAGCGCGCCGCGAGGATCTCGCTCGCGACGCGCTGCTTGCCCGCGTGCGCGCGCTGGAGGTCCGTCCCGAGCTCGAGGAGGCCCGGACCCGGCTCGCGCGCGTTCGCGAGACGCTCTCCTCGGCCGACCTCTCGCCCGAGCGTCGCAAGTTCTACGAGGAAGAGGTGATCCTGTGGACCCGCTGGGTCGAGTACCACGAGGCGCGCATCCGGGTCGCCGAAAGCGAGGCCAGGAGCGCGGATCTTTCCGCGGAGGCCCTGGACGCTTCCGAGGAGCGCCGCGCCGAAATCGAGCGGGAGATCGCCGGCCTCACGGCCGCTGCCGGGAAGGCCTCCTGGGTGGTCGATCTCTTCGACCGGGAGCGCGCGCTGGAGAAGCTCCGCCGCGACCTCCGCTTCTACTCGCTCCCCGAGGTGAACGACGAGGAGAAGATCGCGGCGCTTCGCGGAGAGATCGAGGCCGCAGAGAAGGAGATCGCCGAACTCAAAGCGCGGATCGAGGAGGGGCGCTGAGCGAGCCCCGCCCGATCCGGGAATCGAACAAGAGTGGAGAAAGGGATCCAGAATGTCCGAGGAACCGAGCCCCGAACAGAAGAAGGCCATCGAAGAGCTGACGCAGGCCGTGGCCAAGGACCTCGCCGGGGGGAAGAAGAAGGCCGATGTCGCCACGGCTCTCGTCAAGAGCGGCTGGACCCAGGACGATGCGAGCGCGTTCGTCGATAACGTCGATCGCGCGCTCCAGGAATACCGGGCCTCGCCCGAGGGCCGGGCGGTCCTTGCGAGCAAATACGCGCGCCACATGGTCTACGGGGTGCTGTGGGCGGTCGGCGGGACGGCGGTCACGGTCATCTCCTACTCAAGCGCCGCCTCAAGCCCGCGGGGAGGGACCTACGTCATCGCGTGGGGGGCCATCGTCTTCGGGGTCATCGACTTCTTCATCGGCCTCTTCGGCTGGCTGAGGAACCGAGGGTAACGATCGCTCCGCTCACCCGCCCGTTTTCGTTAATGACGGCGGCTCCGAGTTCTACGAAGGAAAGGAGACACGATCCTCTCTCACAGGAGCCCCGCGATGACGCCGTCCACTCGGTTTGCAGTTCCCTTCCTCGCCGTCACCGCGCTCCTCGCGGCGCCGGCGACCGCCAAGGAGCCGGTCTACCCCCTGGAGATTCGCGAGCTCGCGGTCCGGGCGCAGATAGACGGGAACGTGGCCCGGACGACGGTCCGCGTGGTCCTCGCGAACACGGGCGGCCGCGCCGAGGAGCTCGACCTCCTCTTTCCGCTGCCGCCGGGAGCGGCGATCACGTCGAGCCGGCTCCTGGTGGAGGGCGCCGAGGTCGAGGGGCGGCTCCTCGCGCGTCCAGAGGCGAAAGAAGCCTACGAGGAGGTCGTGCGCCGGCAGCGCGACCCCTCGATCCTGAAACACGCGGGTTCGTCCGCCTATCGCTCGCGGGTCTTCCCCGTCCCGGCGGGCGGGGAGAGGGTCGCCTCGCTCGAGTACGTGATGGCGCTCCCATTCGAGGGGGATTCGTACGAGTATCGGTTCGTCCCGTGGGACGCGCGACTCTTCCGGGGGAACGTCGGGCGCCTCTCGATCGAGGTCGAAGTCGTCTCTGACCGCGAGCTCGCGGCGATCTACTCGCCCACGCACCCCGTCGAGGTCGTCCGCGACGGGACCCGGCGAGCGGTGGTCTCCTACGAGGAGGACGGCGTCCGTCCCGATGGCGACTTCCGGCTTCTCGTCACGATGCCGGGGAAGCAAAGGGGGATGGATCTCCTCACCTACCGGCGCCCGGGCGAGGACGGCTACTTCATGATGCTCGGCACGCCTCCGGCGCCGGAGGAGGGAGAGCTCCCGGAGAGGAACGTCCTCCTCGTCGTCGATCGTTCCGGCTCGATGCGCGGGACGAAATGGGAGGAGGCCCGTGCCGCCTTCGAACACTGCCTCACGCGCCTGCGGCGAGAGGACCGCTTCAACGTGATCTTCTTCGGCACCGAGGTCGAGAGCTACGAGGATCGGCTCGTCCCCGCCGAGCCCGAGAGGGTGTCACGCGCGGTCGAGTTCGTGCGCTCGCTCGAAGCCCTCGGCGGCACGAATCTCGACGGGGCCCTGCGGACGGCGCTCGCACAGGCGGACGAGTCGGATCGAGAGACCGAGGTCGTCCTCCTCTCCGATGGGGATCCCACGATCGGAGAGCGGGACTTCACGAAAATCCTCGCCCACGTCGAGACCGCCAACACGATGCGGGCTCGCTTCTTCGTCTTCGGCGTCGGGGACGACGTCCACATCCCGTTTCTCGACCGGCTCGCCGTGACCCAGCACGGCTTCCCGATGTTCCTCTCTCGCGGCGAGAACCTCGAGGAGAAGGTGACCCGCTTCTACGACAAGATCGCCCACCCGGTGATACTCGACGCGAGGCTCGACTTCGAAGGGATCCGGGTCCACGGTGTCTACCCGCCGGAGCTCGGCAGCCTCTACGCGGGGAGCGAGTTCATGGTTCTCGGGCGCTACTCGGGGTCCGGGACCGGCCGCGCGGCCCTCTCCGGCACCTGGGGCCGATGGATGAAGCGGGGCTATACCTACACGGGGGAGTTCCCCGAGAGATCGGACTCGGCAGACTTCCTGCCGCGCCTCTGGGCCGCCCGGCGGATCGGATACCTGATCGACGAGCTCCGGCTCCACGGCAAGAGCCAAGAAGTCCTGGACGAGGTCGTCCGACTCTCCCGCGACTTCGGGATCTTGACCGAGTACACCGCGTTCCTCGTGGAGGAGCCCGACCTCTCGGTCGAGGGCCTCTCACGCCGCGCCGGCGAGGAGTTCGAACGCGCCGGGACCGAGCTCCGCGGCGAGGCCGCCCGCCGGCAGGCGATGTCGAAAGAGGCGCTGAAGCTCGCCCGGGAGCTCCCCTCCCCAGAGGAGACCCTCGCGGAGCGCACCCGCCGAATCGTCCACGAGGCGGGGACGACTTTCGTCGAGAGGGACGGCGTCTGGACCGACGTCTCGATCGCGGATCTCCCCCGGGACGCCGAAGTCGAGAGGGTCGAGCGCCTCGGCGACCGATGGTTCGAGCTCGCTCGCGCCGACGACCGGCTCGCCCGGGCGTTCTCCCTCGGGGACCGCGTGCGCGTGCGCGACGGCGCGAAGATCCTGGAGGTGAAATAGCAAGGGAGGCACCGAGCGGAATGCGAAGAGGGGGGTGGAACGTTCGGGGGTCGGTGTTACCCTGGAGGGTGATCGAATGCGAACTACGATCCCACGGATGCTCGGGACGGCGCTCGTAGCCGGGACCCTTATCGCGACGTGCTACTGGGCTCTCGGGGATGAGGGCCTGCCCCCCGACCTGGAGAAGCCGCCGGAGAATATGGAGACCGCGACTCTCGGAGCGGGATGCTTCTGGTGCGTGGAGGCCGTCTTCCAGAACCTCGAGGGCGTGACCAAGGTCGTTTCGGGGTACTCGGGAGGCGAGGTCAAAGAGCCGACCTACGAGCAGGTCTCCTCGGGGAGGTCCGGCCACGCGGAGGTCTGCCAGATTGTCTTCGACTCGAAGAAGATCACGTACGAGGAGCTCCTCGACGTCTTCTTCCGGACGCACGACCCGACGACCCTGGACCGGCAGGGAAACGACTCGGGCCCGCAGTACCGTTCGGTCGTCTTCTACCACGACGAAACGCAGAGGGACATCGCCCAGAGGAAGAAGCG
Source organism: Planctomycetota bacterium (assembly GCA_016209595.1). Lineage (GTDB taxonomy): Bacteria > Planctomycetota > JACQVV01 > JACQVV01 > JACQVV01 > JACQVV01. The sequence continues at coordinate 21,370 of JACQVV010000382.1, forward strand.
GGAGCTCGAATCGTCGGGTGAATTCGACGACCCGATCGTGACGGAGATCGTCTCCTTCCATGCGTTCTACCCCGCCGAGGACTACCACCAGGACTACTACGGCGAGAACCCGCGCCAGCCCTACTGCACGTTCGTCATCCGTCCGAAGATGGAGAAGCTCCGGGAGAAGTTCGCCGACAAGCTCAAGAAGCGGGAGTGACCCGATCCCGGCGTATCGTTCCGCCTGAACGTGAGTGATCGGCTGCCGATAGCCCCGTAGCTAGCCGGCGTTTCGACCCTGTTCTTCGCCGCCATCGACAGGCGGTCGGCGCGCGGCAGGCGATTGAGAGCCCATCCAAGAACCTCCCGTCGCCCGGCGGAGCGCCGGGCTCGGTCCGGTTCTCGGATAGGCTCTGAGGTCCCGCTCCGGCGGGAGGAGATCAAGCCGAAGAAAATCTTCGGCTCGGCTCTTGACGGGCGGGAGGGAAAAGCCTACAAGGCCTCCTCGCGGCCTGAAGTTGAAACTCGTTTTCATCGCGAGCCGATGCGAAAACCCGTCCCCACCCGTCGATAGGAGAGCTCGTCCGATGTCATCCTCGTCCGATCGCCGCCGCCGCAGCGGTTTCACCCTCCTCGAACTCCTCCTCGTCATCGCCATCCTCGCCATCGTCTCCGGCACTCTCATCGTGGCCTACGATGGCCTCGAGACGAAGTCGGCCCAGGGGCAGGCGACCTACAACATCGCCGCGGTCGACAGCGCGATCCGCACCCACCGGGTCGTCAACAAGGGGCTCTTCGCCGACGAATGGGACTCGCTCTTGTTCGTCGACAACGCCGCGACGCCGACGAGCTGGAACCGGATCAACCTCATGCCCGCCAAGCTCCGGGGCAAGCTCGGCCCGCACACGCTCACCGCCGACGGCGTGAAGGCCCTGAGCGCGGCGGGGATCACGAAGCTCCGCTACCTCGACGGCGCGAAGGGCTACAACAACGCCGACCGGCCGGCCGGAACCGATCCGGCGATCCCCAACCGGGCCTTCGACAACCCGACCCGCGGCTGGGGCGCGACCGTGACCCTCGCCGCAGGCGTTCAGGTCGCCGTGGTGGAAGCCGAAGGGATCGCGAACTTCAACGGCTCCACGCCCACAAACTCCAGCCGCCTGCGCGACACCGCCGGCCTCGACGACTCGATCCGGCACATCGTTGTCGCCGTGGGCCTGGGCAACAACTGCACGATGGTGAAAAGCGAGGAGCGCCGGAGCGCCGGTCTCTCGGAAGCCCCCGTCTACAAGAACGTCCTTCCCCACGAATACGGCCGCTTCATCGCCCTCTTCCACGTCGCGTCCGACAACGGCGCGAAGGGCGGAACTGCCGACAACGGCACCCTCGAGCCCGGCGAGTACTTCGGCACCGCCCGGTTCATCGCAGCGATCGACACCAAGGGGGACTGGTATGACGAGGAGGGCGCCGAGTACGAGGGCCAGAAGGAGTAGCCCGCCCTTGAGCCGGGACGGCTTCACCCTCCTCGAACTCCTCGTCGTGATCGCGATCCTCGCCATCGTCGCCGGCGCGGCCGTGGTCGCGTTCGAGGGCGTCGAGACGGAGGCGGACGAGAGGCTCCTCGAGAAGGAGATCCTCTCCGTCCGCGAAGCCGTCCTCGCCTTTCACCGGGACACGGGCTGCCTGCCCAGGCAGGGGCCCCTCGCCCTCGTCCCCGATGGCGGGCGCGTCCCGGTTCCGGCCGGGGGGAGGGACTGGTTCCTCTCCCCGGCCAACGCCGTGCAGCTCTACGAGGAGCCCCTCGACGCGAGCGGCACCCCCATCATGCCCTTCGACCGCGACCGGGGCCGTGGCTGGCGCGGCCCTTACCTCACGCGGTTCGCCGAGGGATGGGTCGACGCCGGCGCCGGGCTCGGCACCGACGGCTCGGGGAGCCCGACCGCCGGGCCGGTCCTCGAGAAGATGCCGGGCGTCGCCGATCCCTTCGAACACCCCCCAGTCGGGAACTACCTCGTCTGGCGGGCGCTCGCGGGCGGGAGACCCTTGCCGCGCCACGGCCGGCCGTTCCTCTTCTTCGACCTCGCTCGTCGCGACCGGGCTCGTGTGGTCTCGATGGGTCCCGACGGGATCTACGAGGCAGGCTCGGGTGACGATGTCACGATCCACCTCTTCCGGTAGAGAGCCGAGATGACCATGACGAATCGCCTGTTCATCACCGCCCTCTGCGCGACGACCGCCGCCTGCGCGACCGCCAGCCGGACCGAGCCGCCGGAGAATTACAGATACGGCGTGCTGGTGCTCGCCCATGGAGGGTCGCCGGAGTGGAACGAGGCGGTCCGCGACGCCGTGCGAGGGCTTGAGGACGACGACGACGTCGAGATCGCCTTCGGCATGGCGGACGCGAAGACGATCCAGGAAGGGGTCCGGCGCCTCGAAGAGCGCGGCGTCCAGCGGATCGGTGTCGTCCGCCTCTTCGTGAGCGGCGAGAGCTGGTACGAGCGGACCGAACAGATTCTCGGTCTCGCCCCCGGGGCGCCGCCGAAGCCGGCCGCCGAAGTGGAGGACCACTCCCAACACGGCGCTCACTCGATGGAGTTCTGGCGGATCGAGACGGCCGCGTCCTTCGCCCTGTCGACCGAAGGTCTCGCCGGCGAGTTCTCGATGGGCGAGATCCTGGCCGAGAGGGCGAGCGACCTCTCCCGCTCGCCCGCGACCGAGGACGTGTTGATCCTGGCCCACGGTCCCGGCGACGACGAGGAGAACGAACGCTGGCTCGCCGACATGGAGGTCCTGGCTGGCGCCGTCCGGAGCGCGCGCCCCTTCCGGCGGGTCGAGGCGATGACGCTCCGCGAGGACTGGCCGGAGAAGCGCGAGGTCTCCGAGCAGCGGATTCGCGACTACGTCGCCCGTGCGAAAGCCGAGGGCGGCTCCGCGATCGTGGTTCCTTTCCGGGTCCATGGCTTCGGGCCCTACGCCGCCGTCCTCGAGGGTCTGGACTACGCCGCCGACGGCCGGGGGCTCCTCCCGCACGCGCTGGTCGGGTCGTGGATCAAGCGACAGGCGCGAACGATCGAGCGCGGCCCCTTCCGCGAGCCGATCCAAGTGAGGGGGAGATGATGCGAACGGCCCCGTCGCGGCGCGGACTCACGCTTCTGGAGCTCCTCCTCGTCGTCTTCATCCTCTCGGCGATCGCCCTCACGGCGGTCACGCTGACCGATCAGGCAGACGAGCAGTTCCGGTACGAGGACACCAAGACGCGGCTCGTCCTCCTCCGCGAGGCCACGATCGGGAGACCCGCGGACGGGACCGCCGGGTTCGTGGCCGACTGCGGGCGCCTTCCCGACTCGCTTGCCGAGCTCCTCGAGATCGGCACGCTCGCCCCGTTCGCCTACGACCCGCCGGTCGGGCTCTCGGCCGGCTGGCGGGGACCCTATCTCCCCGTCCTTCCCGACGGCGACGGGACGAGGTCCTTCCCGGACGGCTGGGGGAACGACTGGCTGGCGTTCGCCGCCGACCGGAATGCGGGGACGCTCTCCGTGACGAGCGCCGGCTCGGATGGCCTCCCCGGCGGGACCGACTACGCGGCCGACTATCCGCCTTCGGGGTTCCTCGTCACGACCTACGACCACGAGGTCGATCTCCGCCCCTGGCAGGTGCGGGTCGTGTTCCAGAATCCATCGGGCTCGCCCGTGGATCCCGGGACAGTGCGCCTCCGCCTCCACTACCCGCGCGATGGGACTTTCGCATGGCCCGTCGTCTGGCCGCCCACCGAGGCCGAACGCGACGCCCTGCCCTGGCTGAGCGAGGAGAAGGCGGTCGGCACTGTTGGGCCGGGCGGGACGGCGTCGGTCGTCTTCCGCTTCGAGACCGGCGCCCCGAAGCGGGTCCCCTGGGGAGAGCGGTCGCTCGTGGTCGTGGACGACTCGACCGGAGCGAGGATCCCCGGGGACGGACCGAGGCTCGTCCGTCTCCTGCCGCGGGCCGCTCTCCCCGCTCTCGACGACATGGCGTGGGTCCTCCCGCGATGACGGCTCGCTTCTCCTTCCCCTTGCGCCCCCGGCGCCTCACGGCGATCGAGGTGGACGGCTTCGGCCTGCGGGCGGCGATCGTCCGCGCCGCGGGGGAGGGAGTGATCGTCGAGAAGGTAGCCGCAAGCCGCGAGCCCGACACTGACGCCGCCCTCGACGAAGCCCTGGGAGAGCTCCGGCGCGGCGGGCGGGTCCCCCGGCGGGCCATCCTGGTCACGGTCGAGGTCGTCCCCGCCACGCTGGAATTGCCTCTCGACCCGGCGCGGCCGCGTCCCACCCGCGAGATGCACGAGCTCGTCCGCTGGGAGATGGAGCCGGTCCTCGCCGGACGGATCGCCTCGCGGCCGATCGGTGCCGTCCTCATCGGCCGCGGCTACCTGTCGCACGAACAGGCCCGGGCCGTCCTCGATCGCCTGGAGGCCGAGGAGGCTCCGTTCGGCGAGACGGCGGTCGAGATGGGGCTCGTCACGCGCGACCAGGTCCGCGAGTGCCTGGCCATCCAGGCGTGGTTCACCGGTCCCGATGAGGCCCACGACGTCGGATGGTGCTCGCAGCCGTCGTCACCCGGCGCGCGCCGAACGCGGTGGCTCGCGGCCGGAATGAACCGGCATCTGGGCGACCAGTGGAGGCAGAGACTCGCCCGGTTCGGCCTCTCCCTCGACTTCCTCTACCCCCTGGTCGGCGGCGCTTCGGCCCTCGTCGAGGCTCCGCCGAAGGCGCGCCTCGCCGTCCTGGAGGTCGAGCGTTGCTTCCTCGCCGCGACGAGGCTCGCCGGCGGGGCGGTCGAAGGGGTCCGGATCGCCTACACCGCCGACCGCTCCCCATCTGCCGCCGAGGCGATCGAGATCTTGGGCGGCGGCGTCGAGGCATTGTTCTATGCCGGTCGTACGCCGGGGCTCGCGCAGCTTGCTTCGGACGTGGCCCGCCTCGCGGGCGTCGAGTGCCGGCCGATCGCGGTGGCGTTCGCGGGTCCCCTCCCCGCCGGGACGAGCGAGGTCTCGCTCGCCGGGATCGCCGGCGCGGCTCGCCACGCCCTCGGGCGAGTGCTCCCGCACCGGGCAGTCGCGATCTCGACGCCCAGGCCGCGCTCGAGCCTCGCGTCCCGCGGCGCCGTCTGCGCCGCGTTCCTCCTCGCCGCCGCCGCCGTCGCGCTCGTCCTCTTCGAGCAGCGCCTCGGGCGCGACCTCGAATCCGCCGAGGCGAGCCGGGCCGAGGCCGCGGGCCGTCTCGAGGCGGTCGTGGGCGAGGTCGCGCTTCTCTCCCGCCGCGCGGCCGAGGCCGAGAAGGCGCAGGGGGACGTCGCCCGCCGCCGCGAGGCCCTCGAACCGCTCCGGCGGCGGATCGAGTTCCTCGTGACCGATCTTCCGGCCCGCGGCGCGCTCGCACCCGGGCTCCTCGCCGCCCTCGCTCGGGCCGCCGGACCCGACGTCGTCGTCGACGCGGTCGTGCTCGACCTCGCGGGCGAGCTCCGCTTCGAGGCATGGGCCGTCTCGGAGGCCGGAGCCGAGGCTCTCGTCCGGCGACTTCTGCCCGAGCTCCTGCCGTGGCGCTTCTCGATCAAGAAGCAGTCGATCGAGGAAAAGCCCGGCCGGCTCGGCCTCGCCGGCTGGGCGGTTGCCCTCGTTTTCGTACGCGACCCCGAGGGCGATCCACGCGACTCGCGGGAGGATCGATGAAGGGCGTTTCTCGCCGAGAGCGATTCCTCGCCGCCCTCGTCGTTCTTGTTGCCGCGGTCGCGACATACGGGCTCGCGCGCCTGCGGCCCGCGATGCGCCGGATCGAGGCGGCGAGGGCCGCCGCGGCTGACGCCGAGGCGCGTCTCGCGGCAATCCATTGGCCCCAAGCTCCGGCCGATCCGAAGGCCCTCGCGTGGGAGCTCGCCGAGGTGGAGTCCGAGCGGGCCGCGCTCGACGCGAAGCTCGCCGAGCTCGGGAGCCGTTTCGCCCAGCCCGGCGACGCCACGCTCCGGATGGAGATTCTCGCCCTCGCCCAGCGAACCGGAGTCTCGATCCGCGAGACCGTCCCTTGTCCGGAGGAGGAGCGGGCCGCTGGATCGGAGCGGCCGCTCTGGCGATGGACGGTCGAGGCGCCCTACGGCCCCCTCGTCTCCTTCCTCGAGGGGCTGGGGCGCCTGGGTCGGGCCGCGACGGTCCTCGGCTTCGACGTCCGCGCTCCCGAAACGTCCTCGGGCCGCCTCCGGGCGGTTCTCGTCCTCGCGCTCTAGGCGAACCGTGGCTCTCGCGACTCGCGAACTCATCGACGCCGCCCTCGCCGCGGAGCTCATCGATCCGGCGGGCCTCGAGGAGGCGCTCGCCCAGGCCCGCCGGCAGGGCGCCGACCCGCTCGAGATCGTCGCCGCCCGCGGGCGCTTCCCCGCCGCGGCCTTCTACCGGGCCTTTGCCGAGCGCCGAGGCCTCCCGTTTCTCGACCTCGAGCGCACGCCGCCGTCAACCGAACTCGCCCGCAAGCTCCCCGAGACGCTCGTCCGGCGCCAGCGCCTGGTCCCGGTCGAGGGCGACAGCGGCCAGGTCTTCATCGCGACGGCGAACCCCGACGATCGCTCGACGTTCGAGGCCGTCGGCCGGATCCTCCGCCGGAGCGTCACGCCCGCGCTCGCCGATCCCGCGCAGCTCGGGGCGGCGATCGACGCCGCCCTCGCGGAGGGGGGCGGACCCCCCGCGGTGGGCGACGACGCGGTGGCCCTTCTCGATCGCGTCCTCCACGAGGCCTATCTACGCCGGGCGTCTGACATCCACCTCGACCCGCAGGCCAGCGGGCTCCGGATCCGCTTCCGGGTCGACGGACGGCTGGCCGACTACCGGCGGGGCCTCTCGGCGGCGCTCCGCGGCGCGCTCGTCGGCCGGGTCAAGGTCCTGGCCGGGCTCGACATCGCCGAGAGCCGCGCCCCTCAGGACGGCGGCTTCAGCCAGCGCCTCGGCGGGCCAGACGGGGCCGATATCGACATCCGGGTCGCGACCGCGCCGACCCGGTGGGGGGAGCGTGCGACGCTCCGCCTCCTGGGCAGCCAGACGAAGGACCTCACGCTCGAGGCCCTCGGCATGGAGCAGACGGACCTCGCGCGCTTCCGCGAGGCGATCCGTCGCCCCCACGGGATGGTCCTCCTCACCGGTCCGACGGGGAGCGGCAAGACCACGACGCTCTACGCGGCGATCCGCGAGATCCTCAAGCCCGAGCTCAACATCCTCACGGTCGAGGACCCGATCGAGTACCTGATCGACGGGGTCGGCCAGGTCCAGGTCGGCGCATCGGAGAAGGTCTCGTTTGCGAGCGCGCTTCGTTCGCTGCTCCGCCACGATCCGGACGTTCTCATGGTCGGCGAGATCCGGGACCGTGAGACAGCCGATGTCGCGCTCAAGGCGGCGATGACCGGGCACCTCGTCCTCTCGACGCTCCACGCTTCGAGCGCCTGCGGAGCCGTGACCCGGCTCGCCGACATCGGCTGCGAGCCCTACCTCGTCGGCGCGACGCTCTCGGCGGTCGTCGCGCAGCGGCTCGTCCGGCGGCTCTGCCGGCGGTGCTCGCGGCAGACCGAGGGGGGCCAGGAAGGGACCGGCTGCGCCGCGTGCCTCGGGACGGGGTTCCGCGGCCGGATCGGCCTCTTCGAGACGCTCTGGCTCGACGCGGAGCTCGGGCTCCTCGTCGCTGAGGGGGCGAACGAGGAGGCGCTCCGGCGCGCGGCCGGGCCCCGGCTGACGACGCTTGCCGACGACGGCTGGCGCAAAGTCGAGGCGGGACTGACGACCGCGGGCGAGGTCCGCCGGGCCGTCTGGTCGGAGGGAGGGCCCGGCCGATGATTGCCTGGCGCTACCACGCCCTCGACCCGGAAGGCCGCGAGCGGATCGGCCGACTCGAGGCGCCGGACGAGCGGGGGGCCGCCGAGACGCTCCGCGGAGAGTCCCTCTTCGTCCTCTCGCTCGCCGGCGAGGAGCCGGCCGGCGCGCCCGCCGTTCCGGCGCGTCCCCGCCGGCAGCGCCTCGCGCTCGTGCCGGTGACGTCCAAGGATCGCATGCTCTTCTTCCGCCAGCTCGCGCTCATGCTCCGATCGGGGCTCACGCTCCTCTCGGCACTCTCGACCTCGGCCCGGGGAGCCGCCAAACCCCGCTTCGGCGCCGCGCTTCTTCGAGTGAGAGAGCGGATACAGGCCGGCACGAGTTTCAGCCAGGCCCTCGAGGAAGCTCGGTACTTCCAGCCGCTCGAGATCCGCCTGATCGAGAGCGCCGAGGTTTCAGGCGAAATGGACACGGTCCTCCAGCGCCTCGCCTTATTCATCGAGCGGCGGGCCGACCTCCGGACGAAGCTCTTGACCGGCCTCACCTATCCCGCGATCGTCGTCGCCGTCTCGATCGCGGTCGTGGCCTTCCTCGCCGTCAAGGTGATTCCGAAGTTCGCCGCCTTTTTCCAGCGCCGCTCACTCGCGCTCCCGTGGGCGACGCGGGCTCTTCTGGACGTCTCGGCCTGGGTCGAGGCGAACGTCCCGTGGCTCGTCCTGGGCGCGCTCGCCGCCGGAGTCGTCCTGGCGCTCGCTCGGCGAACGCCGCGCGGGAGAGTGGGGACCGATCGGGCGCTCCTCTCCTTCCCCGTGGTCGGGCCGCTCCTCGTCTCGGCGGCGATGACACATTTCGCCCGGACGCTCGCGATGCTCCTTGCCTCCGGGGTCACGCTCCTCGCGTCGCTCCGCTTGACGGCCCGAACGATCTCGAACCGTTTCCTGGCCGGCCTCCTCGAGGGCGCTGGCGCGTCGGTCCTGGCCGGGAACGAGCTCGCGGCGAGCCTCTCCCACCCTGCCGTCCCTCCCCTCGTCGGGCAGATCGTGACCGTTGGCGAACGGACGGGGTCCCTGGCCGAGGTCCTCGAAGAGATCGCGGCCTACTACGAGCGCGACCTCGAGGCCCGGGTGAAACGGCTCATGGCCCTGGTCGAGCCCGGGATGATCCTCGTCGTCGGCGGGACGGTCGGCTTCGTCTACTACGCCTTCTTCCAGGCGATTCTCCAGCTCTCGGCGAGGTGAAGATGCCGCGCTTCCTTCTCCTGTTCTTCCTCGCCGCGCCGGCGGCGGCTCAGGATCTCGTGGTGGCGAGCGCCGGGCCGGACCCTCGCCTCGACGCGGCGGTGAGCGCGTTCGAGGCGGCAAACGGCCTCGCGGTCGAGATCCGCGAAGGGGACCTCGCCGGCGCGGACGTCGTCTGGACGCTTTCCCCCGCACGGACGGCCGAGCCGGTCGATCTCTGGGTTCCGGCCGTCCGCGGCTCGCGAGCCCTCGTCCGTCACCGGGACCGGCCCGCGAGCGACCTCCCCCGCGGCCCGCTCGACCTCGCCCACCCCCGCTGGCGGGACCGCGTCGGCTGGCCCGACGCGAAGGGCGAAGGCGCGCTCCTCGCCGCGCTCGAGAGCGGCGAGCGAGAGCTCGCCGTCGTCCTGGCGGCCTCGCTCCGGGATGCCCGCCGGGCCGCCCCGGTCTTCTTCTTCCGCGAGGACGAGACCGGGGTCGCCGTCGTCCCGGCGGCCGGGCTCCTTGCCGCTTCGAGGCATCCCGACGCCGCGCGGCTCTTCCTCGAGTCGCTCTGGGCCGACCCGACCGGCCCGGCGCCGGACGAGAACCGCGACCCCTTCGCCACCACGCCCTCCATGACCGAGGCCGCCCGCGCGAGGGAGAAAAACGAGGAGGCCCCGCCGGAGTCGGGGCCGGCCGAGACGTCTATCGAAGTCCCCGCCATCCGCCTCAAGGGCTTGATCGAGGGGGAGGGCGCCCTCCCGATCGCGCTCCTCGACATCGAGGGGCACGGGACGGTTTTCGTCCGCGCGGGCGACACGCTCAGCCTCCAGCGGGGGCCGGCGAACGTCGTCCTCGTGATCGAGCGCATCTCGAACCAGAGCGTCCACGTCGAGGTCGGTTCCTCTGGTCAGGTGATCGTGGTCCGATGAAAGCCCGAGTCGCAGCCCTCGCCTTTCTTCTCGCCCTTCCGGCTGCCGCCCAGGAGGACGGTCCCCGCCCGATCCGCCGCCTCGAGCTCAAGGACGCGGCCGTCGTCGACGCGGTTCGCCTCATCGCAGAGACGAGCGGACTCAACGTCGTCACGACGAGCGAGGCCGGGAAGGAGAAGGTGACGCTCTATCTCCAGAACGTGACGCCCCGCCAGGCGATCGAGGCCCTCTGCAAGGTCGCCGGCCTCTGGTACCGCGACGACCCCGAGACCGGGACCATCCGGGTCATGACGACGCGCGAGTACCAGCAGGATCTCGTCCTCTACCGCGAGGAAGAGGTCCGGGTCTTCACGCTCCAGTACCCGAACGCGACCGCGATCGCGACCGCCCTCGAGGACCTCTTCGGCGAGCGCGTCTACCTCTCGCTGGGGGTCGTCGAGGACGAACTCGCCCCCGGCGGAACGCTGGCCGGAGCCCGGGCCGACGCGGTCGGCCGCGGCCGCTTCAGCCGGAGCGGCTCGACCGACCGGAGCTTCGCCGAGGGCGCCGGGGAGGAGGGGGGCGCGCTCCGCCGGGGCGAGGCGAAGAGCGAGAAGGGGCTTCTGGACGAGGACCTCACCCCCGAGCGGATCGCGGAGCTCGAGCGCCGCCTCGCCGAGGCGGGGCGCACGGGCGAGGTCGGCGCCGACGTCCTTCGCGGGATCAGCCGCCGCGAGGCCCCGATCTACGTCACCGTCAACCGGAGTCACAACCTCGTCGTCGTCCGGACTTCCGACGACCAGGCCCTCGGCTCGATCGAGCGGCTTGTCGTCGACCTCGACCGGCCCACGCCGCAGGTCCTCCTCGAGATGAAGATCCTCGAGCTCACGCTCGGCGACTCCTTCCGGTCGGTCTTCGACTTCGAACTCGCGACCGGGACCGATTCGCCCGGCCCGCCGAGCGCCCAGCCGGTCAACCCCCTCCTCCCCGGCGCCGCCCAGGCCGCCCGGAACGTCCTCGGGAGCGGCAACTTCCCTCTCGAGGGCGGGACGCTTGTCTACCAGTTCCTGAACGACAACGTCCGGGCCCGGATCCAGCTCCTCGAACGCGAGAACCGGATCGAGGTCCTCGCGACCCCGCTCCTCCTCGCCGCGAACAACCGGCCGGCACGCATCTTCGTCGGCGAGGAGCGGGTGCTCACGACCGGCGTCGACACGAGCATCATCACGCCCGCCACCGGCGCGACGACGACCGTCGTCGAGCCCGTGACCGAGATTCGCGACATCGGGAACACGCTGATCGTGGTCCCGAAGATCAACGCCGACCGGTCCGTGACGCTGTTCATCAGCCACGACGCCTCGAGCGTCCTCATCGACTCGACCACGATCCCGATCGTCACGGCCGGCGGGCAGGTGAGCGAGTTCGCGATCGACACGGTCAAGACCGCGACGGTCGAGGCGACCGTCGTCGCCCGCGACCGGCTCACGATCGCGATCGGCGGCCTCATCCGGAACGAGTTCGTCGAGACCGAGGAGCGGGTCCCGTTCCTGGGCGAGATCCCGGTGATCGAGTTCTTCTTCAAGAAGTACGTGAAGATCGAGAACAAGTCCGAGCTCATCCTCCTCATCACTCCCCGCGTCCTCTTCACTCCCGCCGAGGGCGAGGAGGCGTCCCGGGAACGCCTCGAAAAACTCTCGCGCCACCCCTATGTGGAGAAGGGCGACGAGAGATGAAAGCGCTCGCTCTTCTCGCCATCGCGGCCACACTCGCCGGCTGCGCCTCCGTCGTCCGCTCCGGCCCCGCCGGACGCCCCCTCTCCGACGCCGAGGCCGTCGCCCTCTACGTCCGCTGGCGCGAGGCCGAGCGCCAGCGGGACGAGGCGAAGCTCGAGTCGGTCCTCTACTTTGGCGCCGAGGCCGACCGCGATGCCTTCCGCTCCGCGCTCGAAGCCCTTCGAGCCGAGCCATGCGGCCGCGTCGTTGCCGAACCCGAGGTCCACCTCGTCGACCGGCCCGCCGGCGGCGGCGCGGGCGACTTCCTCTTCCTCGTCCCTGCCCTGAACCGCCTCTACCCCGAACGGGCCCGGATCGTCTTCGTCGGCGGAGAGCCGCGGATCGAATACGAACCGCCCGTCCCCACCGCCCAGGCTGCCGCGCTCCACTGGCGATCCCTGGAGGGCGACGCGCTCGCCGCCGAGGTCGAGCGCACACGGATCTATCTCGCCGCCCTGGCCAAGGCGATCCTCTACGCCCGCGAGCGGAAGATCCCCCTTGCCCCGATCGACCCCGACCCATCCGCGGTCCTTGAGTCTCTCGCCGGACTGGGTCCCGAGGGCGCCCGCAACCGGATCCTCGCTCGGCTCGCCGGAGAAGGGGAGGAGAGTGCTGTCCTGGCGCCTGGAGCCGACTGACCCTGATGGTTGCATTCGGAGCGGCTGTTCGGGACCATCCGACCGAGCCGGCAGCGGAGAATCGCGGATTCTTGAAGGATCG
>JACQVV010000383.1 GCA_016209595.1 Planctomycetota bacterium
CGACCAGCCCCGCCCTCACCCACTCGGCCCGGATCACGGGCCCCGGGTGAAGGACGGTCACACGCTCGAGGAGGTTCTCGAGCTCGCGGACGTTCCCGGGCCAGCCGTAGCCCCGGAGCGCCTCGAGCGCCTCGGGTTCGATCCTCCAGTCGCCCCGCCCGCGGCGGCGGAAGCGGTCGAGGAAGAACTCGACCAGGTCCCCCAGCGTCTCCCGCCGTTCGCGGAGCGGCGGGACCTCGATCGGGAGGACGTGGAGCCGGAAGAAGAGGTCCTCGCGGAACCGGCCGGCCGCGACCTCCTTGCGAAGATCGCGGTTCGTGGTCGCGACGACCCGCACGTCCACGCGCCGCGTCTGATTCGAGCCTACCCGCTCGAACTCCTTCTCCTGGAGGACCCGGAGGAGCTTCGCCTGGAGCCCGATCCCGACCTCGCTCACCTCGTCCAGGAGCAGCGTCCCGCCATCGGCGAGCTCGAAGCGCCCCTTTCTCGCCTGGTCGGCCCCCGTGAAGGCGCCCTTCTCGTGGCCGAAGAGCTCGCTCTCGAGGAGCCCCGCGGAGAGGGCTGCGCAGTTGACCGCGAGGTAGGGGCCGTCCTTCCGGGGCCCGAGGTCATGCAGGCTTCGCGCGACGACCTCCTTCCCCACGCCGCTCTCGCCGAAGACGAGCGCGGTCGCTTCCGATGTCGCGGCGGCCCGGACGAGATCGAACAGGCGCTTCATGGCGGGGCTCTTCCCCACCACGTAGCCGCGCCGGGAGCTCTCGTCCGCCACCTCGCGGAGGTACTGGTTCTCGCGGAGCAACCGGTTGTGGTCGATGGCCTTGCGAACGACGACCTCGAGGTGGTCGGCTCCGAAGGGCATGGTGACGAAATCGAACGCGCCCGCCTTCATGGCGGAGACGGCGTTCTCGACCGTCCCGTAGGCGGTCACGAGAACGACCGGCGTCTCGGGCTCGGTCGCGCGAACGTGCTGAAGCAGCGCGAGACCCCCGTCCTCGCCCATGGAGAGGTCGGAAACGACCGCCCGGAAGCCGCCCTCGGCAAGCCTCGCTCGCGCGTCGCGACCGTCTGAGGCGGTCACGACCTCGTACCCCGCGCGGCGGAGCGTCTCGGCCATCGACTCGCGCATGAGCTCCTCGTCGTCCACCACGAGAATCCGGCTACGGCTACGCATCGCCCGCCCTCCCGGGAAGCTCGAAGCGGACCGTGGTTCCCTTTCCGGGGGTGCTCTCCACATCGATCGCGCCCCGATGGGCGTCGACGATCCTGTGGCAGATCGAGAGGCCAAGCCCCGTCCCGCCCGGCCGTTTGGAGAAGAACGGGTGGAAGATCCGTTCCAGGTCCTCGGGGGCGATCCCAGAGCCGTTGTCGGCGACCGCGATCCGCCCGTCTCCCGCGGGCGTTCGCTCCACGCGTACCTCGATCCTCCCGGAGTCTTTCTCGACGGCGGCGGCTGCGTTCGTGATGAGGTTCAGGACGACCCGACAGAGGAGCGAGGGATCGGCCGGAACCCGCACGGGAGGTTGCTCGAAACGCCTTTCCACGGTCGCCCCGGCCGATTCAAGCGCCGGACGGGCGTACGAGAGCGCCTCCTCGACTACCTGGTCGAGCCGGCAATCGGCGAGCGCGGGCTCGAGGTCCTTCGTGTAGAGGAGGAGATCCCCGACGATCCGGTCGAGGTGCCGGATTCCGCCCTGGAGCCGGGCGAGAAGGTCCCGCTCCGGCGTCCCCTCTGGCATCGAACGTCCGAGGAGGTCGGCGTAGAGCTGGATGCCGCCCAGCGGGTTTCGTATCTCGTGGGCAACGCCCGCGGCCATCTCCCCCAGGAGCGCGAGGCGTTTCTTCCGGGCGAGCTGCCGGCTCTTCTGGGCGAGCTCTGCCTTGAGCGAGGCGACCTGGGAAAGAAGACGCGCGTTTGTGTCGGAGAGCACCTCCGCCTGGCGGTTCCACGCCTCGAAGAGCTCGGGGAAGTCGTCCTTCAGGATCTCGGTCACTGTTCGCGATCCACGAATCGGTTCTCCGGCGACGTCTTCGGGCCGTAGGTCCTCTGGATGATGCGGGCGCGCGCGGTCCGGTCGAGCTCCGCCTTGATCTCCACCATACGCCGCTCCATTCCCGCCTGGTTCGCCTCTTCGAGCTCGATCACGCGGGCGAGAACGTCCCTCATCGAGCGCATCCTGAGCGAGACCTCGGGACGCCTCTCCTCGGGCAGCGCGGCGAGAAGGCCCTCCCACCCGTCCTTCACCGGCGCGAGCTCCCGCTCCGCGGCGTCCACCCGGCCCATCACCGCGGCCTTCGCCCGCGCGTGGGCGAGGAGAGCGTCTGGGTCCCAGGCGCCGCTCGTCTGCCGGCTCGAGAGCTCGGCGAGCTCGCGGTAGTTCGCCGTCTGCCGCTCGATCAGGAGGAGGAGGTCGTCGGCGGTCATCGGTTCTCCGGGGTCTCGGCCCGCCCTCCCTCGGATCTCGCCCATTCGAGAATCCGCTTCCAGTAGGGAGGATCGAAGGCGCCCGGCCCCGTTCCTCCCTCGACCTTCGCCAGGAGGTTCATCGCCTGGGCGAGGAACTGTTCGCTCCAGTCCGCCCTGTCGAGGAGCCGGTACGCCTGGCTCATCTGATAGTGGGCCCATGCCTCCTCGTAGCCCCCCGGATGGCGGAAGTAGGCGTCCTTGTAAGCCGCGAGCGCGCGTTCGAGTCCCTCGCTCCGCTCGGACACAGGCGCGGCAAGAGCCTGACGGTAGAGGAGGTCCGCGTACGCGTAGCGGCACGCGCGGAGGATCGCGGCGGGCCCCCGTGAAGACTCGGGGGACTCGCCCGCCGGTTCGGGCGGGGCGGACGGGCCCTTGATCCGGTCGTCCAGCCAGCGAATCGCGATCCCGTAGTCCAGGGCGGCATCCGCGTAGCGGTCCTTCCGGTCGGCCAGAAGCGCCAGGCGATAGTGGGCGAACCCGATCCGCGGGTCGGCGGGGTAGCGTTCGACCGCCTCCCGGTAGAGTTCCTCGGCGCGGGCGGCGCCACCCTCAAACCCCCTGTCGTCGAGGCGTTCGGAGAGCGCGGCCAGCCGGAAGAGAGCGTCGCGCCAGACCCGGCTGTCGGGGTCGAACTCGGCGGAGGCGTCGTTACGGATCGACGAATAGCGCGCGAGCGCCTCTTCCAGGTCGCCCGCTTCCTCGGCGATCCGTCCCAGCTCGTAGCGCGAGCGGTACGAGAATGGCGTGGAGGGAAAGAGGTCGGTGTTCGTGCGATGGGCGAGGACCGCGTTCTCCAGGAATCCCCGGCGCTCGTACGCCCGGCCCAGGTGGTAGAGCGCCGCGGTGTGACGGGGGTCGTCGTCCGCCCGAGCCACGAAGTCCTCGAGGGCCAGAACCTCGGCCGCCACCTGCCCGAACAGGCGGTAGTTCTCGGCCGCGCGCCAGGCGGCGTCGATCCTGAGCGCGTGGCGTCCCGTGTGCCGCGCGGCGCTCCAGTAGAGATCCGCCGCCTTGCGGGCATACCGCTCCCTCAGCCGAACGACCTCGGCCTGGACCTCGGCCGTTCGTCTGGGCACGAGCTCCGGCCTTCCCTTGACCCGGCGGGCGTACTCTTTGAGCGCCGCGTGAAGCGAGGCGATCCGGCGGTCGGAGAGACCCTCGTAGACCGCCCCTCCCTCCGCCAGGAGTTCCGGGCGGATTCCGACCCCCTCCTCGAAGCGGGCGAGAAGTTCCTCGACTTCCTTCCATCCATCGCCCGTCCCTTTTTCGGCGGCGAGATCCACGCCGATCCGAGCCCGGCCCAGGAGCGCCGCGAGAAGCCCCACCTCGGCCCTTTCGTCCCCGGCGGCTTCCTCCGCGAGCTCGGCGTAGAGCTTCGCGGCCTCCTCGAAGCGGCCC
>JACQVV010000392.1 GCA_016209595.1 Planctomycetota bacterium
GCCGAACCACATGTGGGCGAGCTCGTGGGCGACGAGCCCGTCGGAGTCCCAGTCGAGGTGGCTCCGCTCGTCGTGAATCGTGTCGCCGTTCAGCGTGGTGGCGGTCGTGTGCTCCATCCCGCCCCACATGTAGCGCTTGACCGTGATCTGGGCGTACTTCTCGTACGGGTAGGGGACGCCGGTGATCCGGCCGAAGTGCTCGATCATGGCCGGCGTCTTGCCGAACGAAAGGGGCGCGTAAGGGACCTCATCCTTCGCGACCCAGTACTCGACCGGGAGGTCGCCCGCGTGGTCCTCGAGCTTCACGTAATCGCCCGCCGTGACCACGATGAGGTAGACCGAATGCGGGATCTCCTGGCGCCAGTGCCAGGTGGTGGTCTTCCCTCCGGGATCGTCGGCGCGCGAGACGAGGCCGCCGTTACTGAGGACGAGCATGCCCGAGGGCACCGTGACGACGGTCTCGGAGGTCACCTTGTCGTCGGGCTGGTCGAAGCAGGGGAGCCAGTAGCGGGTCTCGTCGGGCTCGCTCTGGGTGTAGACCTGGCGGGGGAGGTCGAGCTCCTCCGGCGTGGGGCGGATGAAGTAGACGCCCTTCGCCGGCCGGTCGAGGACGTAGTGGACCCTGAGCTCGATCGGGTTCCCGTTGGAGGCGAGGCCGTCCACGGGCACGATGAGCGTCTTCCCGTCGTGGCGGAAGCCGAGCTCCCGGCCGCCGCCCTCCACCTTTCGCACGTCCATCCCCACCGCGTCGAGGGCGACGTTCGAGAGCGTCGCGCCGGAGATGGGAACGAGGGAGAGCGTCGCCGTCGCCGCGACCTTCTCCGCGTCGAAGTCGATCGCCATCTCGAGGCGGATGTGCTTGGTGTCGAAGTCATGCCGCCGGCCGTCGGGCGGGAGGGGGTCCCCCTCCACGCCATCCGGGCGCGCCGGGGCGGCAAGGAGAAACGCGAGGAGGAAGGCGAGAAAAGGACGGCGGGTCATGGCGAGCCTCCAGCGGTTTCGGTCGTCCCGCGTGTCTGGGCGAGGAACCACTCGACCGTCCGGGCGAGCCCCTCGCGGACGTCCACCGTCGGACGATACCCGAGAAGCTCCGCGGCGCGGCGGATGTCGGCGTGCGAGTGGCGGATGTCTCCGGGCCGCGGGGGAGCGTACTCGGGAGCGAACCGCCGCCCGAGGAGCTCCCCCAGCCATCCGACGAGCTCGTTCAGTGTCGTCCGCCGACCACAGGCGATATTCACCACCTGACCCGCGAGCTGCGGCGCCCGGGCGGCGAGCAGGTTCGCCTCGACGACGTTTTCGACGTAGGTGAAGTCGCGGGACTGCTCGCCGTCGCCGTAGATCACGGGGGGCCGGCCCGCGCACATGCGCGCGAGGAACTTCGGGACGGCGGCGGAGTACGGGCTCTCCGGGTCCTGCCGGGGGCCGAAGACGTTGAAGTAGCGCAGGCTCACCGTCTCCATGCCGTGGACCACCGCGTAGACCTTGCAGTACATCTCCCCCGCGAGCTTCGCCACCGCGTATGGACTCACGGGGTCGGGCAGGAGGCCTTCATGCTTCGGGAGGACCTCCGACTCGCCGTAGGCGCTCGAGCTTGCCGCATAGACGAGCCGCCGCACGCCGGCCCGGCGGGCCGCCTCCAGGACGAAGAGCGTGCCCGTCCCGTTCGCCTCGTGGCTTGCGACCGGCTCCTCGATCGACCGCGGGACGGACGGGATCGCCGCCTGGTGGAAGACGCAGTCGCACCCGGCAAGCGCGCGAGAGAGAACGTCCGCGCGGGAGAGGTCCGCTTCGAAGAACTCCAGCGGCCCCCGGAGCCCGTCGAGGTTCGACCGCCGGCCCGTCGAGAGGTTGTCGAGGACGCGGACCCGGACCCCGTCCTCGAGCAGCCGAGCGACGAGGTGGCTGCCGATGAAGCCGGCGCCGCCCGATACGAGGGCGAGCTTCAACTTCCGCTTGAGGGCCTAGGGTGTCCGAGGAGCCCCGGACGCCGGCGCGGCGTCCACGGGCGGCTCCATGTCGTTGGCGTAGTCGACGTTGAAGTCAGGGTAGTACTTGCTGTACCCGGTGTACCGGTCGTAGGTCTGGTAGCACCCGGCGAAGAACAGGACTGCAAGGGCCAGAACCAGCCAGACCGCGGCGCGAGTCTTCATCTCCATTCCTCCGTGGGATTGTCTTCCCGCACCCTCATGTCAGGGGGAGGGGAACAGCCCCCTTCCCTTCCCTAGCATGACACATCGGGCGGGCCGCCGTCGTCACTTGTCTTCATCACCGGCCGCGGGCGCCGGCTTCTCTTCGTCCTCGGGGGCCGCCTCGTCCCCTCCCGGCTGGGGGGCGTCCTCCTGAGGAGCTTCTCCCGCTTGGGGAACGGCTTCCCGCGGGACGGGCACCGGCGGCGGCACGGGGACGCCGGGGCCGACCCCCCCCGCCTCGATCCGCACCGCCCGCTCCATGCGGTAGAGCCGCGACTGCCGAGATCCCTCGGGAAGGCTCGCCGGGAACTCGAAGGTTCCCCGGTTCTCCTGCCACCAGCTCTTCCACCTTTCCACCGCCTGTTTCCGCTTGCCGGGGGGGTAGTACGGGTTGAAGTTGTGATTCTGGCCGGTCACACGGTTCAAGGCGTAGATCGCAGCCTGCCGGAGCGATACCTCATCATGACCGAGAAAACCGATGAGCTGGTCGACTGCGTCTTTGTTCTTCGTGCGGCCGAGCGCGAGGATGGCGTAGACGCGGACGTTCGTGTCGGCGTCGGAGGAGGCGCACCTGTGGAGAGCCTCGATCTGGCCGCCGCCGCCGAGCTCCCCCAGAGCGTAGGCCGCCATGCCGCGGACGGTGGCGTCGGAGTCCTCGAGGAGCTTCGCAAGGGCGGGAGCCTGGTCGGCCGTGCCGAGCGTCCCCATCAGGTAGCAGAGGTTCGCGCGATAGATGGGGGAGTCGGAGGAGAGCGCCTCGGACGAAAGCGCCCCGCCGACGCCCGCGCCGAGTCCGCGAAGTTCCTCGATCGCGCTCCGGAAGGGCTCGTCGACCCACTGGTCCGCGATGTCCCCCGGGCTCATGTGCAGGATCGGCTCGCCCTTGAAGATCGCGAGCTTCTGGCCGATCCTCCGCTCGACCTCGTCGGGGTCCTGGGCCCAGCCTCCCGTCTCCTCCAGGACCCGGCTGATCCGCCTCAGAACCTCATAGTCGTCCGTGGCCTTCTTCGCCGCCAGGAGAAAGGGCGTCGTCACCGGCCCCATCTTGGCGAGCTCCTTCGTAGCCTCCTCCCGGGTCTGCCAATCGTCGGATCCGAGGTCGGCGATGAGCTGCCCGATGCGTTCGGCGGTCTCGGGGGTCGGGCCATCCCCGTCCACCTGGGCCGGGAGCAGCGTCCCGAAAGATACGAGGAGCGCGAGCGCGGCCAGAATCCTCTTCATGGAATCTTCCTTTCCCCCTCCAAAGGGGCGTACCTCCACAGAGCTCTCTTTCGCGGGATTGTATCCTGGTCCCTCAGCCAGTCAATCCGGGCCCGTGTGACACGGCGAGGAGATGCACCTACGCCACGCCCAGACGCGAAAGCAGCGCGCCGATCTGCCCGCCCGCCACGCGGAAGCGCCCGAGCGGCCCCTGCGTGGGGTGACCGTGCCAGTCGGAGCCTCCTGCCTTGAGGAGCCCGAGGTCCTCCGCGACGCGTTCAACGTAGAGGTTCTTCACCCCGGACGAGCGCGGGGAGTAGACTTCCACCCCGTCGAGCCCGGCCTCCTGGAACTCCTTCACGTGGCAGTCGAAAAGGTCGATGTCGGGGTGGGCCCAGACGCTCACCCCGCCGCTCTCCCGAACGCGCGCGAGCACTTCCTCGACCGAGGTCTCGGTGTTGGGGATGATCTCGTGCTCCGCGGCGAGATAGCGCTCGAACGCCTGGCGGACGGTGCGCACCGTTCCGCGCTCCACCAGCGCCCGCGCCAGGTGGGAACGGCCTATGCAGTCGCCCGTGCAGAGGCTCTCCACCTCGGAGAACGCGAGCGGCACTCCGAGATCGTTCAGCCTCTCGACCCCGGCCCGGATTCGCTTGCGGCGCTCCCCTTGCGTCCGGGTGAGGAAGTCCCGGATCGGCGCGGGGATCTTCTCCCGGAAGTAGCCGAGCACGTGAACCTCGCGAGTCTCGAAGGTCGTCGTGAACTCGACCCCCGGGACGAGCGTGGGGCCGCCCTGGTCCCGGCCCGCGTCCGCGCGGTCGTAGCCACGGACCGTGTCGTGGTCGGTGATCGCGATCATCTTGAGCCCGGCCTCCCCGGCCATCTTGTAGACCGCTTCCGGCGGAAAAAGCCCGTCGGAGGCGTCCGTATGGACGTGGAGGTCGATCGCCATCTCGAACGATTCTGCCCCACAACCCTTGGTCAGCGCAAAGGTTTCCGCCGCGGGGACTACAGCTTTCTCTCGATCGCGGTCGCGACCTCCTCCACTCCGGGTTCTCCGGCGATGACCCGAACCCGCCGTCCTCGCGGCCCCCAGCGAGCCGGGTCGGTCGAGCGGAAGAGGGCGATCGTCGGGACGCCGAGAGCCGCGGCGAGGTGCGTCGGGCCCGAGTCGTGGCCGAGGAAGGCGCGCGCCCCCGCCAGGAGTCCGGCGAGCGAGGCGACGTCCATGCCGCGGCGGACGGGAGGGATCGGGAGCCCGCGACGGGCGGCGAGTTCGAGGAGGGCGTCCACGGGCTGCCGGTCCGCCGGCCCCTCGATCACGACGGGGCGGGTCGGGGCGCTGGCGAGCCGCTCGAGCAATCCGGCGAGGGCGCATGGCGGCGAGTTCTTCGCGGGCGAACCGCTCCCCGGGTGGAGGACCCAGTAGGGCCCGTCCGGGCGGGGCGCGCACGCGAGCCACTCGGGCGGAGGATCGAGCCGCGGCGCGGGCGCGGGGCCGGGGAGGCCGAGGAGCTCGAACCAGTAGTGATCGGAGAGGTGAACGTGCTCCTCGCGGTCGGGAAGAGACCGGTAGGGGTGGACGCGTTCCGCGCCGAGGCTCCGAAGGTTCTCCAGGAGGACCTCGTCTCGGACGGTCGCGGGCACGAAGACCTCGCGACAGGCGATCGACAGGCAAAGTCTCGCGGGATCCGCGCCCCTCTCGTGAAGCAGATGCCAGCCAGTGCCCTCGATCGAGCCGTGGGGGCAGCGCTCGGGCAATCCGTCGAGAAGAACGAGACGGTCGGAGTCCCCGCGCACCTCCGGCGGCGTCCCGAGACGGCGCGCGAGCTCGCCCAGCGCGGGGAGAAACGCGACCGTATCGCCGAGCGCTCCGCCGAAGAGGACCAGGGCTCTCAGGGCTGGGGCTCTCGGGGTTGGGCCTGTCATGGCTGGGGCTCTGAAGGCTGACAAGTCCGCGAGAATTCGCGCCGAAGTTGTCGCCCGAGCCGCAATCCCCTTGCTACCCTAGGGGTGGTTGGGCGGGGGGTGGTGGGCC
>JACQVV010000373.1 GCA_016209595.1 Planctomycetota bacterium
GCTTCGCAAGGGGAGTGCCGGCGGTGGGAAGGGGGAGGGGGCAGTTCCCCTCCCCCTGACAAGGGCGGCGAGTATGCGCCTGGCCGCGATGCCGTGTCAATGTCGCCCCGCTTTCTCCACGCGGGATGGAACCGGATCGAAGGTTGTCCGGTTCTACTGGGTTGGACGTACAGAATCTTCCGCGAGACGATCTAGAGGGGAGGAAGGAGGTGGAACATGCGCGCGATCAACAAGATGCACGAGTTCCAGATCCGCCGCCTCCAGCAGTCCGGGGGGAACGGGGCCGTGCGGCCGAATCGCAACCGCTGGATCCTGACCCGGTACGGGCTTGCACTGGGCCTGCTCTTCCCGGCCGGCCTCTGGCTGGCCGGCGTGGACATCTCCGAGGTCGTCGTCCCGTCGATTGTCGGCGGGATCCTCGGCGGGTTCCTGGCGGACATCCTGAGGGACATGTAAAAGAGGGACGGGCGGGCGGGGACGGGGAATGAGCAGGAGTGGTTCCTATCCCGAACGCTTGCCGCCACTAATCCGGGTCTCTTCCCCTCCCGCTCCCCCTCCCCCTCCCGCTCCCGGCCGTTTCTCGGGAGCGGGAGCGGGAAAACCGGGGCCGCGCCCAGCGCGAGGACGACACCCGAATCAGCCAGTTGGCTTCTGACCCCTGTCCCCTGCCCCTTGGTCTCTTCTTTTTCCGTGGCCACTGGTCGCTTTTTTTCCTGACCACTGGTACTGGCCACTGACCACTGGATTTGCCCGGCCTCTCCCGGCTCGCATAGAATGAGTCGTCCATGAGCCAGGGTCCCGCGCTTCCCCCCACCCCCCTTCCGCTCTCCGAGCGAGCGGCCGCCATCCAGCCGTCCGCGACGCTCGCCGTCCTGGCGGAGGCCGCCCGGATGCGCGAGCAGGACATCGACGTGGTCGGCTTCGGCGCGGGGGAGCCGGACTTCGACACGCCGGAGTCGGTCCGCGGGAAGGCGATCGAGGCAATCCACGAGGGATTCACGCGGTACACCCCGACCACCGGGATCCTGCCGCTCAGGAACGCCATCTCCCAGAAGCTTCGCGACGACCAGGGGCTCGATTACGGCCCCGATTGCGTCCTCGCGACGCCGGGCGGCAAGTACGCCTGCCACCTCGCCTTCCAGGTCACCTGCAACCCGGGCGACGAGGTCCTTGTTCCGGCCCCATTCTGGACGAGCTACCCGGAGCAGATCTGTCTCGCCCAGGCCCGCCCGGTCGTGCTGGAAACGCGCGAGGCCGATGGCTTCAAACTCTCCCCCGATGCCCTGGCCGCGGCCGTCGGTCCCAGGACCAAGATGCTCGTCCTCAACAGCCCGTCGAACCCGACCGGGTCGGTCTACTCGCGGGAGGAGCTTGCCGCCCTCGGCGAAGCGCTGAAGGGCTCGAACGTGCTCGTCCTCTCCGACGAGATCTATGAGAAGATCATCTTCGGGGACGCGCGCCACCATTCAATCGCAGCCGTCGCGCCCTTCCTCAAGGACCGAACCTTCCTCGTCGGCGGCGTGAGCAAGACCTACGCCATGACCGGCTGGCGCATCGGGTGGCTTGCCGGCCCCAGGGAAGCGATCGCGGCGGCGGCACGGCTCGCTGACCACACGACCTCGAACCCGTGCTCGATCGCGCAGAAAGCCGCCCTGGCGGCCCTTCTGGGCGGCGACGAACCGGTCCGGCGGATGGTCGCCGAGTTCGACAAGCGCCGCCTCTACGCCTTCAGTCGGATCTCCCAGATGCCGGGCCTCGCCTGCGCCCCGCCCGAGGGCGCCTTCTATCTCTTCCCGAACGTCGGGCGCTGCTACGGCCGCCGGATCGGCGAGACGGCCCTCTCCGACTCGGTCTCCTTCGCCCGCGCGCTCCTCGTCCATGCGCGCGTTGCGGTCGTCCCCGGGATCGCCTTCGGGGCCGACTCGCACGTCCGGATCTCCTACGCCACGAGCCAGGATGAAATCGAGAAGGGTCTCGATCGATTGGAGGAGTTCCTCGCGCGACTTTCGTAGCCGCCTTTCGAGCGCGCTCGTCGCCCTGTCCCTCCTGGCCTGCGTCCTTCCCACGCGGGCCGACGAGCCCCTGCCCGAGGCGGCGGCGGACCTGTCCGCGCGGGTCGGCGAGGTCTACACCTCGTCCCGGAGCCGAACGGTCGTGGTGAGGGGCGAGCTCGCGGAGAAGCCCGACGCCACCACGTCCGGGACGGGCGCTGTCCTTGCGCCGGGGCTCGTCGTGACCTGCGCGCACGTGGTCGAGGACGCGGCGAACCTCGAGATCGTTCTTCCCGACGGCCGCCGTTTCCCGGCCCGGCGCCTCGGGATGCACCGGACCGCCGACATCGCGCTCCTCGCCGTTGAGGTCCCCGGGCTCGAGCCCTTCCCGATCCGCACCGGCCCCCCGGAGCCCGGCGAGTGGGTCCTCGCCCTCGGGCATCCGGGAGGCGCCGCCGCGGACCTCGAGCCCGCCCCGGCCGTCGGGCGGGTCCTCTCCACCGGCTACAACCTGACCGAGACCGGCACGGGGCGCGTCTACAACGACATGGTCGCGACCGACGTTCCGATCTTCCAGGGGAACAGCGGCGGCCCTCTCGTGGATCTCGCGGGGAACCTCGTCGGCATGAACGCGGCGATCTCCGTGCAAGACGGCCTCGCGTACGCCGTGCCCTCGGCCCGGATCCTCGAGGCCCTCCCGCGTCTCCGCAAGGGGGAGTCGATCGAGACGCCCCCCGTCCCCGGCCGGACGATCTCGCCTCCCGGGGCGAGCGCGGCCCGCCGGGCGGCGCTCGCCGAGACCTTCCGGCCGGTCGCGCGCCGGGCTTCGGGCTGGATCGTACGCCTCCTGGTCGAGGACCGCCACCTCGGACACGGCGTCATCCTTTCCCCGGACGGAGTCGTCCTCGCCCCGCACTTCCTGGTCGAGCCGTACCGCACGGTCCAGGTCCGGCTGCCGGACGGCGACATCGTCGAGGGACTCGTGGGCGCCGTCGATCATCGCCTGGGGCTCGCCGCCGTGCGGGTGGCGCGACGTGACCTCGCAGTCCCGGAGCTCGCGCCGCGGAACGAGATGGCTCTCGGCCGGATCGCCCTCTCTTTGGGGACCGACCGCCGGGTCCTGGGCGTCGGGCTCGTCGGATCGCTCGGCCGGGAGGTCACGCGGGAAAAGCTCGAGCGCCTCTTCGAGACCTTGGCCGGCTTCGATCTCGAGCCCCTCTCCCCACCGGTCGACCTCTCCCCCGTCCTCCAGCACGACACCCCGCTCGCGGTCGGCGACCTGGGATCCCCGCTCGTCGACCTCGACGGGCGGCTCCTGGGGATCAACGTCTCCAACACGGTGCGGGGCGCGACCTACGCCGCGCCGGCCTACCTCCTGCGCGAGGCCGCCCGCGAGCTCGCGGCGGGCAGGGATGTCCTGCCGGCCCCCAGGCCTTTCCTGGGACTCGACCTTCGCGAGCTCACGACGGCCGAGCTCGGCGAACGCAAGGTGGACGGGGGCCTCCTCGTCACGGGCGTCCTTCCGGGTTTCTGCGCCGAACGAGCCGGAGTGCTGGCGGGCGACCTCTTGATCGCGCTCGGCGGTTCGACCATCCGCGTCCCGGAGCAGCTCGCCGAGCTCCTGTCCTCCATGCGGCCCGGGAATACGACCGCCGTCCGCGTCCTTCGAGACGGCCGGTCCCACGACTTCCGCGTGACCCTCGACAGCGCACCTTGAACTCAGTGGTCAGTGATCAGTGGTCAGTGGTCAGTAAAGACCAGGCTGAGGGAACGGCCCCTTCGCTTCACTCAGGGCAAGCTTTGGGCGCGCCGCCTGTTTCTCCTCCAGTCTCCAACCTCCGGTCTCCAGCCTGTCTCTAGCGAGGATTCTCCCATGATGCGCACGCCCGTTTGTCTCTGGACCCTCGTGGCCGGGGCACTGGCCGCCCTCCCCGCCCTCGCAGACGGCGAGCTCCTCGCGGGGGCGTCCGCCGTGCGGATCACGCCGGAAGTCGGCGAGGACCGCGCCCCCGTCTACCTCGCAGGCTTCGGACAGGACCGGACCGCCGAGAGCGTCCACGACGACATCTGGGCGCGCGCGCTCGTCCTTTCGTCGGCGGGAGAGCGGTACGCCTTTGTTGCCCTCGACCTCATCGGGTACGGCGGCCATCGGATCGAGGCGGCGACCGCCCAGGTGGAGAAGGAGGTTGGGATCCCCGCGACCCACGTCGTCGTCTCGAGCACCCACACGCACCACGGCCCCGACGCGATCGGCATCTGGGGACCGCGCCCCACGAGGTCCGGGATCGACCCCGCCTTCCTCGATCGCGTGGACGGGGCGATCCTGGAGTCCGTCCGCCAGGCCGCCGCCGCCCTCGTGCCCGTCCGTCTGCGGGCGGGAGAGGTCGATGTGCCCGAGGTCCTGCGCGACTCCCGCGAGCCCGAGGTGATGGACCCCGTGCTCCGCACGCTCCACTTCGAGAAGGCCGGGGGCGAGACCGTCGCCACGGTCTTCGTCTACGCCATGCACCCGGAAGTGCTCTGGAGCCGAAACCGCGTGCTCACATCGGACTACCCGCACTTCGTCCGGGCGAGGGCCGAGGGCGCGCTCGGCGGGACCGCCATTTTCTTCCCCGGCGCGGTCGGCGGCATGCAGACGCCCAAGGTCCCCGAGCACGACTTCGCGAGCGCCGAGTGGGTCGGGAACACCCTCGCCGACCGTGGGGTCGGTTCGCTCCAGGGAGCGGAGTGGCTCGTCGATCCCGAAGTCCGGTTCGTCACGCGCCGGGTCTCCTTCCCGCTCGAGAACCTCATGTTCCGAGTGGCGATCGGGATGGGTGTGATCCCGGGCGGGAAGCACCTCGAATACTCCGAGCGCGGCCTCGCCCGGCTCTTCGAGACCCCGCGCGTGCCCAGCCGGCTCGCCGCGATCTCGATCGGGCCGATCCGCATTGCCACGCTCCCGGGCGAGCTCTTCCCCGAGCTCGCGGATCCGATCCGCGCCCACATGAGGACCGGGCCGAAGATCCTGCTGGGACTTGCCGGCAACGAGCTCGGCTACATCCTGCCGCGCGAGCAGTGGAACCCCCTCGACTACGAGGAGTCGATGTCCCTGGGACCCTCGACCGGGCCGATCCTCGTGGACGCGCTCGGCGAGATGCTGGACGAACTCGAACGCGGCGTGGATGGGGAGAAGTAGATCAGTCCACCGACACGACCTCGATCCCCATCCTTTTCAGGAGCCACGCCGTCACGCCGTCACCGGCCACTCGGCGGCCTCGCCGGGAAAGCGTCCCGGAGCCGCAGGAGGGGCTTCGCGCCTTGAGATAGGCTCGGGTCACGCCCGTGTCCCTGGCGATGCGGGCGGTGAGGATCGCTCCACGAACGTAGGCGTCGGTGACATCGCTCCCGTCCGCGGCCAGAACTCTCGCCCGGCCCGCCCAGACTTCGTTTGCGTCGGACTCTCCCTCCTGTGCCTCTCGCGGGACCTCCGCGAAGGGCCCCAGCTCGGGGGGGATCTCTGGCGGCCTCCGGGCTGCCCCCGCCAGGGATTCGATTTCGGCCGGCGGGCGCGGCGTCCCCAGCCCGCCCAGCTCCTCGGGGCAGACGGCGACGATGGCCCCGCCGCGCCGGAGGTCCACGATCTCCTGGCGGAGCGCGTCCCGGCCGTCATACCGGCAGCGGATACCGAGGAGGCAGGCGCTCACCAGGACGCGGCCCGCCGGCGCGACGATCTTCCCCGAATCCCGGGGCGCGTACATGTCCTGATTGTAGGTGGTTTTGACTTCTCCCGGGTCGCCCGATATCCTTGAGTCATCGTGCCACCCTGGCTCAACGGTAGAGCACCGCTTTCGTAAAGCGGATGTTTCGGGTTCGAATCCCGAGGGTGGCTCTCTACAGGCTTCAGGCTTCAGGTTTCAGGCTTCAGGCTTCAGAGGGACGGCTAGCCGCCGGCTGAAGAAGGAAGCCCGGTCCCGGCAAGCGGCGACTCTATTTTCCGAGGAGCGATCGGATGGCCAGCGTCGCGTCGTCGGTCGCGGCGCCGGCGAGGTAGGGCTCGAACTCCTTCATCGCCCCGCCTGCCTTCGTGTCGAAGCCGGCGTTCGCCGCCTTCTCGAGGTGCTCCTTCACGTGCTCGGGCTTGTCCGACAGCGACGCCGCATATCGCGCGACCTGGAACTGGAGGGGCCCCGAGCCCTCGAACCAGGAGAGCGCGAGGTGCAGGAGATCCACCGCCTTCGCCGCTCCCTCAAGCCGGTAGCGGATCTCGGAGGCGACAAGCCAGACCTCGGGGCGCGTCGGATCGCTCGCCTGGGCCCACACGACCTGCCCGTTGGCGGACGAGGCTTCGTCGCGCGCGAGCAGGATCCGCGCCAGCGCGAGGCGGGATAGAACGTCGGTCGGGTCTCGCCGGAGCCCGTCCTGATAGCTCTTCGCGGCCTCGTCGGTCCGGCCCGCGGCCAGGAGGACCGACGCCAGCCCCCGGTAGGCTGCCGCGTCGCCAGGCGAGAGCCGGATCGCATCGCCGTACGCCTCGATGGCCTCCTGGAACTTCCGGGCGTCGGCCAGCGCAAGGCCAAGCTCCGCCCAGACGTCCGCGTACAGGGGATCGAGCTCGCAGCCCTGGCGCAGGAGCTCGATCCTCTGCTCGATGGTGGTCTTCACGCCGAACTGCTCGGCGACCTCCTCCGAGCGGGCGGTCCCGAGGCGGAGGTAGACGTTCGCCGCCCCGCGCCGCGCCCGGTCGCCGGAAGCCAGAAGCCGCTGCTCGAGGTCGGGAAGCTTCTCGCGCTTGAGATACTTGAGGTAGACGAGCGTCCCGGCCGCCGACGCCACGACCACGTCATTCTCGTCGTTCAGCATCCTGTAGAGGTTCTCGCAGGAGTCGGCGCCGCCAACCCAGAAGAGCGCGGAGCAGACTCCTGCCCGGATGAGGTAGGAGTCCCGGTTGTCGAGCTCCGGGAAGAGGAAGGACTTCGCTCCGGGCCCGGCGAACATCCCCATCGCGTAGAGCCCCAGGACAAGACCTTCTTCGTCCTGTCGGTTGGCCAGGAGCGTGAACCACTCCGGTGTGACCTGGATGCGGCGCGTCCGGTAGAGGTAGTAGGCGGCGACCGACCGCATGAGGAAGTTCTCGGACGGGGAAAGGATGATCTTCTGCATGGCCGCGGCCGCCTCCGGGTCCGCCAGCGCGGCAAGGGAGAGCCCCGCGTGGACGCGGAGCGAGAGGTCCGGGTCGGTTCCAGCCATCTCCCGGAGCTTCGGCGCGGCGGCGGCCTCCCGGCGAAGCCGGATCCAGATCGCCGCGGCCCGCCGGACCTCCGGGGCCGCGTCGGAGAGCGCCTTGACGAGGATCGAGCTCACCTCCGGAGCCGGCAGGTTCCCGAGGGCCCGAACGGCGAAGTGGCGAACGATCTCGTCCGGATCCTCCGCGGCCGTCCGGAGCACATCCAGCCCGCGGTCGTCCTTCTGGCGGGCGAGATACTGCGCCGCGTGGCGCGCCACCCGCGCGTCCGCGTCCGCGAGCCGCTCCGCCGCCCACTCCCGGAGGTGCTTGTTGTCCGGCGGATCGAGGAGGACGAGCGCACGCACCCAGGGTTTCTCGCCCTGGAGGTAGTTCTGCATGTTCCTCGATTGCGGATGGATGATCTGGCCGGCCCACATCATCTCGGTTGCGGTGATCGCGGAGGACTCGATGTCGGACAGGTCGTTCACGAGCTCGACGGCCTGGTTGAGGCCCGCGGGATGCTTCATGGCGAGCAGCGAACGCGCCGCGAATCGTCTCGTCCAGAGGCCCGCCTGGTGGTCGCGCACGATCTCCGCGAGCGCCTGGACCACGCCGGCGGCATCCTCCCTCCACGCGCGGAACACCTCCTGGTCCGCGCCCAGGAGCCCCCGCACCATCTCCCGGATCCGCCCGCGTCTCCCCGACTGCCGGTCGTAGTCGGCGAACGCGCGCACGGCCTCGTCGAGCCTCGCGCGGACTTCCTCGTCGGGGAGGGAGGCGCGGAGCTCGTCCAGGAGCCTGCGCCCCTCGTCTCCCGCCGCGACGAGCCCCTGGATGCCCGCCCGGCGGACGAACTCCTTCTCGGACTGGATGGCCCAGAGGCACTCGTCCAGCGCCTCGGCCGCACGCTTGCCGGTCCGCCCCGGCTCGCCCGACCCGAAAGCCTCGCGCACGATCTCCTCCGGAGGCGTGGCGAAGAGATCGGCGCCGTGCTCCCAGCCTCGATCGAGGTACTGGGGGAGCTCCTCCTCGCCCATCTTGAGGATCTCCTGGAGCTCCATCCTCTCGACCGAACAGCGAAGTCGCCCGATCAGAGGGGAGAGCTCGTGGGGATCGATCCGGAGCGCTCTCTCGTAGTCCTCGGTCGCATCGACCAGGTGGCGCCGGAGCCGGTGGATTTCCCCGCGCTGGTGGTAGGCCCTCGCGTCCCAGGGGGCAAGCTCGATCGCCTCCTGGGCATCCCGCAGGGCTTCGTCCAGCCGGCCCAGGGAGACGAGGAGAGCGGCTCGCTCCAGGTACGCCTCGGGCCAGCCCGGCCAGGCCGCCAGGATCCCGTCGAGGTCCGCCCGCGCCATCTCCTGGTTCCCTCGGAGGGCGCGCACCCGGGCAAGCTCCAGGCGGACCTGGGCTTCGTCGTGGGGCCCCGCCGCGAGGGCCGAGGCGAGGTCCTCCTCGGCCCGATCGAGGTCGCGCCCCGCTTCCCGGCGCATCCGGCCGCGCCAGTAGAGGGCCTGGGCGTGACCGGGCGAGAGGGCGAGGCAACGGTCGAGATCCTCCAGCGCCTTCTCGGGGTGCCCGTCCACGCGAAGCGCGAGAGCTCGATAGAGGTAGAGGTCGGGCTCCTCGGGAAGGGCCGGGTCCGGGGCCGGCGTCGCCGAAAGGACCGCGTCGTCGAAGAGCCTGAGCGCCTGGCCGATCTGCCCGGCTTCGTAGAAAACCCGTCCGAGCGCGAACCGGGCACGAGGGGACTCGGGGTCGAGCGAGCTCGCGCGCTCGGCGTCGGCGCGGGCCTGGGCGATGTCCCCGAGCTCCAGGAACACCGAGCTTCGCGCCGCCAGGAGGACGGGCATCTCCCTTCCGCCGCCCTCGACGCCCGTCGTGAGGGCTGCGAGCGCACGGTGGAGCCGCCCGGCCCGCCGGTGGACGGATCCGGCGAGGAGGAGCGCCTCGGGGGCGTCGGGGTCGATCTCCAGAGCCTTCTCGAGCCGGGCAAGGGCGGCGTCCGAGTCCGGCTTCTCTCTCGCCAGGAGTCCGCGCGCCTCCTCGACGAGAGCCGCCACTTCCTCCCGCCCTAGCTCCTCCGCCATCTCGAAATCCGCCGCCATGCTCTGGATCTGCCCCACCTTCTCGTACACCTGTCCGCGTCCGAGATAGGCGAGACGGTCCTTTGGATCGAGCCGGATCGCCTCGGTGTACGCGGCGATGGCGAGATCCCACTTCCCGCGATCCTGGTAGATCCGCCCGAGGGCGCGCTCCGCCGCCCCGTGGTGCGGCCTCGCCCCCTCGGTCTTCCGAGCGAGCAGCGCCTCGAGGACGCCGGCGGCGTCCTTCCAGTCTTCGGGAGAACGGTCGAGCACGATGTCGGCCTTGGCCAGGTAGGCCGGGCCGTAGTCGGGGTCGAGCCCGATCGCCTCGTCGCACTTCTCGATCGCGCTCGCATGCTTCCCGGCCCTGGCCTCCTCCCGGGCCGCGGCGACCAGGGAATCCAGCTGGGCCCGGAGGTCCACCTCTTCAGCCGTCTGGGAGAGCTTGTAGGCCAGGAATCCCACCGACGCCACGAGCGCGAGGAACAGGCCCACGATCGTCGCGAAGACCCACTTGCGCTGCCGCACTTTTCGCCAGACCCGATAGGCCGTCCCGGTCGGCCGCGAGGATATCGGCTCCCCGGCGAGAAACTTCCGGAGGTCGCCGGCAAATTCCGAGGCGTCCTCGTAGCGGTGCCGGGGCTCCTTCTCGAGGGCCTTCAGGCAGACTCGCTCCAGGTCGACTGGAACGGAAGGCTGGATCTGCCGGGGGGGGATCGGTTCGTGCTCGCAGATGGCATGGAAGAGCTCCATCGACGTCTCGGCGTCGAACGGGAGGCGCCCCGTGAGGCACTGGTAGAGGATCACGCCGAAGGCGAACGTGTCCGTGGCCGCGCTGATGGCGCCCGTTTCCCCTTGCGTCTGCTCGGGGGCCATGTAATAGGGCGTGCCGACCACGTCGCCGGTCCGGGTGAGGTAGCTCCCCGAGTCGACGCGCTTGGCGAGGCCGAAGTCGGTGAGACGCGGGCGGCCCTCATCATCGACCAGGATGTTCGACGGCTTGATGTCCCGGTGGACGATCCCCGCCTCGTGCGCGTAGGCGGCTCCTTCGAGCGAATCGGCGAGGATCCCGAGAAGCGCCGCGAGCGAAGCACGCCCGCGGCCCGAACTCGAACCGTCCGCCCCCCCGAGGAGGGAGTCGAGCGTCCGCCCCTCGACGTACTCCATCGCGAACCAGGGGTGTCCCTCGTGCTCGCCCACGTCGTAGACGCGGATGACGTTCGGGTGATCGAGGGAGCGGGTTGCCTCCACCTCCCTCCGGAAGCGGTGGCGGGCCCGCTCGTCGACATCTCCGCCTGCGACGAGGATCTTGAGCGCGCGAAGGTTCTCGTGACCCGGGCTGGCTTCGCCCCCGGCGCGTGTGTCCTCGGCCTTGAAGACGACGCCGACGGCTCCCCGGCCGAGCTCCGAGATCACGCGATACGGCCCGACCTGGGCTCCGGCGCCCATGCCGGCCACCTTGGCCAGGCTCTTCTTGAGCTGGGCGTCGGAGAGCGTGGCCGCATGCCCGCCGGCCTTGTAGGCTTCGATCGCGTCCCGGATCGACAGCGCCGAGACGAAGCCGAACTTCACCGCGTAGTGGTATAGCGGTAGGTCTACCTTCCCCTCGGCCCGCACCACCTCCCGCGCCTGCCGGCAGCGCTCCACCTGGTCCTCGGTCAGCGCTTCGCGGGCCAGGAGGTACGAAAGGAGCCACTCCTCGGCCTGGTCCTCGTCCGGGGTCGGCTTCGCCTCCGGCTCCGGGGCAGGCGGGGAGGCCACGTCTGCCGCGACCAGGGGCTGGGCCGGTGCCTTGCCCGGGGTCGGCTTCGCCTTCGGTTTGCGCCGTTCCGTTTCCCCGGCGACGTGCGCGGCTGCGATGAGATCCTGGCTGATCGAGCGGGTGACCTTGATCGACTCGATGTCGAACGAGTCGAGATGCCGGCTGTCGCCCATCAGGTTCGAGATCTTGTGGTCGAGGGCGGTCCGCTCCGAACCCTTGAGGGCGTTCAGGCAGTCCTCCAGATCGCCCGCCGGCAGGAGGTCCGGCCGCAGGAAGGCCGACGTGTTCATCTCCGGGGCAGGCTTCTCCTCCGGCGCCCGGGGAGAGGGCCCACGCGCTCCGGAGGAGACGGCGCGCGCCCCCCCCGGCCTCTCGGACGGCGCGACGCTCGGAGGCGCGGTCGAGGAGCTCGGGCTCCGCCCCACGGAGGTCACCGTGCTCCCGGCCACGGCCGGGACCACGCTCCGTCCCTGGCGGTCCGTCCTGAGCCAGCTCTGGCAGGACGGACACCGGAGGAGCTTCCCTGGAGAGGGCCGGGCGAGGTCGATTCTCCCCCGGCAGAACGGACACGAAAGGTCGAGCGGGCCCGCGGGCTCCTCGCGTACGGGTGGGGGTCGCGAGCCGGCGGACGGATCGTCCTCCAGGCTCACGATCGTGCTGTGCTCGGTCCGCGCCGTCGACGTTTCCAGGAGCTCGCCGCGGCCCTCGGCCAGCCGCAGGACCTTGCGGCACCTCGGACACTGCACGCGCTTCCCGCCCCTCACCTTCGCGACGTTCAAGGGGGACCGGCAGTTCGGACAGGCGAGTAGCTCTCGCGGGCCCGCCGGCCTCGACTCGTCCTGGGGCATCCTCTAAGCCGTCCTCCGTTCCCTCGTCCAGGCTCGCGCGCGACGGGGGCATTCTAGCAGAGAGGGAGCAGCTTTCCACCCGCTCCGACCACGGTCTCGCCGTTCTCATGCAAGTCGCGCCCTCTCGCCCCTCCGTGATAGACTCGCTCGATGGCGCTCGACGACTGGACGCGGGTCTCGGACAACGTCTTCCACGCCTTCCACGTCCACTGGATTTCGGAACTGGCTGCCGCCCTGAACGACGGTCTCCTCCCCGAAGGGTATTTCGCGCGGCCCGAAGAGTCCGTCGGCACGTTCGAGACGGATGTCCTCACCGTGGAGACGGGAGGAGGGGGCGAATCCGCCGGTTCCTCGGCGGTAATCCGACCAACCGCGATCATCTCCCCGCCTCGACTCTCGCCCAGGAAGGACCGGCGGATATCGGTCTTTTCGGCCGGAGACGAGCGAAGGGTGTCCGTTGTCGAGATCGTCTCGCCGGGCAACAAGGACAGCGACCGCCGCGCGCGGAACTTCGAGGAGAAGATCCTGGTCTGTCTGGCGAGCGGTCTCCACGTCCTGGTCGTGGACGTGCTGCCCCCCACCGGCCCGGCGCCCGGCTTCGCCGCGGCCGTGGCGCGCGAGCTCGGTTCCGCCTCCCTGCCCGAGGAGGGCCGGGCCGCGACCAGCTTCGAATGCCAACCCAGTCCGGCAACGGTGAGGATCTACCACCGATCGATGCGAGTCGGGGACCCGCTCCCGGAGGTGCCCCTCTTCCTCGAGCCAGGGCGCCACATCGAGATCCCTCTGGAGACGACCTATTCGAGCGCGCTCCGGAGGCTGCCACGTCTGGACCGGGATCGACTCGGGGAGTCCCCGCCTTCATCCTGAGCCGGCCGGACGGCCCACCTCCTCCCGGGCCCAGGCGCGGACCCCCATCCGGAAGAGAACGTGGGAGAGACCGAGACACGCCCAGGCCTCGCCGGTCGAATCCCCCATTTCCGGCGATCTGCGAATGCTCCGGGCGAGGGGTTACTCCCTGTTCTTCTGCCGCGCGAGCATGGCATCGATCGTCTCGCTGGCTTCGAGGCATGTGGCCGGATCAGGGCCCTCGTACCCGAGATCCTCCAGGAAGTCGAGTTGGCGTTCGGTTGGCGGCTTGCCCGACATGCGGGCGTGGCGCTCGGCCTCGGCTTGCCGCGCTTGATCGTCCCGCGCCGCTACTTCCTGTCGGAGGCACTCGTTCTCTCTCTGGAGGGCCGTCACCTCGCGGGCTCGCTCGCGCTCCTGCGCGCGTTCCATGCGCGCCTGTGCGCGCTCCGCTCGGCGGGCCTCGCGCTCTCGCAGGCGTTCCGCGGCTCGCGCTTCCCGCATGGCCTCGCGCTCGGGGGCTGCGGCTCGCCACCTGGAGATCCCGGCTTCGGCCCCCGCCTTCCAGCGATCGAGCGTCGCCTCGCTGATGCGCGCGGGGATGATCGCGAGCGCGTAGTAGAGCGCGATCACAGCAGCCGAGAGGAGCGCACCTGGCAGGACATCGACTCCGAGTCCGAGCAGCAGGATCAGTACGACTGCCACCCCCAGGACCAGAGGAGCCGCGGTCATCGCGATGATGCGCGCCTCGCGCGACATGGCCGCAGCTTGTGCGTGGAGGATGCGCAGGGCCTCCGTGGCCGCTTGTAGCGCGCGCCATCCGATCATGGCCGTAGTCTCCTTGGAGCCGAGAGACCCTATCCGCCGAAGAATACCCGGCTATCGAAACTTGCGTCAAGCGCCACGGGGTGCGGTGGCGTCGTCCTCCCCCTCGCTCGCTCAGGGCCACGCCCGGAAGTCGCCCTCTTCATCAGCGGGTGGTAGAAGGCGAACCTCTCTCGCTGCGCCTCGACGAGGATTCCCTCCTCCACCGCCTCCTTCGCGTGGCGGCGGAACTCGAGCGACGACGACTCCATCCGCCGGTGCAGCCGCTCGAGGTCCTTCGTCGCGAACGACTCCCCCATCACCGCGGAGAGCGTGAGCACGCGCCGGCAGTGGAAGCTCACCCGGTCGAGGCGGCTGATGAAGTAGGCGTGGAGCTGGTCGGACGGGCCCGCCTGGTCGAGCGGGTGAACGAGCGTGGCC
>JACQVV010000374.1 GCA_016209595.1 Planctomycetota bacterium
CGCGAAGCGTTCCTGGATCTTCGCGAAGACCTCGTCGCCGGAGATCGGGCGGGCGGTTCCCGCCCGCAGTTCGGCGAGGCGACGTTTGGCCGCGGCCGCCCACTGCGCGTCGATTTCCGGACGAGGAGCATTCAGCGTACGAAGGAGGGAATCGACCACCAGCGCCCGTTCTTCCACCGGGAGTGCGGCCGCTTCCAGGATGATCTCCTTGGCACCGCGCACGGTCGATTCCCTCTGGTTCTTCGGTCCGGCCCCTGGCTTCGCTCGGGGCAAGGTCGCTGACAACCGAGCCTACTCAGCACGCGGCCCGACGTCAAGGACGACCTGCCCAGCGTGACGCTGATCCGCCAGGAAGTCCTTGCGCGAGGCGTGCTCACGCGAGCGGCGGGGGGGATTTGCAGGCGCGGGCCATCTCGGCAAGCTCCGCGCGGATGCCCTCCTTGCGGAGCCAGCCGAGGCGGGTGACGCCGTCTTTCGCGATGGGCGCGTGGCACGAGAGGAAGACGCCTAGTCGACGACGGCCAGGATGCCCTTTTCGGTGCCGGGGCGCGGGCGGAGGACACTGGCCTTGTGGTCGGCAATGAGCTCCATCCTCTCCATCTCCTCGCACCCGAGGAGCACCGTGTGGCGGCCGGGTTCGACGAGCGCATCCGTGGTGATCAACCTGTCGGGGAGACCTGGCACGCGGACGCGGAGGCCGCAGACGAGGACCCTCTTCGCGCGCCGTCCGTCCGCGAAGCGCACCCACCGCCGTCCCGTGGGAAGTAGCGCCAGGGAATCCGCGAGCTCCTTCGGGAGGACGGTGTACATCGAGCCGTTGTCCACCTTCGCGCGGACGCGCATCGGGGCGCGTTTCCCCGACTAGACCTCGCGCTCGTCGAAGTGGTTCCACAGCTCCAGCTCTTGTTCGATTTCCTTTGCCATGTCTTGATTGTACGGGAGGCTACGCCCCCGGACAACAGGCCGGCCTCGCGTGCTCACGCGAGCGGCGGGGGGCCTTTCCAGGTCTCGGCCATCTTGGCAAGCTCGGCGCGGACGCCGTCCTTGCGAAGCCAGCCGAGGCCGGCCCATTGGAGCTCCCGGTAGAGGTCGTCGAAGTCGGCGTCGGTCCAGCTCGCGCGGCCGCGGCGGGTGACGCCGTCTTCCGCGATTGGCGTGTGGCAGGAGAGGAAGACGCCGAGAAAGGGGCGGGCGGCTTCGTCCCAGTCGGCGGGCTCGCGGGGGACGAGCTCCCAGTCGAGGTACCACACGCGGAGCGTCTTGTCCGCGCTCCCCGACACCGCGAGGCGCCCGTCCGGCGTCAGACTGACGGCCGTCACTCCGTCCGTGTGCCCCTCGAGCGTCCCGAGGCACTGCCCCGTAGACACGTCCCACACCCGAAGCGTCTTGTCCCCGCTCCCCGACACCGCGAGCCGCCCGTCGGGCGTCAGGCTGACGTCGTTCACCTCGCCCGTATGCCCCTCCAGCGTCCGCAGGCATCGCCCCGTTGCCACGTCCCACACCCAGAGCGTCTTGTCGCAGCCCCCTGACACGGCCAGCCGCCCGTCCGGCGTCAGGCTTACAGCGCATACCCCCCACCTGTGCCCCGCAAGTGTCCGAAGGCAGCGTCCCGTCGCAACGTCCCAGACCCGGAGCGTCCCGTCGCCGCTCCCCGACACCGCCAGGCGCCCGTCCGGCGTCAGGCTGACGTCGTTCACTGACTCGATCTGGACACCCAGATCCTCCTCACGCCGGTTGTCCTCACGCGCCTGGCTGTCGGCGTGCACCCAGTCCCGGTGCCCCACGAGCGTCCGCAGACAGCGCCAGCCGGCGCGCACCCTCTTGGATGCAGCAACGATCTGCCGCTGCGGCCCCTCCTGCGCTCCGGCGAGGCACTCCGCTTCCCCGAGACATGATCGCGCGGCTTCCTCGTCGCCACGCTCGATCTCGATCCACGCCGCCAGATACGGCCCCTCCCACGCGTCGCTGTGGGCGAGGCACGCCTCGCGAATCCTGGTTCTTGCGACCTCATCCGTCATTCGCCGGGCGCGCCAGAGGAGGAGGCCCTGGTTGTACGTCGCGTGGAGGTGCGCCGGGTCCGCCGCGAGCGCCTGGTCGAGGGCCTTCTCCGCCTGGTCGTTCCGCCCGAGGTCGATGAACGATACCGCCCGGTTATTCAGCGCGTCCGCCAGGAGCTTCGCGGCCTCGGGCTCTTCGCGCGAGTACGGCTCGCCCGCGATCTTCTGGTACGTCTCGCGCAGGGCCTTCGCCACCTCGGCCATGTCGTGCGGCCGCGCGGCGGGGTCAGCCTGGAAAGAACGCTCGAGGAGCTCCGCCACCCCATCCGGCATCCGCGGGAGCGCCGCGTCCTCGGGCCCCTCTTCGCGATATGTCGCGAGGACATCCGGCGCCGCAAGCCCCGACATCCAGCCGACGCCGCCCGTGAACATCTCGAGAACGCTGACCGCCCACGACCAGAGGTCCGCGCGACGGGTGAGTTTTTGCTTCCGGGCCTGCTCCGGCGAACAATACGCTGGCGTCAACCCGCCACAAGAGACGAGGATCGACCGGAGCACCTCGGCGCCGGGCTTCCCTGTTTGCCCCAGCCACCGCGTTCCCTCGTCCCGCGCCCCTGGCTCCACCGCAGCCCTGGCCCCCGCGAGACCGAAGTCGGTCACCTTGACGTCGCCTTCCGGCGTCATGAGGACGTTTGCCGGCTTCACGTCCTGGTGGATGAGTCCCTTCTCGTGAGCGTAGCCGAGCCCCCACGCGAACTGGATCGCGATGTCGAGGATCCGCTCGAGCGCCTTCTCTGGGCCTCCCTCATAGAGCCGCTTCGAGTCGATCCAGTCCGCGAGGCTTCCTCCTTCGAGGTACTCGGCGAAGACGCGCGGGATGCCGCCGAGCGAGCGCACGTACCAGCAGGCGACGACGTGCGGGTGGATCCCGAGATCCACCCAGGTCTCGGCCTCGCGGGCGAAGCTCTCC
>JACQVV010000384.1 GCA_016209595.1 Planctomycetota bacterium
CCCGAGAGCAGGGATACGTCAAGATCGACCCGTCGAGCCGTCGCGGTCGTGGACGTGGTCGTGATCGAACCACCGAAAGCCGACCACGACCACGTCCACGACCACGTCCACGACCGCGACGGCTCGACGGGTCGATCTTGACGTAGCCCTGCTCTCGGGTGGCCGTGGCGCGTGGCGGGCTCCTATACTCTCTATGACGCGACCGAGGTCGCGGTCGCTCTTTGCAGGATCCGAACGTCGATGGCGGTCTCCGGTCCAGGTGACGGCGGCCCGCGGAACACGGGTCGCCGGCGCGTGATGCGTGCGAGAGTCGGCCATGTCCCAGGCGTTCGTCGCGATGCCCTTCAGCCGGCGCTTCGATCCGGTGTTCGAGGCGATCCGCGCCGTCTGCGATCGCCTGGGCGTGCACGCGCTGCGGGTCGATGAAGTGGTCGGCGTCGGCGACGTCTACCAGCTGATCGAAAAGGAGATCGCCCGCTCGGAACTCGTGGTCGCCGACTGCACGGGCGACCCGGATCCTCGCACGACCAACCCGAACGTCGCCCTGGAGGTCGGCCTCGCCCGCGCCCTGCGGAAGTACGTCGTCCTTCTCACCCAGGGCGTGGACTCGCTTCCGTTCGACCTTCGCACGCAACGGGCGCTCCAGTACGAGAACACGACCGACGGACTGTCCGATCTTCGGCGGCGTCTTCACCCGGTCGTGAGGGTCATCCTGTCCCGCAACAACGGCGGCAACGGGGCGACCCTCGCCCTCCCTCCGGCCGAGAGGGAACCGGAAGTTCCCTACCTCTTCCTTCGCACGAACGACCGCGGCCACGAGGAGTACCGGGCTGGACGCGACGGGCGGGAGGTGATCCTCGTCCCGGGCGGCATCTACTACGGCGGCTCGCCGGCGAAGCCGATCCACGTCGCGGCCTTCTTCATCGACAAGTACCCGGTTACGAACCAGGACTACTGGCGCTTCGTCGAGGAGACGGGACACGCCGCGCCGTATTTCTGGGACTGGGACCAGCCCGGCCGCGAGGAGGAGCCCGTGGTGGGCGTCTCGTGGGACGATGCAGCGGCCTACGCCCGCTGGGCGGGCAAGGAGCTCCCGCGCTCCGACGAATGGGAGAAGGCCGCGCGAGGAACCGACGGCCGTCCCTTCCCGTGGGGGGACTCCGAGCCAGACTCCGGGAAGGCGGCTTTCCGGTCGCTCTTCGGCCAGGGGCCGGCGCGACCCTGCCCCGTCGGGCGCGCGACGGCCGGGGCGAGCCCCTACGGCTGCCATGACATGGCCGGGAACGTCTGGGAGTGGCTCGATGAGTGGCACGTCCCGGCGCGGGCGCGCGCGCTGGCCGGCGGTTCGATCGCGAGCGAGGCCTCCTCGCTTCTCGCGAGCGCGCGGCTCTGGGCGGATCCCGACCGAGTGGACTACCCCGCCGTGGGGTTCCGCTGCGTCCGCAGACTTGGGCCTGCCCCGTCGGACTCTTGACACGATCCGACCCCGGGGTATCCTTCGTGTCCCCGTGCCCGTGCCCGTGCCCGTGCCCGAGCGCGTGCCTGTTCCCCTTCCCTTCATAAGGGACCCGCCGGCCATGCCCCAGACCGCGAGCGTCCTGGATGTCGCGCGGGAAGTAATGGAGGTCGAGGCGGCGGCGATCCGCCGGGTGGCGGACCTCCTCGATGACTCCTTCGAGCGCGCGGTTCGGATGCTCACTTGTTGCGAGGGCCGCGTGGTCGTCTCCGGGATGGGGAAGTCGGGGATCGTGGGCCAGAAGATCTCTGCCACCCTCGCCTCGACCGGCACGCCCTCGCTCTCCCTCCATCCGGCGGAGGCCGTGCACGGGGACCTCGGACGGGTTGTGCGCGGCGATTGCCTGATCGCGCTCAGCAACGGCGGCGAGACCGAGGAACTCCTGCGTCTGATCGACCCCGTGAAGCGAATCGGAGCGCCGATCCTCGCCATTACGGGGAACCCGCGCTCGACGCTGGCCCGCCACGCGGACATCGTCCTCTCGATCGGGAAGATCGACGAGGCCTGCTCGCTGGGGCTTGCCCCGACCGCC
This sequence comes from Planctomycetota bacterium, assembly GCA_016209595.1. Lineage (GTDB taxonomy): Bacteria > Planctomycetota > JACQVV01 > JACQVV01 > JACQVV01 > JACQVV01. The sequence continues at coordinate 2,049 of JACQVV010000384.1, forward strand.
TCGACGACCGCGATGCTCGCGCTGGGCGACGCGCTCGCGATGGCGGTCGCCCGCGAGCGGAACTTCACCCGCGAGGAGTACGCGCTCTACCATCCTGGCGGGCGCTTGGGCCGGTCGCTCCTCTCGGTGCGGGAGATCATGCGCACCGGGGATGCGAACCCCGTGGTGAGCCCCGAGACCCCCGTGAAGGAAGTGCTTTTCGCGATCACGCGGGCGAGGGCGGGCTGGGCGGTCGTCGTGGCTCCGGACGGGATGCTTGCCGGGATCTTCACGGACGGCGACCTGCGGCGCCACCTCGAGAAAGGCGGCGCGGTGCTCGCCGACCCGGTCGGTATCCACATGACGAAGAAGCCCTTCCAGATCGCGCCCGAACGCCTCGCCAGCGAGGCGCTCGCGATCCTGAAAGCGCGCGAGGTGGACGGCCTCCCCGTCGTCGAGGCGGACGGGCGGCCGGTGGGCTGGCTCGACGTCCAGGACCTCCTCCAGGCTGGGTTGGTCTAGCTCCCTACTCGCCGCCCATGCGCCGCTTCGCCGTTTTCCTCGTCCTCCTGGGCTGCTGCGGCACCCTGCTCTACCTGTTCGTGCGGGGCACCCTGGGCCCCTACGTGGAGTTCCTGGCCCTGGCCGAGCAGAAGCCGATCATCGCGCCGGCGATCATCCAGAGCGAGGACGTGACGCTCCTGCTCCCCAGGAATCCCGACGCCGGGCAGAGAAAGG
>JACQVV010000387.1 GCA_016209595.1 Planctomycetota bacterium
CCAGGCGAGGCGCGCCGACGAAACAACCTAACGGAGTCGGTTGTTGAGGAGGCGCAACGAAGCCTGGCGGCGTCGTAGCCGGCCGAATGTAGCAGTTATTTCCTTACAGCCCCTTAGCATCCTGCCAGAGCCTCGATGAGTTCCCGGTAGCTGGCGTGGCGGTCCTCGCGCTTCTTGGCCAGCATGCGAGCGAGGACCTCGTATGCCGCATCAGAGACCGTCGGGGGCAGACTCGCGTGCGGCGGGATTGGCTGGTTCACGTGCTTGGCCATGAGCTCCGCGGCGGTCTTGCCCAAAAACGGCGGTTTTCCCGCGAGCATGTGGTAGAAGGTTACGCCCAGCGAGTAGATATCGGAACGGAAATCGACCTCCTCGCCGAGCGTCTGCTCGGGGGACATGTAGGTCGGCGTCCCGAGAACGACCCCGCAGCTCGTGAGTTCCGGGTCACCGATGAGGCTCTTGACAAGACCGAAGTCGGTGAGCTTCACCAAGCCTTTCTGCGTGAGCATCACGTTGCCCGGTTTGACGTCCCGGTGGATCACCCCGCCCTCGGCGGCGACCTCAAGGCCCCGGGCGACCTGCGTGACCAGGTCGATCGACCGGCGGAGTTCGAGGGTGCCCTCCTCTTGCAATACCAGGGCGAGAGTTGGGCCGTCGATGTACTCCATCGCGAAGTACAGAAGCCCCTGATGCTCGCCGATCATGTAGATCTGCGCGACATGGGGAGAACTGAGGCTCGCCAGGGCCCGGGCCTCCCGCTTGAACCGCTCCAGGAAGGTCCTGTTTGCCGCGAGCTCGGGGGACAGGAGCTTGATCGCCACGTGGCGGCCCAACCTCTGGTCGAGCGCCTTGTAGATGATCCCCATGGCGCCCTCGCCCAGCTTCTCCAGTACGGCGTAGGGACCCACCCTCTGGACGGAAATCGTGGCGGCGGTCTTCTCCGGGCTCCCGGCGAGCGTCTCGTCGTCCTCCACGAGGCCGCGGCGCTTCTCGCGCAGGACGTTGTAGGCGGTCGTCGCACGCGCCGCTCCCTTCGGGGACACGGCGGCCGAGCCGGTTTCGAACATCTCTCTCACTGCCTCGACCGTCCGGGCCGAGACCAAGACCTGCCCCGGTCCCGCCTCCTGCTGCAGCGCGGCCGCGATCGCGACGTTCTTGCCGACGACGGTGTAATCGGCGCGGTGCTCCGAGCCGACGTTGCCCACGGTCGCGTACCCCGTGTGGACGCCGATCTGCATCTGGACCGGGGCCGAGGCGTGAAACCATCTCCGGCCGAGCGTCGCGACGCGCTCTCGCATCCTGAGCGCGGCGCGGACGGCCCGCACCGGGTGGTCCTCGTGGGGGATGGGGTCGCCGAAGAAGACCATGACCCTGGCCGTGAGGAACTTGTCGAGCGTGCCCCCGTTCTCGAAGACGATGCGCGTCATCTCGTCGCGGTACTCGTTAAGGATTTCGATCACCTCTTCGGACTCGAGCTCCGCGGCGAGCTCGTCGAAGGACGCCACGTCGGCGAAGAGGATCGTGAGAACGCGCTTCTTCGTCGAGAGATCGAGGCCCTCCTTCTCCATGATCGCGCTGGCGACCTCCGGCGAGAAGTAGCGCCGGAGCTTGTTGCTCCGCTCCAGTTCCCGGATCTGCTCCCTCACGCGCTCTTCCAGGCCGCGGTTGACCGCCGAGAGCTCCTCCTCGCGGGTCCGGAGCTCCTCGAGGGCCGCCGAGAGCGCCTGGTTCCTGACCGAGAGCTCCGAGTACACCTTCGAGAGCCTTGTCTGGTGCTCCCACATCTGGTCCTCGAGCTTCGCCTCGGCGGTCCTGTCGACGAGGACGAGCAGATGGTTGGCTCCCGCCGGGATCGTCCACGACTCGAACGATCGACCGTCGATCTCGATGGGTCTGGCCTCGGGCACCTGCCCCGCGCCGGGGATCGGTCCCCGGAGCAAGTCGGAGGCCTTGCGGGGGCGCTCAGGGCCCGTCAGGTCCCGAAAGGTGTGGGAGGCCACCAGCGGAGCTCCGTCCGGGCCGACGAGCGCGAAACAGAGGGGGCTCGCCTCCAGGAGCGACGCGAGGAGATCGCCCGCGCTATCCGGCAAAGTACGTCCTCCGGCGGTAGAGAGGCTGAGCCACGTGCCAGAAGGCGGGCATCATCGCGATGAGCGGGGTGGCGGCCCGCAGCGCGATCGGGTGGCGAGAGAAGCCGATCCAGATCGAGACGGCGCCGTTGGGGAGCATGGTCCCGCACCCTACGACCGATCGCACACCGCAGGGCCTGACGAAGTCATCCTGGGCAGGCACGAATGGACTTCCGAGGGCCTCCTCGACGTGGAAGAGACCGAAGGCGCTCGGGACGCCCTCGAGGTGGATTCCCTTCTCGGCCGCGAGAACGAGATCCAGGTTGAAGCCGATTTGCTGGAAGCACCGGGCGAGCATCGGGACCGTGGCGACCGTCTGCCGGTTCAGCGGGATCGCGCGGTGACCCTGGGACTCCCTGCGGTCGCACCACGCCGGGCGATCCCCCGCCGTCGCCATGAGGGCGAGGAAGACGTCGGTGGCCAGGGGCGACAGGCCGAACCTCTCCCGGGCGAACTGGACGCTTCCCGGGTCGAGGGCCGAGTGGGGGAGCGAGAGGTAGATCCGGGAGAGGACCAGAGAGCGAGCGCCGCCCGAGAGGCAGCGCTCGTAGAGGCTCCCGGCGAGCACTCCACAGGCCTCCTCAACCGACCGGGAGGCCTTCAGACGTGGCGTGAGTTCCCTTACGAGATCCTCGGGTTCGCCCACGGGTAGCGACGAGAGATCCATGGCGAGTCTCGACTCGGCTTTCTGGGACCCACAGAAGAAGCCCATGCTATCCGAGTCTTCCCGCGTCGTCCATGAGGGGGAATTGGGTAAGGAGGTGTTAGGAAATAGGTGATCGAGATGGGCGGATGATCGGTGGCGTCGGCGAGGCGCGAGGACGAGGGCGTAGCCCAGCTACGCCGAGTCCGAAGCAACGAAGCCGGCGGCGACGAGGGCCGTCCAAATCGTTCAGTTATTTCCTAGCACCTCCTAACCAGGAGAGCGGTGTCAGCGTGGCCGGGGCCCCTGTGATCCTACAGGAGCGTTTTCGGGGGCGTCTCCCGGAGGCAGGATCGACCGCTCCGTCCTCACCACGACCGCCGACTCGCGCGGGCTCGGGCCGAACCGGCACCTCTAGAGGAGTACTTCTGGTTCGATCCGCGCAAGGCGAAGCTCGCGGCCCTTCGTCTCGACGCGAGCTCGGGGCGCTACGTTCCCCTCGCAGGGAACGAGGGGAGCCGTTAGCCACTCAGCGGGACGTGAGGTTGCGGTAAAGGGTGGCGTACTCGGCGACCATTTTTTCCACCGCAAAGCGCGAAAGGGCCTCCGCGCGAGCGGCCTCGCCGAGACGGGCGGCGAGAGCGGGATCGGCGAGGAGATCGAGGATCGCGCGGGCGGCCGCTGCCGGGTCCCGTTTGGGGACCACGAGGCCGGTCCGGCGGTGAGAGACGAGCTCCGGGAGGCTGTCGGCGTCAGAGACCACGACGGGGAGGGCGCTTGCCATGGCCTCGGCCACGGCGAGCCCGAAGCCCTCCCAGGCCGAGAGCTGCGCGTAGACCGCGCCGGTCGCGAGGAGACCCGGGATATCGGCGACATGGCCGAGAAGCGACGCGCGCGAGAGGCCGAACGCTCGGATCATCCCCTCCAGGCGTGGTCGCTCGGGGCCCTCGCCGGCGATCGCGAGCCGGGCGGTCGGGTGCGCGGACTCGACGATCTTCCACGCGCGAAGAAGCGTCGGGTAGTCCTTCTGCGGGTCGAGCCGGCCGGCGGAAAGGACAAGCGGATCCCCTCGCCGGTCGCACGGCCGGAAGCGCGAAAGGTCGATCCCGTTCTCGATCACGCGAAAGAACGACTCCGGCAGACCCGTCCGCTTCTTCTGGAATCTCGCGACCGCCCGCGATACGCAGACCTCGACCCTCGCCACGGGCGCCGTCCATTGGTCGAGGAGAAACTGCCAGGGCCGGAAGCGTCGCTCGCAGATGTGGACGGTCGCGAGAACGTGGACTCCCGCGCGCCGGTCGGGCCGCACGTGCCGAATCGCGAGGCGGGCCGCGAGGTTCGCGTGGAAGAGGTGGGCGTGGACGAGGAGCGGGCGGCCTTCAGGAAGCCGTGCCGCGAGCGCCCGGGACGCCGCAAGCGTCCGGCGCCGCGAGATGCCGAGCCCGGCGACCGGGACTCCCGCGGCCGCGATCTCCCGCCCGACGGGCGCCGTCTCGTCCTCCAGGCAGACGACCGAGGTCGCGAAGCCGTGCGCGGGAAGCCGGAGCGCGAGCTCTGCGACGATCCGCTCCGCTCCTGCGGGCTCGAGCACCGGCAGGACCAGCACGACATTCACACGAGCAGCCGTCACTTCTTCTTCGTCCCGTACATCGTGATCCCGGGCTCCTGGAGCCCGATCTCGGTGAATCCATTCTCGCGAAACCAGGCGAAGACCTCCGGCCAACGGTCATAGGCCTGGTGCATCGGCGAGAGCCAGTCGAAGGTGTCGAGGACCGTCTTCCCCGCGATCGACTCCGGGCTCCAGGGGGTTTTCACTTTGAAAAACTCGCGCGAGGACCGAGGGTCTCCGTCCCGGTCGTACTGGACCCGAGCATGGCGGAGCCACTCGAAACCGAAGCTCGCGACGGCCGCGCTCTCGCCCGCAAACCTCGGGACCCCCCGGACGATCGAGTACTCGCGCCGGCATCCCGCGCACGCGAGCACGCCCTCGAGGACCTCGGCCTCCTCGACCCTGGCTGCCCGAGCGAGGCGCAGCACTCCCCGGCAATCGGGACAGGCAAGCAGAGGGAGCAGGGCTTCTTTCACCGCATGGACTCCGGGAGCTCGGCTCCCGTCTCTTCGCGCCACATCTGGAAAACGAGGAGCGTCCAGAGGTAGTACTGGTTGTCCTTCGCCTCGGCCTCGTGCTCCTTGCGAAGCTCCGCGACGTACTCGGGCGAGAAGACACCATCGCGGCGAAGCCGGTCGGGCGAGAGAAACTCGTCAACGAGCCCCTGGAGTTCTCCAAGAAACCAGCGATCGAGGGGGATGCCGAACCCTTGCTTGGGGCGATCCCAGAGCTCTCGCGGGACGTGCTTTGAGAGAATCTTCTTCAAGAGGTACTTCTGGACGCCGCCCCGGTACTTGAAGGAAAGGGGCAGCCGGTTCGCAAACTCCACCAGGGGGCGCTCGAGGAGCGGGACCCGGACCTCCAGCGCGTGGGCCATGCTCGCCCGGTCGACCTTGGTGAGGACGTCCTCGGGAAGATAGAAAGAAAGGTCGAGGAGCGGCCCGCGCATGGCGCGCGGGAGGCTTTCGAGGGCACGGTATCGCTCGCGAAGCGGCGATCCTGCGAGCCGGAAGGGCCTCCCGGTCAGGCGGTCGAAATAGGCGCGATGGAAGATGCCGGCATGAAGGAGCATGGCCTCGTCGAAGCCGTCGTAGGCAAGCGCCTTCCCCGCCTTTCCGGGAAACGTGTGGCCGAAGAGCGCGGCGAGGAGCCCGCCGGCCGCACGGCGAAGCGGCGCCGGGATCCGGTCCGCGAGAGCGAGCCGGAGGTTCTTGGGATAGCGGGTGTAGCCGAAGAAGAGCTCGTCTCCGCCGTCCCCGGAGAGGGCGACCAGGACGCTCGAGCGAGTGATCTTCGAGAGAAGGTAGGTCGGGAGGGCCGAGGGGTCGGCGAAGGGCTCGTCGAAGAGCGCTGGTGTCCGAGGGACGATCGCGAGGAGGTCCCGCTCGGTCATGGTCACGCTCGTGTGCTCGGTGCCGAGGTACTCGGCGACCCTCCTCGCGCCGGCCGACTCGTCGTAGGCCGCGAAGTCGAAGCCGATCGTGAAGGTCCGGAGCCGATCGGACATCCGGCCCTGAGCGAGAGCACAGACGGTCGAGGAGTCGATCCCGCCCGAGAGAAACGCTCCGAGGGGCACGTCCGACATCCGCTCGGCCTCGATGGCCGCGGCGAGCATCGACTCGAGCTCTTCGAGAGCCTCGGCCTCGCTGCCCTGGAATGTCCCGGTCTCGCGTGGATCGGGACGCCAGTAGACCTCGACGCGGGCCTCGCCGCCCCGCCACTCCAGGAAAGAACCCGCGGGCAGCTTCCAGCACCCTTCGTAGATAGAGAGGGGCGCGGGGACATAGCCCAGGACGAGGTAGTGGTCGAGCGCGCCGCGGTCGATCTTCCTCGAAAAACCCGGGAGCGCGGCAAGCGCCTTGAGCTCGGACGCGAAGGCGAACTCGCCGGCCGCGCTCCACCAGTAGAGGGGTTTCACGCCGGCCGGGTCCCGGACGAGGTAGATCCGGGGTGGCTGCCCGGCCTCGCGGGCGTCCACGACGGCGGCCGCGAAGATCCCGATGAGCCTCGCGAAGAAGGCCGTCCCCTCCTGCAGAAACCCCCAGAGGAGGACCTCGCTGTCGGAATTTGAGGAGAAACGCGCCCCGCGCATCTCCTGCTCGCGACGGAGTTCCCGCCAGTTGTAGAACTCGCCGTTTGCCGCGACGGCGACCCGGCCGTCAGGGGAGACGAAGGGCTGGCGCCCGGCGCTCGAAAGGTCGAGGATCGAGAGCCGGCGGTGTCCGAGCCACGCGGTCCAGTCGCCCGAGGAGACGATCCACGCGCCCGCGTCGTCCGGGCCCCGGTGGGCGAGCGTGTCCCGGCAGGCCACGAGCTCGGCCGCTGGACGTTCCCGGGTTCCCGCGTGCCCGAAGATCCCGCACATGGACTATCTTCCCCGCGGCGCGCGGACGACTTCCGCGAGGAGATCGTCCCAGAGGGCGAGGATTCGATCGAGCGAGAAGCGCTCGCGGACTTCCTTCGCGCGAGCCCCGAGCCGCGCCCGCTCCTCGGGGTCGGACATCAGGCGGTCCAGGCCAGAGGCGAGCGCCGGGACGTCCTCGCGCGGGACGAGAAGCCCGTCTTCCCCGTCCGTCACGATCTCGGCCGGCCCGGACGGGCAGTCAGCCGCGATGACCGGGAGACCGTGCGCCATGGCCTCCAGGAGCGCGTTCGGAAACCCCTCGAAGCGCGAAGAGAGGACGAAGATCTCCGCGGCCGAGAAGAAGGTCGAAGGATCCCGGGTCGTGCCCGGCATGGAGACCTTGTCCGCGATTCCGAGTTCACGCACGAGGGCGTCGAGTCGCGGCCGCTCTTCGCCACCGCCGAGGATCACGAGCCGCCAGCCGGGGTGGCGGGGCACGACCCGGCCGAAGGCGGCGAGGAGAAGGTCAAAACCCTTCTGCCGCGTCATCCGGCCCATGGCGAGAACCGTGCGCACGCGGTCAGCGGGGAGGGGGGAGGGGGCTCCCCTTCCCCCGGAGACAAGAACGGGGTTGGGGATCACGTGGACCCTGACCCTGCGGAACTCCTCTTTCGCCCAGGCCGCAACGCTTTCGGTCGCGACCACGAGGGCGCTTGCGCTGGGGTAGAGGAGCTGCCGCGCCGCGGACCAGAACCATCCCTCCGACCACTCCCTGGGGTCGATCCGCTCCGAGACGACGACGGGGAAGGAGAGGCCCTTCGAGGCCGCGAGCGAGAGGACGTTCGCGCCGGTCATGAAGCTCACGAGGACCTCGGGGCGGGCCTCGGAAAGAGCCAGGCGAAGCGCGGCGAGGCGGCGGGCGTTCGCGCGGACGGCTTCGAGGGGGTTCGACGAATCCTTGAGGAGGCCAAGACCGACTCGGCGCACGGCGCGATGCAGCGTGTAGAAATCGGAGCTGGCGGGGGCAAGCGTGACGAGGAGCACGTCGCGCCCTCGTTCGGCCCAGGCGTTCGCGAGGCCGGAGAGGACGCGCTCCGCCCCTCCAGCGGCGAGCGAGGCAATGAAGAGCGCGAGGCGCCCGGGACCATCATCCAAGGTCGGAGCTCTTCTTCGAGCGAAGGTAGATCCACTCGAGCGATCCGTGGACTCCCATCTTCCAGAGGGCGAGCTTCGCCGCGTCCAGGAGCTTCCCCTTCCAGTTGAGGATTCTCCAGGGCGGGCAGGGGCGTTCCTCGATCCGCTCGGGCTCGAAGGTCGGTACGAGCAGCGCGCGCACGCGGGCCGTGTCGAGCGACTGGACGTGCCCCCATCTGTGGAAGCGCTTCCCGCAGTCGGTGCAGACGACGAGGTTCCTGGCGAGGTCCTCGCGCGCCGGGACCGTCCCGAGGAGCCGGCCTCCCCGGGCCAGCACGCGCCGGATCTCGGCGAGTCCTCCCGCGAGCGTCTCGTCGTCCAGATGCTCGAAGACCTCCGAGGCGACCACGGCCTGGAAATGGGCGTCCGGGAAGGGGATCGACTGGATGTAGCCGGCGCGAGCCTTCTCGCCGAGGCCAAGACGCTCGCGCACGGACTCGATCGTCCTCTCGCTCGGATCGACGGCGTGGACATCGAGTCCCGACTGCTGGGCAAGGGCCTCGAAGAGGCCGCTGCCGACGCCGACGTCCAGGACCCGCGCGCCCGCGTCTTGTTCCGGGGGAAGGGGGGCCCTCTCCCCCACGGCGGGAGCTGGACGATCATCGTCGCTCCGGCCATCCTGGCCTTCGCTCCTCCCCGAGGGGGCTTCGCCCCCTCGGCCTCCCCCAGCGCCATCC
>JACQVV010000388.1 GCA_016209595.1 Planctomycetota bacterium
CTACAGGGGGGCCCGACCGCCGGCTCCAGAGCCCGCGGCTCCCGAGCCCGGGGCTCTGCCAGCTCCCGCGCCGGAGCCCCCCGCCCCGCCTACAGGGACGCCGTAGCTGCCCCCTATCGGATCACCTTGCGGCTGAACGTGACGACGAGGACCGCCACGATGAAGATCCCGAGGAACGACTCCAGGGCCGCGACATAGGCGAGCGGCGAGCCGGACCCCGGCGCCCAGGAGGTCTCGAGGCTCGCGGCGAAGACGTTCACGGGCAGCGTCCCGTAGCCGCAGGCGAGATCGAGGGCGAGCCAGTCGAAGAAGCGCTGGAGGGCGGAGAGCGGCCGGCCGGCGGCGAGCGGGATCGCGTGGCGCGCCATCCGCTTCTCCATCCGGTAGGCCCAGTCCTCGTCGCCGTACTCGTTCGTCTCGCGGAAGTTCTTCTTGAGGAAGCCGTATTCCGCGCGGGCCTCGGTCCATTTCTTGTCCCGGTGGGCCCGGACGCGCCCCTCGACGTCCTTCCGGCGGAGGTCTAGCCGCCGGAGGTGCGCCCCCGCGAGGACGTAAGCCCCCTGCGGACCGTACTCGGCCCAGCGGATGGAAAGGCTCTTCTCGACCGAGACCTCCTTGAAGTCGACCGGGCCGTCGAAGCGCGGCCGGAGCATCTTGAGGTCCCCATCGAAGGCCGACTGAAAGAAGACGGCCTCGCTCTGGAAGTGACAGCCCTCGAACCGCGCCTCGCGCGCGAACGACGCGGAGATCGACTTGAAGGCGCCCGCGAAGCGGCAGTCCTTGAAGGAGACGAGCTCCTCGAAGGTCGCGCCGGTGATGGTCGAGCTCCCCTGCGCGTCGGCTTTCTCCATCTGGAAGCGGTGGCCGGCTCGGACGTCGTTCAGCGACAGGTCGCCCCGGAACGTCGTCCGGTCGAACTTCACGCCCTTCGGGAACTGCGCCCGGGTGAAGCGCGCCGCGCCCCCGAACTCGGCCTCGCGGAAGGTCGCGTAGCGCCCGAAGCGGGTCTCGTTGAACTGCGCGTCGGGGCCGAAGAGGCATTCGGCGAAGTCCGCCCCGCCGGCGAGGTCGGCCTTCTGGAAACTCGCCCCCATCTCGAAGCGGGCCCCCTTCGCGTCGAGCTTCTCGGCGACCTTCGCGCGGGAGAGGTCGAAGGCGGAGCGGAAGACCGTCCCGCGCAGGCGAACCTCGCGGAGCTTCCGCCCGGAGAGGTCGACCGCCTCCGCGACGACGAGGCCGGAGAGGTCGATCGTGTCGCCCTCGAGGGCGCCGGGCGGGAGGGGCGCGGAAGGTGGAGGAGAGGGCTCGGCCACGGGGGCCGCCGGAACCGAAGGCGCGGGCGCGATTTCGAGAGCGGCGGCCGGGGCGGCGGCGGGCGCCTCGACCCCCGCGGCGGCCTCGGCGCCCTCGGGGGTCCTCTCCTCGATCCCCTCGAAGAGGGCCGCGTGACCCGCTGTTATCGAAGCGCCGGCCTCCGCGGGCCGGGCGATCTGTGCCGCTGGCACGATCGGCGCCGGCGGAGGAGGGGGCGGACGGTAGAGGTAGGTCCACTTCGGGCCCGACCGCGACTGCCGGCGGCGGCCTTTCCGGCGGCGAACGGGGACCCGGAACGGCACCTCGTCGAAGAGCGCGACGAAGTATGCCGCTCTCCCCGCTCCCTCTCCGCGGAGGAAGGAGAGGAGCGCGTCCTCCCCGACCAGCCGCGACGCGAGGAGGATCCCCTCCTCGGAAACCGGCTCGCCCCGGCCCTCCAGCGCCGCCTTCTGGCGCCTCGCCCACTCGGCCTCAGGCTGCGAGAGCAGGTTCGACGCGGCCAGGCGGGCGAAGAGGTCCGGCGGAGCCGCGGGGGCGGCAGGAGCAGCGTCGGGGAGGGTCGCATCCGTGCCCTCGGCCGGGACGGCGACTTCGGCAACCCGCACGCGGCGCGACGCCACCGGGATGTCCATCACCTGCTGGCACCCCTTGCAGCGCACCTTGATCGGTCGCTTGATTCCTTCGAGGTTCAGGAGCTTCCCGCACCCGGGACAGCGATACCAGTGGTTGACGTAGTCCTCATAAGTCTTACGCACCCGTTCGAGATCGAGCCCCCCTACGTCCACCGCGGCCGCGAGGAGCCCGCGGTCCTCGGCGTCGCCGTAGAGCTCCTTCCAGCGGACCCGGACGCGGTCGAGGTCGGAGTCCGCGAGGAGCCCCCCGCGCACGCAGAACTTGACGACGATCGCTTCCTCGCCCGGTTCGGTCATGCCCTTCTCTCTTTTTTTAAGTACTTAAAAAAGGCGGCGCAGGAGGACCGGGTTCACACGCCCGGCGAACCTCTTCACGCCGTCCACCACCACCACGGGGATCTCGTCGCCATAGAGAGCCTTCAACGCGGGATCGGCGGCCACGTCGTGCTCGACCAGCCGGTGCGGCGTCCCGCGGAGGCCGCGGGAGAGGACCTCTTTCGCCTCGTCGCAGAGGGGGCAGTCCGCCCTCGTGTAGAGATCGACGCGCACGGGTTCGGTCACGGCATCGTTCCTGTAGTCACGCGGCGGCCGATGATACCATGGAGAACTCGCGGGCAATTCAGCCTTCAGCCTTCTGTCTTCTGTCTTCAACTCTCAGGCTTTGGAGATCGGGAAACCATGTCCCGAGCATCGATCCAGTTCGTCATGGCCATGGTCGTCTTCCTCGTCCTCTTCGCCTTCCTCACCATGGCGCTCGTGATCCAGGAGACGTACTCCAGTCAGCCCCCCGAGGCGTTTGAGTTCCACCTCGGCAACGATCTGGAGAGGATCGCGGGGAACGCCACCGCCCGGACCTTCTCGCCCGACGGCGACGTCTTCTTCGCAGCGGCCAAGACGAGAGTGCGTGTCTGGCTCGTCGCGAAGAAGTCCTATCCCTGGTCAGACTCGTTCGACGCTCATGGCGCGGAGATCGTGTCGGTCGCGGCGCGCGAGGTCGAGACCGGGGATGGCCCGGCCTGGGTCGAGCTCGCCGCGCTCGCCAGGGCCGCCTGGAAGGTCCGCTTCTACCGGGTGAGGCCCGGCCCCACCGAAGACATCGCGCTCGTGGGCGGACGATGGGGCGTTGATCTCGACCTTGCCGCGGACTTGAACCAGGCACAGAAGGAGACGACCCTCGGCAAGCCGGACCGGCTCCTCTACCGCCCTGGGACGGTCGAGCGGACGGCCGAGCTCGTGGTTCTCTTCGAGAACGGCTGGGCCCGCCGATATCGCGTGCCCCGGGAGGGGGAACCCGAGCTCCTTCCCTGGTTCTCTTCCGACAAGGCGCGCGAGCGCGGCCAGTCCGAGACGGAGTTCCTCCGACTCCACACGGGAAAGATCGACGACGCGTCGATCTCCGCGGACGGCAGCCTTCTCGTGACCGCGAGCGCGCGGGACCGCCGCGTCCGCTTCCTGCGGTTCGAGGACGACTTCCTCGGCCCCGAGTCGGGGGCGCCCGATGAGATCTACGTTCTCGTCGCCGCCTCGCCCGACGGGAGCTATCTTGCGGCGGCGAAGAGAGACGGACGGATCAACCTCTACCGGGTCGAGGGGGCGAAAGTCGAAATCCGGCGGACGCTCGAAGGATCGGGGAGAGGGATCCGCGGCCTCGCCTTTCAGACCGGCCCCGACCGCCTTCTCGCGGCGGACGACGACGACATCCGGCTCTGGGATCTATCGCGCGGCGCGACGACGCGAAGATTCGACGCGGGGCGGCACCCGCTCGTCGCCTGGCGCTCCTACATCTACGATCGCGCGAACAAACTCGTCGCCGCGACCGAGGACGGCACCTTCCACGTCTGGACCCTGCCGGAAGACTAGGAGCCCATCGAGAAAGCCCCCTCGTCGCCGGGCTTTCGTCCGGGTCGTGGGACAAGCTCTCATTGGCCGAGGCACTTCCGGCGGTCGCTCTCGACCTGAGCCCTCGCGCCGGGAGGGCAAACGTCGAGGGCCCGCTCGAACGACAGCGCCGCCTCCTCGCGGCGGCCGAGGCCGGCGAGAGCGATTCCGCGGAGCGCCCAGGCTCGCCAGAGACCCGGATCGATCTGGAGCGCGCGATCGTAGTCCTGGGTCGCGCCCGCGAGGTCGCCCTGGGCCTTCCGGGCGAACCCCCGGTTGCTCCACGCGCCCGAGTGGTTCGGGTCGAGCTCGATGGCGCGTGTGTAGTCCTGGATCGCGCCGGCGAGGTCGCCCTGGACATTCCGGGCGTTGCCCCGGCTGTAGTAGGCCAGGGCGCGGTTCGGAGCGATCTCGATGGCGCGGGTGTGATCCTGGATCGCGCCGGCGAGGTCGCCCGCGGCTTCCCGGGCGCTGCCCCGGTTCGTGACGGCCACAGCGAGGTTCCCGTCGAGCTCGACGGCGCGGGTGTAGTCCTGGATCGCGCCGGCGAGGTCGCCCTGGGCTTTCCGGGCGGCGCCCCGATTCGAGTAGGCCAGGGCCAGGTCCGGATCGATCTCGATCGCGCGGGTCGCGTCCTGGATCGCCCCCGCGAACTCGCCCCCGTCCAGCAGGGCCGCCCCCCGGTTCTGGTAGGCCGTGGCGAACTTCGGGTTGATCTCGATGGCGCGGGCGTAGTCCTGGATCGCGCCGGCGAGGTCGCCCACGACTCTCCGGGCGTTGCCCCGGTTGCTGTAGACCGCGGCCCGACCCGGGTCGAGCTCGATGGCGCGAGAGAAATCCCGGATCGCGCCCGCGAGGTCGCCCTGGGCCCTCCGGACCTCGCCCCGATCGTTGTACTCCGACGCGGTCCGAGGTTCGGCGGACACGGGTGGGAGGAGGGCGAGGGCCACGGCCGTCCTCACCGAGAAGACCGAGTGCTCTTCAGCCTCAACCCGCCCTTTCGCAAGCGCCGCGGTGAAGCCCTCGTCCGCGAGGCGACTCGCCCCGTCGGCAGCGGCGACGGCGAGCGTCATCGGATCCTCGGGCGGGGCCCGTCGATCCTTCGCCGCTTGCACGACGGCGGGCAGGAAGCGTTCGAAGGCCGCGCGGAGAACCGCCACCGCGGTGTGATCCGGCCTCGCGGGGTCTGGTGGGTCGGCGATCCCGAGCAGCCCGAGCTGACCGTAGACGAAGGCGAGCTGGCGTGCCGAGAGGGCGCGCTCTTCTGCGAGGTCGAGGAGGAGCCTCGCGTGGTCGCTCCCCGAGCGGACTCCGGCGGCGGCCCAGTCGGCGAGCTCTTCGGTCCGGCGCTCGAAGTCCGCCTTGCTCGCGGCGAGCGACGGGAGCGGCGCCCTGTCTCGAATCGACGCGAGGTAGCCTGCGGCGGCGTCCACCGCGAGCGTGACGATCGAGAGGTTCTCGTACGCGGCCGCGAGAGCCCTCGTTCGACCCGGCAGATCCTCGAAGGCCCCCGGCGCGCGGGCCTCCAGGCGAGCCGCGGCCCGGACCCACGCGGCGACCTCCGCGGCGGGCATCCATCCAGGCTCGCTCGCTCGCGCGAGGGACGCGAGAACAAGCGCCGGCGCCGTCGTTCCGTCCTGTTCGGCGTGCACGTCGCCCTTCCGGCCGAGGAACTCGATCAGGAACTCGCGCGCGGCGCCCTGGGGATTCTCCCTGGTCCCGCTGCCGCTCCCGCTCCCGGCCGCGAGGAGACCGATGACGTGCCTCGTGAGCTCGGGGCGCCCGCGGAGGGCGAGACGACGGGCGCGTTCCGGGATCTCGCCGGGGACGAGCGCGCCCGCCTTCTCGCCGGCACCTTCGGCCCTGCCGATGCGCTCGAGGATCTCCCGGAGCGTGGCCTCGTCCTCGCTCGCGGCCCGCGCTCGGGCTTCCTCGACGCGGGCGAGCCTGCGTTCGGTCTCGTCCCTTCCCACGGCACCCCAGGCCCCGGCGGACTCGGCGAGGATCCCGGCCATCGCCCAGTCTCCCGCCTCCTCGGCCTTCTCCTGCACCTCCAGCGCGGCGCGGGCGACTCTCTCCTTCCACTCGGAGGGCGCGTCGGGATGGCTCTGAAGCGCCTGCCCCATTCCCGAAACGGCCGCCACGTGCGGCCGGAAGTAGTCCTGCGGCGCGGCCGGATTGAAGCGGGTGGCGGATGCATCCTCCCACGCCGACAGCCCCCTCGCGTACTCGTTCTCGGCCTCGTCGATCCTCCTCGAACGGGCAAAGAGCGCCATCGCGACCAACCCGGACAGGAGCGCGACCGCCGCGGCCGCGCTTCCGAACACGATGGGCTTGTTGCGCCTCCCCCACTTGGCGAGAAGCTGCCAGGGCGAGTACTCCGCCGCGGAGAGAGTCCGGCCCGCCCGGTAGGCCTCGATGTCGTTCTTCAGGGCGGCGACCGACGGGTAGCGATCGTCCGGCGTGGCGGCCATCGCCTTCATGACGACCGCCTCCAGTTCGCGCGGGATCCTCCAGGGAGCTCGGGACCTCTCGGACGGGGGCCGCACGTCGCCCGCGGCCGCCTTCTGGAGCGCCGCGTGGAGGGTCAATGCGTCGAGGGGAGGAACGAGGGCGAGGATCTCGTAGAGAATGGCGCCGAGCGAGTAGACATCGCTCCGCTCCCCCACCTCCCCGACCTGTCCCCGCGCCTGCTCGGGGGACATGTACATCGGCGTCCCAGTGACTTCGCCCTCCTCCGTCCGGTCGACCGCCGTGGGCCGGGCGCGGTCGTCCTGCCGTCGTTGTTTCTTTTCTCTTTCCTGACCACTGGCCACTGGCCACTGACCACTGATTTTCGCGAGCCCCCAGTCCAGAAGCAGGACCTCGCCGAACTCCCCCGTCATGACGTTCGCGGGCTTGAGGTCGCGGTGGACGACCCCCCGGCTGTGCGCATACGCGACGGCATCGGCGATCTTCAGGAAAACGTCGAGCAGCCTCCCGACGGCACGTTCCGGCGTCTCGGCGAGGGGCCCCTCGCTCAGTCCGGTTCCCTTCCCGTCGCGCACCCGGGCCAGGACCTCGGCGAGCGATCGCCCGTGGACCCGCTTCATCACGAGGTAGGGCCGGCGCGAGACGTCATCCAGGCCGAGCTCGTGGACCGGGACGATATTGGGGTGCTCGAGCTGTCCCGTGACCTGCGCCTCCTCGATGAAGCGGGCGACAAGGGAAGGGTCGCCCGCGTCAAGGAGCGTCTTCACCGCGACGTCGCGGCGGAGGTCGCGGTCGGTCGCGAGCCAGACCTCCCCCATCCCGCCTCGGCCGAGCAACTCGCGGCGCGCGTACTTCGGTCCCATGCCGGCAACGGCCTCGGACCGCCTGCCGAGGTCGACCGCCGGCTCGGCTCCGAGCGTTCCCCCGACGGAGAGCGACGCGTCCGTCCGGAGGACCTCCGTCGCCGTGGCCTGGCCGCCCGAGAGCGCGCTCTGGATCGCATCCACTTGTTCGGCCGTCAGGAAACCCAGCTCCCGCGCTTTCAAAAGGACCGCCTGCGTTTCTCTTGCAGACACGGCTCCCTCCTTTTCCGCTTCGGGACGATCTCACGCTCCCATCGTACCCTCGCCCGGGCACACCGGTGCCTGACACCCGGGCACACCGCAATCGGTTCCGGAAACCGTCTACTCGATCCCACCATCCCTTGGTGGAGGAGTTGCCCGCGCGGCGGCGCCAGGAACGTGCCAGGGCCCAGGACGAGCCCCAGGAGCCATCGGACCGGAGCGTGGCTGGGTCTGGTCGAGCGACGTGCGGTGGGAGTAGGATAACAGCGTGGAACAGATGGCCGATCCGCTCCTTGAGCGCATAACGGCAAATCCCTCGGTGCTGGTCGGGAAACCGACCATCCGCGGCCTCCGCATCAGCGTCGAGCAGATCCTCCGCGCCCTATCGGCCGGGGTCCCTGTGGGAGAATTGCTCCACGAGTATCCCGAACTGGAGCCCGACGATCTTCGGGCGGTGCACTTGTACGCGGCCGAGCTGGTGAGCCAGGAGAAGGTCTTCCCAATCTCCCATCGGCCGTGAAGGTCTTGGTCGATGTGGGAGTCGGCAAGGCGGTGGAAACCTGGCTCGCGGCGCAGGGCCATGACGTGCTGCCGCTCCGCAACGTCGATCCGAGACTTCCCGACGCGGAGGTCCTGAGCCGTGCTCTTCGCGAGGGGCGGTTGGTGATGACGATGGACAAGGACTTCGGAGAGCTGGTCTACAGAATGGGGTAGGGCCACGCAGGCGTGTTGCTGCTTCGTCTGGAGGAGGCCCGGAGCGCTGAGAAGCTCGCGGTCATCGAGAGGATCTTCGGCCAACATCAGACGGAGCTAGAACAGGCGTTTTCAGTCTACCAACAGGGGCGGCTCAGAATCCGGCGCCGGCCCAAGTGACCTGCCCGGCCGCCCGGGTGCCAGAGACGCGAGGTACGGAACGATCGGCGAGCGGCCCGGAGGTGAGCCGGCCGCGCGCCACCGGGTCACGACCGAGCAGCGAGCGGTCCCGGCAGAGGACGGGGTGGACCCGGCAGAGGACGGGGTGGACCCGGCAGAGGACGGGGTGGTCACGGCAGAGGACGGGGTGGTCCCGGCAGAGGACGGGGTGGTCACGGC
>JACQVV010000386.1 GCA_016209595.1 Planctomycetota bacterium
ACGAGGAGAACCGCTCCGGCGCCGTCGCCAAACAGGATGCAGGACGAGCGGTCGGTATAGTCGGTGATCCGGGACATCGTCTCCGCGCCGATCACGAGGACGTTTCGATAGGCGCCGGCCGCGATCATCTGCCAGCCCACCGTGAGCGAGTGGAGGAACCCGGAGCAGGCGGCGGAGACGTCGAACGCCGCGCAGGGCCCGACTCCCAGGCGCCGCTGGACATGGCAGGCGGTGCACGGGAAGACGTTGTCGGGCGTGATCGTGGCGACGATGATCATGTCGACGTCGCGCGGCGAGCGCCCGGCCCGCTCGAGCGTTTCGCTCGCGGCGCGCGTGGCGAGCACGCTCGTCGTCTCTTCGGGAGAGGCCAGCCGGCGCTCCCGGATCCCGGTGCGCTGGACGATCCACTCGCCGGTGGTGTCGATCATCTTCTCGAGCTCCGCGTTCGTGAGGATTCGCTCCGGAAGCGCGAGGCCCGTTCCGGCGATCCGGACCCGCACGCCGTCGCCAGACCCGCTCATGCGCGCTTCCACTTCTCGAGAATCCCCGCCGCGTGGGGCCGGCCGGCCACGGCCTCCTGGATCGCCGCGGTGACGCCCGCCCGGGCCATCCGGGCCGCCTCGCGAACGGCGTTCTCGATCGCGCGGGACGTGGACTTCCCGTGGCAGACAAAGCAGGTCTCGCGAACCCCCAGAAGGGGTGCGCCCCCGTAGGTCGAGTAGTCGGCCCAGCCCTCGAACCGCGCGAGCGCGGGCTCCAGTGCCTGCCGCCCCGCGGGCTCGGTCACCTCCTGAGCAAGGAGCGTGCGCAGGACGGTCACCGTCGCGAGCGCCAGCCCCTCGCTCACCTTGAGGAGCACGTTCCCCACGAATCCCTCGCACACGACCACGCTCGCGCGGCCCAGGAAAATCTCGTGCCCCTCCACGTTCCCCACGAAATCGACGTCGCTCGCCTCGAAAAGCTCCCGCGTCCGGCGAACGAGCTCGTTCCCCTTGCCTCGCTCCGCCCCGATCGAGAGGATCCCCACCGTGGGCTTCTCCTCGCCGCGCACGAGCTGGACGAAGCGCGTTCCCATGACGCCATAGTGGAAGAGGTGGATCGGCTTCGCCGCGAGGTTCGCCCCGGCGTCGATCACGAGGCATCGCCCGCGCGGCGTGGGGAGGTCGACCGCGATCCCCGGTCGCTTCACCCCCTTGATGAGGTCGAGGTGGATCGACGCCCCCGCCACGAGCGCCCCCGTGTGGCCGGCGCTGACGAGCGCGTCGGCCTCGCCGTTTCGCAGGAGCTCCAGGCAACGGACGATCGAGGAGTCCCGGAGTCGCCGGACCGCCTGCGCCGGCGCCATGTCCATCTCCACGACGTCCCCCGCCTGGACATGCGAGACCCGGGGCGGGAGGGGGTCTGGCAAGTGCGAGGCCATCCGCTCCCGATCGCCCACGAGGAGGACGCTTCCCACGTCCTCGGACGCCGCTGCCCGGATCGCACCCGCGACGATCTCCCCCGGCGCGCGGTCGCCCCCCATCGCGTCGACCGCGATCCGCATCTTTTGAAGCTCCGACCGGGGGCTGCTAGCCCGGCTCTTTCTCGAGCACCACCGCCCGGAGGCGCCCGCTGTAGAACCCACAGTTGGGGCAAATGGTGTGCGGCAGGATCGGCTGCTCGCACTTCGCGCACCGGGCGAAGTGCGGGACGCGCAGGTAGTGGTTGGCCCTGCGTTTCCGCGTGCGGGCCTTCGAGAACTTCCTCTTCGGTAGCGGCATGACGGACCCTTCATTCCAGGCTTCAGGCTTCAGGCTTCAGGCTTCAAAAAAGGTGGACCGGAAGGCTGAAGCCCGAAGGCTGAAGGCTGAAGCCTGAAGAGTGCGGAACCTACCCGGGCCCTTCCGCGCTGTCAAGGACCCCCGAAACCGAAATTCCGGTCCCGCCAGCGTGTACGATGATCACATGTCGCGGCAGACCGCGTCCCCTCGCTACTCCGCCCAGGCCGAGCTCCTGGGCGGCCTGGCGCGTGTGCTCGCGGCGCCGCGGAGGCAGGCGACCGAGCCCCTCGATGGCCTCCCTCCCGGCGAGCTCGCGGCGGACCTTTCCGCGGGCGTGGGACTCTACGTGCACGTTCCTTTCTGCGAACGGCTGTGCCGGTTCTGCCCCTACAACCGGCGGCTCCTGGAATCCGGCCTCCTCGGGCGGTACTCCGCCGCACTTCGCCGAGAGATCGATCTGCTCGCGCCTGCGATCCGCGCCGCGCGCCCCGGGTCGCTCTACATCGGCGGTGGTACGCCAACGGTCGTTCCCGAGCTCATCGAGGAGCTCGCGTCCCGCGCGCGCGGCCTCGGCCTTTCGAGCGAGATCGGCGTCGAGGTCCATCCCCTCCACGCCACGCCGTCCATGCTCGCCCGCCTGAGGCGCGCGGGAGTGACCTACGTCAGCGTGGGCGTGCAGTCCTTCGACGACTCGGTGCTGCGCTACCTGGGCCGGAGCCACGACGCCCGAGAAGGCCGGCGGGGCCTGGAGGCGGCGCTCGCCGAGGGCTTCGGGTGCGTGGACGCCGACCTCGTTTTCGACGTCGTGCGGTTCGGTCCGGAGGGCGTCGTCCGGGACGCCGAGGAGACGTTTCGCCTGGGCGTGGACCAGCTTTCCGTCTACCCGATGATGCGGTTCGGATACACGCCGGTCGGGAGGCACAAGGTCCACGACGAGCGGCGTGAGAAGGCCGCGCTACGCCGGATCGAACGAGCCGGGCGGAACCTTTCCGGCTACGTGCGGAGTTCGGTCTGGACGTTCAACCGGGATCCCGCCCGCCGCTACACCTCGATCACCCGCGAACACTACGTCGGGATGGGTCCCTCCGGCTCGAGCTTCCTGGGCAGGCTCTTCACCGTCAACACGTTCGACGTGGAGACCTACGCGCGTCTTCTCGACTCGGAGCGCCTGCCCGTGACGGTCCGCGCGCGCCTCTCCCGCCCCGCGGCGATGGCCTACTACCTTTTCTGGCGGTTCTACGAGGGACGGGCTGACCGCGGCCGTTTCGCGTCGCTCTTCGGGCGCCGCCTCGAGCGCGCGTTCCCGGGGCTCTTTGGCCTCATGCGCCTCCTCGGCCTTCTCGCGCGGCAGGGCGACGCCTACCTTCTTACCGAGCGCGGCTTCGAGATGTTCCACACCGTCGAGCGATGGGTGACGTACCGGTTCATCGAGCCCCTCTGGGCGGCCTGCCGCGCGAGCCCCGTGCCCGGACCCCTGCGGCTCTGAACGGTCCGAGGAGGGGCGAGAGGCAACAGGCAACCGGCGACAGGCAAGTCGAGCGAGGCGGCCCGGTCGAGTGGGCATCAGGGACGCGAACGCCCGGACACGGTCACGGTCACGTCCACGATGAGGACGCACCGTCCCGAACGTCGTGGTGGTCGCGAACGGTCTTCACGCTTCACGGGCTCCGGTTCCTGGCTGGGCTGCTACCCGCCTCCGTTCCGCCCGCGACGGACGTGCGGTATCCTACCGTCGTGAGAATGGACCCCGATGAGCTCGCCCTGCGTTTCGCGGAGGCCGACCGCATGATCGTCCTCCTGCGTCGCGCGACGCTCGACATGCAGGCGGTCCGCGAGTTCGTGTTTGGCAATCGACGCCGTGGACTTGACCGACCCCGTCGCGACGGCACTCCTCGCCGGTAGCGCCCTCGATCGGGCAGGCCGGCGCTATGCTCTGATGGGGGGGCTGCTCCTGGCTGCCTACGGGGAGCCGCGCGAGACGCACGACGCGGACATCGCCGTCGTCGATCTATCCGTGGACGAAGTTCGCGAGCTGCTCGACTCGGCGGGTCTGAGCGCGGCCGTGGCGATCCCGGACGCCGGCCTCACTTTCGGCGGGCTCGTCCTCGGCCGCGTGACGCTCCTGGGCGGCGACGAGCATCTCGGTCTGAACACGGTCGATGTCGTCCGGACGCGGAGTCCCCGCTACGACCTGGCGGCGATCGACCGCTCCCTTCGCGTCCCGCTACGGAACTCTACCATCCAGGCGCTCGCGCCCGAGGACTTCGTGGTCTACAAGGCCCTGGCCACGCGCGACAAGGACCTCGACGACGCGGCGTCCGTGCTCCGCCGCTCGGGGGATCTCCTCGACCTCGACCTCGTCGAGTCGGAGATCGAGGCGCTCGCGGCCGAGATCCCCGACTTCGACGTCCGCGGGAAGTGGGCGAAGATCCGGGAGCGCCGCCGTGCTCGATAAGAGCCCGTTGAGGACCTCACCCATCCCGCCCACGCCCAGCGCACCCAATGCCTAACCAGGCTTTGGGTGCGAGACGCCGCTCACCCCGCGAGCGGGATCCGATCGAGCGCCGTGTACGTCGCGCCGCCGGGCGCGAGGTCGCTCCGGAAGAGGACGACCTCGCTCACGAACGAGAGGCCCAGGTCGAGAGACGCGCGCTCCGCGAGCGCACGGGCGAGGTCCCCTCGCCCGCTCGGGGAGGACCGGTCTCGAGGCGGGCGGCGCGCGCCGCGGCGGCGGTCGTCCTTCGCCCGGCCCAGCGTGATGTGGGCGCGGAAGCCGCGCTCCTCACGGGGGTAGCCGGCCGCGCGGGCAAGCTCCTCGGCCGCCGCCGCGATCCCCGCGAGTCTCCCGGTCGGTTCGCGGGCGAGCGCGACGATCACGCGGGGGCGATCCGAATCCGGGAATGCGGTCACCCCGGCGAGGTGGAGCTCGATCGGTCCCCCGGCGAGAGCGGGGGAGGCCGCGAGGGCGCGGAAGAAGTCCGCCGCGGCCTCGGGGCGGGTGTCCCCCAGAAAACGGAGCGTCATGTGCATCGCCTCGGGCTTCACCCAGCGCACGGAGTCGCTGGCCGCGGGGGCGAGCTCCTCCACGAGGGCGCCCAGGCGGGATCGGGCGTCTTCCGACAGAGGCACGGCGGCGAACGCGCGAATCGTCCCGCTCGGGCTCAAAAGGAGAGAAGCCTCCGGAAGCGCTCGACGCGCTCCTCGACGTCCCGGCGTTCGATCTCCCGCAGCCGGTCGAGGCTGAACGCCTCGATGTTGAAGCTCGCAATCACGGTGCCGTAGACGAGGGCGCGGCGGAGCGACTCCGGGCCGGGGCTCCCGTTCGCGGCGAGGTATCCCATGAGTCCTCCGGCGAAGGAATCCCCCGCTCCCGTGGGATCGACCACGTTCTCGACGGGGTAGGAGGGCATGGGAACGATCTCGCCTTCCGTCACAAGGAGCGATCCGTGCTCCCCCTTCTTCACGATCGCGACCGAGGGGCCCTGGCGGAGGATCCACCGGGCCGCGCGGATCAGGTTGTGCTCGCCCGCCAGGACGCGCGCCTCGGCGTCGTTGAGGACGATTCCGTCGATCCGCGAGAGGACAGCGAGGACTCCCTCCCGATCGGACTCGAGCCAGTGGTCCATCGTGTCGGCGACGACGAACCCGGGACGCTCGACCCGGTCGAGCACGCGCAGGTGGAGGCGCGGACTTCCGTTGGCGAGGAAGAGGAACGGGCTCGCGTTCTCTCCGGAGAAAAACTCGCGCGGGATCTGGGGCTCAACCTCGCCGAACACATTGAGCTCGATCGAGAGCGTGCGCCGCTCGTTCATGTCCGGTTCGTACCGCCCGCTCCAGCGGAACGTCTTCCCCGGCGCCACGACGAGACCCGAGAGATCGACCCCGCGCCGGGCGAGGAAGTCCCGGTGCTCGGACGGGAAGTCGGTCCCGACCACGCCGACGAGCCGGACCGGGCCGAAGAGGGCGGCCGCGCAGCTGAAATAGGTCGCCGCGCCCCCCAGGACCTCCTCGACCTTCCCGTGCGGCGTCTCGACCGTGTCGAGGCCGACCGATCCGACGACGAGGAGGCTCATGGGATCTATCTGAGCACCATCCGGACCGCGAGGAGCGCCTGCCACTCCCCGCGAGGGAGTTCGATCGTCCCCGTCCCCTGCCCCTGCCGGAAGACCACGAGGAGCGCCGGTCCGGGCTTCGACGCACCATCGAGGATCGCTTTTCGCAGTTCCCAGGGGTACTGGATGGCGACGCCGTCGTAGGAGCGGATCTGATCCCCTTTGGCGAGACCCCGGCTCTGCCAGTCGGGATGGGAGGTGTTGATGATGTAGAGGCCCCCCGACTCTACGAACGGAGCGATCGCGTCGGCCGCGAGCGAGAGGTCCGGGTTCTCCGAGAGGTACTTCTGGACCGCGGCCTCCTCGTCCTTGCCGTACCCCGAGGTCGCGAGCGCGAGGAGCTCGTAGGCCCTCGACTTCTTCTCGTCCGTCTCCTTCAGGGCGAGCGACAGGTAGCGGAAGGCGAGCCACGCCCAGTTTCCGTGCGCGGCGTCGGCGAGCGCCCGGCGGGCGTCGGCGAGCGCCGCTTCGGGGTTCTTCGCGCGGAACTGGATGGCGACGCGATACGCGTAGGCCATCCCTCGATCGGGGTTTGCTCCTTGCGAGTTCTGGGAGAGGATCTGGATCGCGCGGTCGATGTCCGCGAGCGCCTCGCGGTCGCGCTCGGTCGTCTGCCGGTTGAGGAGCACCAGCGCGCGCGAGAGATGGACGAGGTAGTGGTTCGTTACGCGGGTCGCCAGGACACGGTCGATCTTCCGGAGAGCATCTTCCTGATCGGACGCCGACTGCCCGCCCGCGTACACGACCCTCCAGATCTCGTAGGCGAACGTGTTGTATACCTTGAGGCAGGCCTGCTGGAGTTCCCGGTTCGAGGGATCGAGCGCGATCATCCTCGCGTAGTCCTCCACCGTCCCCACGAGGTCGCCTCGTTTCTCGGAAAGGAGCGCGTGTCGCTGGAGCGCGAGCCGGTGGTTGGCGTCGTGCGAGAGCACCGCCGCGTACGCCGCGAGGGCCTCGTCGGCGCGGCCGGACGCATCGAGGATCCGGGCGCGGAGGAGGAGCCCCTCCAGGTGACCTGCGTGGGCGGCGAGGTACCCGTCGATGTCGCGCAGCGCCTCGTCGCCCCTGCCGAGACCGTAGAGGACGTTCGCGCGCCGCCAGAGCGCGTCCTTGTGCTCGCGGTCCACTCCGATCAGCCGGTCCCAGACGGCGAGTGCTTCCTCCGGAAGCCCCCGCGATTCGAGCTCGTCCGCCTCGGCGTAGAGCCGCGCCGCATCCAGGGCTGGCGGCGGATCAACGGTCCCGCCGCCGTTTTTCGGAGGCCCATCGCCGTTCCCGGACGTGTCGGGCTTCGGCGGCTGCTCGGGCTTGGGCGCCGGGCCGCCGTTTCCGCCGGAAAGAAGGAGCGCGACCACCGCGATGAGGACCACGACCCCGACTCCCCCGAGCCCCAGGATGAGCCCCCAGGGCGTCTTCTTCGGCGGCTTCATGCGCGCCATCGGACGGGAAGTGGACCGGATCCCCGGCGGCGCCACGTGGCTCGGGGGCGGCGTGCGCCCGCCCCCGGCAGTGCGCCGGGACGGGAGCGAGGTCGGCCGCCGCCGCGACTCGGGGACCGCCCCCGTCGGGCGCCGTCCGGTGCGGGCCGGCGTCACCGGATCCTCGACCGTGGCGATCTGCGCCGCCCGCGGCCCCTTCTCCTCGTCCCGGACGAGGTGGGCGAGGACCTCCCGGCACGAGCCGATCACGTACCCCGGGGCGTCGTTGTTGATGATCGAGTTGAGCGACGCGAGCACCGCGGCGCCGTTGGGATAGCGACCGCCCGGGTCCTTGGCGAGACAGCGATCGACGAAGGTCGCGCAGGATGGGGGCGCCCCCGAGGCCGAGAGCTTCTCGAGATCGGGCTTCCCGCCCAGGTGGGCCCGGGCGACGAGCTCCGGCTTCGTGCCCGGATAGGGCGGCTCGCCCGTCGCGAGGTAGTAGAGGATCGCCCCGACCACGTAGACATCGGAGGCCTCGACGGCCGGCTGGCCCCTCAGGGCCTCCGGGTGGCTGAACAGCGGGACCTCTCCCTCGCGAAGCCCCCGCGGCAGTCCACAGAAGGAGACTCGGACCGAGCCGTCGGTCGAGAGGAGGATCCGCTCGGGGTGGAGTCGCCGGTCGGGAAGGCCGATCCCGTGAACGGTGCGCAGCGCCCGCGCGACCTCGATCGAGATCTCGACCGCGAGCTTCCAGGTGAGCGACACGTGCCTCTGGATCAGGCTCGCCACGCTCTCGCCGTGGATCCGCTCCATCACCGCTAGAACGAGCCCGCTCACCTTCCCCACCGCGAGGACCGGGACCAGGTTCTCCGCGCTCTTCTGGTCGATCAGACACTTCGCCTGCCGGGCGAACGCCTTGGCAAGCCTCGGGTCGCTCCCCTCCTCCAGCGTCAGGATCTTGAGACAGACGTCGCGGCCGAGCTGCCAGCTATGTGCCCCGAAGACCGAGGTCCCCGCGAACCGGTAGGTGATGTCGTAGCCGGGCATCGC
>JACQVV010000040.1 GCA_016209595.1 Planctomycetota bacterium
GAAAGAAGCCAAGGAGAAGGAGGCGAAGGAAAAGGGCGGCGGGGGGTAAGGGGCTGTGAGGAAATAACTGCTACATTCGGCCGGCTGCGGCGCCGCCAGGCTGCGTTGCGCCTCCACAACAACCCACGCCATTAGGGTGTTTCGTCGGCGCGCCTTGCCTGGCGGCGCCTCGCTCGGCCTCGCTGTTGCCGCACTTATTTCCTCACAGCCCCTAGCCGGACCAGACCCGGGGAGCGGGATCCCGTTAGAACGGAGATGCAAAGCAGATTGAGTAGTCCCGCGGGGTAGCTTCCCCGAAAAAAACGTTCCCGGCCGTCACGGGCGTCTCGCGGGAGACGACTATTCACATGGAATGCTCGTGACCGCCCTCCCGCGGAGCGAGCCGGATCATCGGCTCGTCGCGCTCGCCCTTGCCGGCGACGCCAGCGCCTTCGAGACGCTCGTCCTTCGCCACAGGGCGGAGGTCGTCTCCAGGGCGCTCGCGGTCACGCGGAACCTCGACGAGGCGGAGGATCTGGCGCAGGAGGTCTTCGTTCGGGCCTACCGGTCGCTCGGACGGCTCCGCGATCCGTCCCGTTTCCGCGGATGGCTCCTCGGGATCGCGAGGCATCTCGTCCTGGACCACCTTCGCCGGGCCACCGCTCCGAACGCGGAGATCTCGGGAGACCTGGGCGCGGCGCCGGAAGTTCCGGACGCCTTCCTGGGGGAGGAGCTCGCGCGGGCTCTCGCGACCCTTCCCGAGAAACTTCGCAGCGGGCTCGGTCGATCGTGCCATCGAGGACTTCACCCGGGCGATCGAGCTCGACCCGCGCCTCGCCGAGGCCTACCTCTCCCGCGGGCGCGTGCGGCACATCTCGGGGGAACTCGCGAGCGCGATCGCCGACTACGATCGCGCGATCGAGCTCGATCCCGCCTCGGGCGCCGGCTGGCTCGCCCGCGGCGATCTCCGCTACCGCCAAGGCGACCTCGAGGGTGCGACCCTCGACTTCCGCCGCGCGATCGAGATCGAGCCCGCGCGGGTCGATGCGCACCTCGCACTGGCCCGGACCTCCATGGCTCGCGGCGACCACGCGGGGGCACTCGCCCGCCTCGACGACACGCTCCGCCTCGAACCCGCGTTCCTCGCGGCGCTCCGCCTGCGCGCCGACGTCCTCGACCTGCTCGGGCGGGCCGACGAGGCCCTCCGCGACCGTGCACGCGCGAGGGCCCTCGATCCCGAGGAGGAGTAGCGCCGCCCTGACGAAGCGGGCTTTGGTCCATGACCGCGGGATCCACCCATCCTCTTGCAAAGGGTAGCCGGGAGGATACGCTGGGGACCAGGTAGGGAACCCATGCGGAGGAACCAAGATCATGAAGCGCGCGATGGTGCTCCTTCTCCTGGCGGTCTTCTCCGGCTGCGCCGGGAACAGGGGAGTGGTTGTCAAGGATCCCCGGTTCGGCACCGAACAGGTCGTTTACGAAGTGACGGAGCCCGGGTTCCGTGTCTCGATCCTCTACCTCGATGACGCCGAGGCGGTTGGCCATCACAGCATCCGGGTCACGAATCTGACCGAGTCCGCCTACGAGGTCACGGGCGTCCAGCTCATCGGGGCCGGCGAGGCGGAACCGATCGAGGTCTGGATCAGCCCGCCGAGCGGCGCGTTCGAGTTCGAAAACCTGGCCTGCCCGGGCGAGTCGATCGAGTTCATCACCGGGTACGTGCCGGCCGGGCGCGGCCCGGAGGCGAAGGAGGGCGTCGTCCGTATCGTCCTCGAGGAGGTCACCCGGACCGAGGGCACGACGTACATAGACGTCCCCGTGGCGTTCTCGAAGCGCGGCTAGTCTGGGGTTTCGCGGTTTTTTCAAGCGAGCATCCCGTGGAGGCGGATGTGGCGGGTTTTCCTGCTACCCTCCGCACAGGAGGGTCGCTGAAAAGCACGGTCACGGTCACGGAACACGACCACGGTCACGCCCCACGGTCACGCCCACGGAACACAATCACGACCCGTGACCGTGGACCGTGACCGTCGTCCGTGACCGTGACCGTGACCGTGACCGTCAAAGGCAAGCGTGTGGTCGAAAACCGCGAAACCCCAGGCTAGTGCCCGGTGGGGAGGACGATCGTGAAAGTCGTTCCTGCCCCGGGCTCGGTCTCGACCGAGAGGGTGCCGCCCATCGAGGTCACGATGCCGTGGACGATCGACAGGCCGAGCCCAGTGCCTTTCCCTGGCTCCTTCGTGGTGAAGAAGGGCTCGAAAATCCGGGCCACGGTCTCGGGGCCCATCCCGCAGCCCGTGTCGCGGGCGGACAGCACGACGCAAGGGTAGGCCGGGGCGTCCAGGGTCAGGGGGCGCCGGACGTGGGGCTGACCGACCCGGGGTCCGTCGCGGATTGGCGGGAGGTCGTCCTGAGGAGACGCGCTTGCCGTTTCGATCGCGAGCGTTCCGCCGCCCGCCATGGCGTCGCGGGCGTTCACCGCGAGGTTGACGATCACTTGCTCGAGCTGGACGGGGTCGGCCTGGATCGTGCCCAGGCCGGGCTCGCAGCGGAGCACGAGCTCGATCTCTTCCCCCAGAAGGCGCCGGAGCATCGAGGAGAGGTCGGCCAGCACCACGGCGAGGTCGACCGGTCTCGGTCGCGGGGCCTCCCGGCGGTTGGGGGCCAGCAGCAGCCGGGTGAGGGCAGCCCCCCGGACGCAGGCCTTGCGAATCTCCTGGACCTCGACGGCGAGGGAGGCTGGAAGGGCATCCTCCGACGCCAGGATTTCCGCGGCGCCCCCTATGACGACGAGCACGTTGTTGAAATCATGGGCGACCTTTCGGGCCGCCTCGTCGCGGGAAGGGGATCCGGCAAGGGCTGCGAGCACGCTCGAGCAGGCGGAAAGCCTCTGGCGGGCGGAGGCGAGCTCCCTTGTCTCGTGGGCCAGTTTGCGGGCGAGCTCGCTCGCTTCGCCGAGAGCAGCGTTCCGGGCGCCGACCAGGGCGAGGAACCCCTCGAACGAGTCGTGGACCGCGAAATCGTCTAGAGAAAGGCCAAGGTCGGCGAGCTCCTCGACGCGGGTCATCCAGGGGGAGGCGAGGAAGAGCATGAGACCGAGGGCCTCCGCGTGGATCGCTCGGCCCTGGACCAGAGTTCGATCGGCCAGCGACTCGAGTACGAGAGGCGCGCCCGTCCGCTCCCTCACCGCGGAGAAGGAGAAGGGGAGAGCCGGCCGCCGGATCCGGAAGACCCGATCGAGCCGCCCGGCGGCCGAAAGCTCGGGGCATTTCTCGTGGAGCCCTTGCCCGGCCTCCACGAGTTCGAGCTCCTGGTCGAAAACGATGTGGCATGGGAAAGACTCCGCCACACAGGACAGGGGACACGAAATGTGCTCGTGAGCACACGCGGTTCGCTGGACGGCCTGACCCCTCCGGCACTCATCGTCTCTCACGCCCCCTCCCTCGCCCACGGTGCCGCGTTTCTCTCGCTCCGGGAGAACTGCCGTTGCTGTCCGGAGTGCGACTTCCGTGCCGGACGGTCGAAGGCATGCGACCCGCGCGACGTGCCGTTTCTTGGAGTGGCGGCGCCGGGGGGTGCTCGGTCGGAGCGTTCCGGAGATGGAGTGCACTCCACCATCCCGGAGACGCAAGGGGAGTCCACTCCATATATCGAGTCACGGGTGCCGGATGCGACGGTCGTTTCTCGCCGTGCAGGCGAGAAAGAAGAGCATGAAGGGGTTGCAAGGTCCCGGGCACGCCGCTAGCATGTTTGCTGGAGTTGCGGGGGGAAGGGCGTACAGGGAGAGAGAGTGCCATGGGCGCGGAGTGTGCCGGCACTGCAGGGGTAGGGGGGAGTGCCATCCTCGTTGTCGAGGACCACCAGCCCCAGTGGGAATTGATTCGGCGAGCGTGCCGGCGCGAGGAGGGCTGGAGGTTCCAGTTCTTCCCGAGCTCCGAGGACGCCCTGGACTCGGTGGGGAGTTCGCTCCATACCCTCGACGCGGCGCTCGTCGACATCGTGCTCCCGGGCATGGACGGCATCGGGCTCCTCTCCTGCCTCGCCCGTGCCGAGCCGCGGCTCCCGGTCCTCATGGTGACAGGCGAGAATCTTGTCGGCTCCGCGGTCCGCTGCATGAAGGCGGGCGCCTTCGACTACATCACCAAGCCTTTCGGGAGCGAGGACCTCCTGGATCGGCTCCGGGTCGCGGTGCGCACGCGGCGGCAGGCCCGCCAGCTCGTCTTCCACGCCTCGGAGGAGTACCTCGCGACCATGATGGGCCCGAGCGAGAGGGTCGCGTCGGTGGCCCGTACGATCGACCGCGTGGGGCCGACAGCCCTCTCGGTCCTCCTGGAAGGGGAGAGCGGCACCGGCAAGGAGCTCCTGGCCCGCCGTATCCATGCCGTCTCGGTACGCCCGAGCGGTCCCTTCGTGGCGGTCGATTGCGGCGCGATCCCGGAGTCGCTGATCGAGAGCGAGCTCTTTGGATTCAAGAAGGGGAGCTTCACCGGGGCCACGTCCGACCGGAAGGGCAAGTTCGAGCTCGCGCATGGCGGGACGCTCTTCCTCGACGAGATCGGAAACCTTCCCTATCCCATGCAGGGAAAGCTCCTACGGGCTCTCCAAGAGAGGGAGGTGACCCCGATCGGGTCGGATCTGCCCGTCCGGTTCGACATTCGGGTCGTGTCGGCGACGAACTCCTCTCTCAAGGGCATGGTGGACCGCGGGGAGTTCCGCCTCGATCTCTACCACCGTCTCGCGGAGTTCCCGATCGCGATCCCGCCCCTCCGGGAGCGCGTGGAGGACCTCCTCCACCTCTCGGCCCGCTTCCTCCTGGAGGCCTGCCAGGAGCTCCACAAGAAGGTGGAGGGGTTCAGTCAGCGGGCGATCGAGGAGATCCTCGCCGATCCCTGGACGGGAAACGTCCGCGAGCTCCGGAGCGTTATCCGGCGCGCGACGCTCGTCGCCGATCGGCGAATCGAAGAACTCCGGCCCGGATCGCAGGAAAACGGCTCGCACACCTCGAGGATCCGCTCCGTGCCCGGCGACGGGGTCTTCGTCATCCAGGCGGAGGCGGTGTTCTCACGGGAGTCCGTCGAGGCGGGCAATCTTCCCTACAAACCGCTGCTCTCCCGTCTCGTGCGGCAGATCGAGCGCGGCATCCTCGCGTCGGTTCTCGAGCACGTCGGGGGGAACAAGCGCCGGATGGCGAGGACTCTCGGCCTGGACTACAAGACCGTGCTCACCAAGGTCCGGGATCTGGGGCTCGAGTAGCCGGGACATCGTAACCTGGAACGGGCTCCACAGGCGAGAGCCCCGAGTGGGAGCGGGGTTCCGTACCCGGGAGCCTCCGTGACCCGCCGGCGAGCCGTAGACCCGCCCGCGGCGCCGGTTCCGGGGGCGCGGGTCTCGGGGCACGGGGGATGCTAGGGACAGGTCAGCCGGCGCCTCCTTCGCCCGGACGAACGGGTCGAGGACGAGAAGCGCCCACCACGCGCGTGACATCGCACGGGAGAGGACTTGGCGGCAATGCGTTGGATCCAGAAGAAGATTGCGACGGGGCTCTCGTTTCTCCGCCGGGGCCTGGGCGGCTCGCTCGCGCGACTGGAGAGCGAGCTCCAAAGGCGGTCCCGGCAGCAGGCGGCAGTCGCCGAGATCGCCCTGGCCGCCCTCGGAGGGGCGCCCTTCGACGAGCTTCTGGATCGGATCGTGCGGATCGTGGCCGAGGCGCTCTCGTGCGAGGAGTGCGCCGTCTTTGAACTTCGACCCGAAGGGTTCCTCGGCGACAGGGCGGTCGCGGCCTGGCGTCCTACCGGCGGAGAGGTCGCCTCGCCCGGGATCCGACTCCGTACCCTGGCGGAGCTCGCGATCCGGAGCAGCGCTACCGTCGTCGTCGAGGACTTCGCACGGGAGACCCGCTTCGCGGCGGCGGCGCCGGGCGAGGGACCCGCGGCGGGCGGCGGGGTGGCCGTGATAGTCCCGGGAGCCGCCGGGCCCTTCGGGGTTCTTGGGGCGCTCGCCGCCCGACCCGGCGAGTTCGGCGCCCGGGAGGTCGGCTTCCTTCAATCGGTGGCCGACGTTCTGGCGGCCTGGATACGGCGCCGTGTGGCGGAGGAGTCCCTCGAGTCCCGGCGGGAGGTGAGCGATCGGGCGGGGAGGATGGAGGTTGTAGGGCGCCTGGCCGGGACGGTCGCCGGCGACTTCGGCGACCTGTTCCTCGCGATCGAGGCGGCGGCCGCGCGTCTCGCGGAACGTGTGCCGCCCGGCCAGCCGGGACACGTGGATCTCCAGGAGATCCGCCAGGCGGCCGAGCGCGCCTTGCGTCTCGCCGCGGAGCTCCTGGCCTCGGGCGGCTGGCAGCCGCTCGAGCCGCGGGTCCTTGACCTGGGCAGCCTGGTCCAGGATCTCGCGCCCGATCTTCGCCAGGCCCTGGGGGAGCAGGTCCTCCTCGTCCTCAAGCTCGACCCGGGAACCGGAACCGTCCTGGCCGACCCCGGCGCGCTCGCGAAGGTCCTCTCGCTCCTCGCGTCGCACACCCGCGGGGCGATGTCGTCGGGGGGACATCTCGTCCTGCAAACATCGAACGTCGAGCTCGACTCCGACTACGCCAGGAACCATCCGGGAGTCGTCCCGGGACCCCATGTCCTCCTCACGCTGACCGACACCGGTCCGGGGATGGATCCCGCGGCCCGCTCGCGCCTGTTCGATCCTTTCACGCCGCTCGCGCCCGTCTACGGGATCGTCCGGCGGAGCGGGGGCCACATCCGCGTCTACAGCGAGCCGGGCCTGGGGACGACGATGAAGATCTTCCTGCCGCGGGTGGCGGGGGATTAGGCTAAAGTTTCGCGTTTTTCTACCCCACGGTCACGGTCACGGTCACGAAACACGGTCACGGTCACGGAACACGATCACGATCACGCTCACGGAACACGATCACGACCCGTAACCGTGGACCGTGGACCGTGGCCGTCAACCGTGACCGTGACCGTGACCGTGACCGTGACCGTCAAATGGGACCGTGCGGGCGAAAACCGCGAATTCCCAGACTAGCCCCCGCGGCGTTCGAGCTCCTCGACCCGTTTTCGCAATGCCTCGACCGCTTCGTCCCGCAGGCCGGGGGTGCCGTTTCCATGAAAATCGGGGTTCCGGCGCCACCAGTCGATGCCGAGCTCCCGGGCCTTGTCGACCGAGGCGACGAGGAGCCGGATCTGGATGGTCAGGAGCTCGATATCCACGAGTTTGATCTTGATGTCGCCGACGAGGACGACCCCCTTGTCGAGCACCCGCTCCAGGATGTCGGCCAGCGTCGAGGATTCGACGGACTGGGCTATCGCTCGCGCCATCGTATGGTCTCCCTAGCAGCCATGAGGTGCGGGGATCTTCACGCATGAGTCAAGTTTGCAGCTGCCGACGGTTGAACGTCGAACATCCAACGTTGAACATGGAACGTCGAAGTTCAATGTTCGAAGTTCGACGTTCAGAGTTCGACGTTCGCTGAGGCGACGAACCAACACGACCGTCCGGGCCGCGGCCGTGCCCCATCAGAGGAGCTTCCCCAGCGGTCCGAGGTCGAGGTTGAGGTCTTCCTCGGAGAGCCCGAAGTGCTGCCGGAGCGTGTCCATCTCGTTCCGGAGGGCCGAGAGGGCCCGCCCGAGCCGCTCGACCTGGGCCGCGGTGAGCGTGCCGGCCGCGACCCGCCGGAGCGCCTGGCGCTCGAGGAGCTCGCGCAGGAGCTCGACCAGCGTGAGGACGAGCTGGCCCAGGCCCCGCCGGACGTCGTCGGGGTCGAGGTCGATGTCCGCCGTCTTTTTTTTCTTCATCGTTCGAGCCCGACCGTGGATCCCGGTCCCATCGCCGTCTCCCAGGAACAGGCGACGAGCTCGAGCGCCACGTAGATCAAGTCCACGTCGGCAACCCGGATCCGGAGGTCGCCGGACACCACGGCGCCCGTGTCGAGGAGGCTGTCGAGCGCGTCGCAGAGCGACGCGCTCTTTCCCGGCCCCACCCGCAACCGGACCTTGTTCGGGGTCGCGCATGCGCGCTCCGGATCCGCCCTCGCCATCCCTCGTCCTCCTATGCGAAGAGTCCAATTCCGATTTCACCCAGCTCCTCGACGCCGATGGGGCTGTGTCCGCGTTCTTCCAACTGCATGAAGAGGGTGCCCGGGAAGGCCGCGAGATACCGCTCGT
The DNA here is from genome assembly GCA_016209595.1 of Planctomycetota bacterium. Taxonomy (GTDB): domain Bacteria; phylum Planctomycetota; class JACQVV01; order JACQVV01; family JACQVV01; genus JACQVV01. The sequence goes on from JACQVV010000040.1 coordinate 8,145, forward strand.
GAAACTCGTAGGAGTCGAGGGCTCGCCGCTCGCAGAGCGGGCAGCCGTCGCCGGTCGCCACCGTCCGGTTGAGGACGCCGAAGCGTGCGTCGAGCCCGAGCTCCCGGGCGCGTGCGAGGAGGTCCTTCGTCTCCTCGAAGGAGAGGGCCGTCGGGATGGCCACGGGGACGAGCCCCGCGTCGTCCGGATGGGCCAGCGCCGCCTGGAGCGCCCTGACTCTCCGGGAGAGCTTGACCAGACGCGCCTGGACCCGCGGAAGGCGAAGGGTGTTCCGGTAGCGAAGGAGGATCTCGAAGATGCTCGAGAACCATGCGCGGATCGTGCCGGGGAGCTCGAGAAACCGGAGAAAGTGTCCGGTCGGGGCCGTGTCCACGACGAACCGGCCGAAGCGCCCTTCGTCCATGTGGCGGGCGAGCTCCGAGAACGCGATGATCTCGTCGAGGCCGGGCGGGGCGAGATCGATCAGGCGCTCCATCGCCTCCCGGTCAATCCTCGCGTCGAGGGAGCGCGTGCCGAAGAACGAAGCGAAGGACTCCTCGATCTCCCCCCGGTACTCCCCCCGGAGCTCGTCCATGCACGCCCCGGCGTCCACCTCCACCGCCGAGAGGCCCGTCTCGATCTCTCGGACGGTGGGCCCGATCCGGACGCCCAGGGCGCCCGACAGCGAGTGGGCCGGGTCGATCGAGAAGAGGAGAACGCGCTCCCGGCGGAGCCGGGCGAGCGACAGGGCGAGCGCAGAGGATACGGTCGTCTTTCCCACGCCCCCCTTCCCGCAGACCAGGAGAAGTCGGGCGGGACCTGGATCCAGGTGAGGCTGGAGGCTGGATGAGGCAGGCTGCAGGCTGGAGACCGGAGGCTGGAGGAACGGCCTCGGGGCGTCTGCTCTCCGGTCGCGCGTCTCTGCCGGAGGGACGCTCTCCTCCCCCAGAAGAAGGTTGCCCACGGCAAGCAGCGCCTCGGTTCCCCTGGGTTCGATCGGTCCGTACGGGATCTCGACCGCGGCGGGGCCGAGCTCTCGCCGGAGAAGGGCGATCCAGGGCCGCTCGGAGCTCCGCCTCGCGGTACAGAGGGCGCAGGTCTCGTTCTGCGGTGTCACCCGGTTCACGACAAGGAGCGGCGCGGGGGCCTCGATCTCCCGGAGGACCGCGAGGAACTCCCCCGCTTCCCGGACCGAGAGGGGGTCGGGGTTCGTGACGAGGAGGAAGGACGTGCGGTCCGGGTCGGCGAGGAGGAGGCGCGCTTCGGTGGCGGTCGAGGCGAGCTCCCCGATCAGCCGGTCGCCTTCACCGGCGAGAGCACCGCTCCCGTAGGTCGCGGCGAGCAGCCGGTGCTTGGCGGAGAGTCCTTCGAGCGCGTCCTGCCATGTCTGGATCGCCTCCGGCAGCGCGAGGAGGCGCAGCGTGTGGCCCGCCGGAGCGGTGTCCACGACGAGGTGGTCGAGCTTGCCGGACTCGATAAACTCCTCGATCGCCTGGAGGGCCGCGATCTCGTCGAGGCCCGGGACGGCGAGATCGAGGAACCTCTCCACGTCGGCCTCGTCGAGGAAGGTCCCGGAGAGCGCGATCTCGCGGAGCCCCTCGCGATGGCGGGCGCGGAACCGAGAGAACGAGGCCTGGGCGTCGAGCTCGATGACTCGGAGGTTCGGAAGATCCCCGAGGGTTTCGCCGGCGAGGGCGTCCCGGACGGAAGGAGCGGGGTCGGTCGAGAGGAGGAGGACGCGCCGGTCGGGCCGCCGGGAAGCGAGCGTGAGGGCGAGCGCCGCCGCCACGGTCGTCTTCCCCACACCTCCCTTGCCGCCGACGAGAACGAGGGGCCGGTCGAGGAATGCCTCCAGACTCGCGACCACGGAGCTCGCGCCGCCCGTCAGGCGGCGGCTTCCCCGGGCGGTCCCCCATCCCGGCCGGCAAGATCGAGGCGGGCGAGGATCTCCGCCTCGCGCCGCGCGAACTCCTCTTCCGTGATCTGGCCGGTTTCCAGGCGCATATAGAGCTCCTGGAGGTCCTGGACGGCCGGCCGGGTGTCGTGGAGCTCCGAGTCGGCCATCCCGTGGATCTCGCGGACGACGGAGAGGAAGCCGCGAGCGGGGGCGAGAAGGATGTCGTCGAGGAGGAACATGGGGGACCACCTCCGGGTCAGCCCGGCTCGCCGAGCGAGACGCGGACGAAGTGGAAGGGAGGCCAGGGGCCGCTATAGTCGAACGAATAGTTGTCGTCGAAGAGCTCGGCGGCGGCGAGGACGGCCTTCTCGAAGGCCGCCTCCCCGTCGCGATCGACGAGGCAAGCGAGAGAGAGGATCGTCCTCTCGTCGCGGGGAGGGTCGCTCGCGATCTCCTGGACCGCGCCGGCGAGCGCCCGCGAGAGAACCGCCCGGTGGCCCTCCCGGGCTCCCTGAAGGACCGCCTCGAACATCCGGCCCATCTCGATCCGTTCGTGGTGGGAGGGGCCGCCGGGTTTCGCGAGGAGCTCGTCGCGGCAGAGCGCGAGCTCGCGATTCGCATCCAGGAGGAACTCGAACACGTTGGGCACGTCCCAGCGGAGGAAGAGCCCCATTTCGACCATGCCGCCGATCCGCTCGAGCTCCGCGAGGAGCGCGTCGTGGTTGGCGCGGACCAGCGCCCGGAGCTCCGTGCGGGCCGGCGCCATCACGCCGAAGCTCACCGGGAGCGAGGGCTCCCCGGCCCCGGCGAGAGCCCGCAGGACCCCCTGGTGAGCGGCGAGGTTCCGGCGTTCGGGGCGTATCCGCGCCGCCGGGACGGGGCTCACCAGGACCCCGAGCCCGCCCTCGACGAGGACCTCGACGGGAGCCGGCGAGGCCGCGGGAGAGGCGGCGACTCCCGGAAGTAGATCGGGGTCGAACATCGTGTCCGCGCGGGTCACGGCATAGAGGTAGTAGCGCGGCGCGGTGGGCGCCGTCGTGGAGATCTCTTCTCTCGCCAGCGTCTCCGGCATTAGTAGCGCATCTCCTCTTCCCGGAAGCCCGGGAGCTTCAGCGGGCGAGACCGCTCCGCCAGGCGCGCGAGGAGGGCGGGGTCCCCCGTCTCCGCGCAGCGGAGGAGGAACGCCGTCTGGCGCTCGATGTCGGCCATGGTCCGGTCGATCTCCGCGGTGCGGCAAGCGGCCGACCGCTGCTCTGTGAGGAGTCTCTGCCTGTGGAGGGCGAGGAAGGCGAGCTCCATGAACGTCCCGTAGACCGTTCTCGTCCGGCGGTGGGCGAGGGTCACCGGCGGCGGCTTCCTCGCGACCCTTCTTCTTGTAGGCATTCGTCCCTTCTCCTATGGGCCGCACACGCGGCGCACGAGCTCCTCGACGACCTCCCCGCCGACGGACCTCCCGTCGCGCGTCACCTTGAGGGTGTCGCCGGAGAGCACGTCTTTCGCGATCTCCACGAAGCGCCGGTCGCTCGCCTCGGGTCGCGCCCCCGACATTCGGACGAGGCGCGACAGCATGAGCGAGGCCCGGATCGTCGGCCGGTGGTTCCGGACGCCGAGCTCCCGGAAGGCGATGACGAGGTCCACGATCTTCTTCGCATCGTTCTCGGGGATGCCCGACCGGGCGGCGACGATCTCCACCTCACAGTCCCGGTCCACCTCGTCCAGGCGGATCGTGATCATGCGGTCGAGGAGGGCGTCCTGGGTCCTGTGTACCCCGGCGTATTCGTCCGGGTTGGAGGTGAAGATGGCGCCAAACTCGGGATGGACGCGGAGGTAGGGCTCTTCCCAGCGGCCCCGGGGCAGGTCGAGCACGCGCTCCTCCAGGACCCCGAGGAGGACGTTGTTGGCCTCGGGGCGCGAGCGCGTGAACTCGTCGTAGACCAAGGTGAACCCGTGCTTCACGGCGTTCGTGAGGCGGTTGTCGACCCACTCCCGCTGGAGGCGATCCTCGGTCCTCATCACCGAGTGGACGTAGTTGTCGACGAGCCTGCTCCGATGGTAGCCGCAGTTCTCGCCGACGAGGTCGCTCGTGGCGAACTCGTCGTCCCCGTGGATCAGAACGACCTGGCGGCCGAAGCTCGCCGCGACGTGCATGGCGAGCGTGGTCTTCCCCGTCCCGGCAGGCCCGGAGAAGTGGACCGCATACCCCGCGCGCAGGTACAGGAGGGCCCGCTCCGTGATCTCCTTCACCTGCGTCGTGGCGACGAATCCACTCCGCGGCTTGAGGCAGAGCGCCGTCGGTATTGGCGTGGCGATCCTCATGTGGTCCGTGAGGGCTGGGGCTGTCACGGATGAGGCCGAGCGCCGGCGGGCCGGGCCGCGAGGCGCTTGCTCGTGGCCGCCCGGAAGTGCCGGCCGCCCGCCGCGAGCTCGCTGCCGAACTGACGCAGCCGTCCCATGAAGCGGGAAAGCCCTTCGCGCATACGCCCGGCTTCCTCCCGCCGTCTGGAGGCCGACTCCGCCAGGAAGGAGCGCATCTCGCGTGTCCTCTGCCGGATTTCCTCGCACCGGGCATTCCCTGCCCGGACGATCTCTTCCTCCAGCCGGGCGAGGTCGTCGCCCGGACCCGTTTGGAACTCCCCGTTCTCGTTTGTCATCTGTCTGCGGCCCTCCGTGTTGATGGTTCTCGCTTGATTCCCCGCTGCCGGACCGGCGCCCGGACGTCCCCGCGCAACGGGAACGCCCGGGAGGCCGGGGCGGGGGTCCCGCCCCCGCCCCGCCGGTGCGATCACTGCCTACGCGGCGGGCGCCGCCGCCGTCGCCGTGAGCCCGATGGCCTCGGCGTACTTGAGGTAGGTCTCGACCGACGCGACGACGACTCGCGCTTCGATGGAGAGGAGCTCGATCCCCACGAGAGAGACCTTCGCCCACAAGTCGATCACGATCCCCTTGTCGAGGATGCGGTCGACGACCTCCGCCAGGCTTGACGAGTCGGTCGATTTGGCGACCTGTGCCATGCAACTCCACCTCCTATCTTCAGGGTCCAGCGATTCGCGCGGGCGACGTGCCCGAGCCGACGGGGAATCGCCCCGCAAGGAGCGTGCCGCTTCCAAATGCGGAACGCGGAAAGCGGAACGCGGAATCTGGAGCCCGTTCACCAGCGACCGCGGAGGGGAGTTCGTTCCACATTCGCTGCCGGCGTGGTGGAACCGACACCCTCGAAACGCGGATCCGGGAAAGCGGAACCAGGGAAGAAGCGGCCGGAAACTCCGGGCTCGGCAGGCCGGAGGCGTCCCGGTACGAAAAATGCTGAACCGCTTGTCGTTGGCGAGGGGGCGGAGGCGGCTCCCTTCCCCGGAGGATGTGTGATGAGAGACGTCGAAGCGCCCGAGGTGCCCGAAAGGGGAGAGATGCGCGCGGTTCCGGCGGGAGCCAAGTCGCGAGGCACGATCCTGACCGTAGACGACGATCCCGCGGTCCGAGCCCTAGTCGAACGAATCCTCATCCGGGCGGGCTATCGGGTCCTCACCGCCGAGGGTGGCGCCACTTGCCTGGCGGCCGTCGAGCGGAACGGGGTCGACCTCGTGCTGCTCGATCTCGAGATGCCCGACGCGAACGGGATCTCCCTTCTGGAGACGATCCACGCCCTGAAGAAGGATCTCCCCGTCGTCATCGTGACGGGGTACGGCGATCCGGATACCGCCCGCCAGGCCATGGAGCTGGGAGCGTACGACTACGTGGCGAAGCCCGTCATGACCAACGTGATCCTGGAGGTCGTCCGGGAGGCGCTCTCGACGCGATGCGACGGCTGATCCTCGTGCCCGTCGTTCATACCCCGGCGGACATGGGCTCGCTCGCCGGGGTCGTGAGCCTCGCCTACCGGGCCCGCTGCGGCACGGGCGGGTGGCAGCGCCACCGGCGCGCGGTCGAGGAGATGTGGCGGGGCATCGAGGCGAGGATCGAATGGCTCCATCTCGACTGGCGCCGAGTGAAACTCTACCAGGATGGCCTCCCCGTCTGCGGCTCGGAAGGAACGATCGTCCGCGATCTTGCCGAGGCGGGAAGCCGGAACCACCAGATCGTTCTCCGCCTCGTGGAACGTGGGGCGGTGCTCATCGGGACGGAGTCCCCGGAGCTTCTCGTCGAGGAGTACGCCCTGGCCCGGCGCCAGCTCGCCGGGGCCGCCTGTCCGGAGACAAGCGAGCGGGCAGGGAACGGCGGGGACGGGGCGGCCTCGATCCTCGCCCGGCGCGACCTGTTCATCGCGAGGCGTATCGACGAGACGCTCATGGAGGGCGAGACGGGGATCCTCTTCGTGGGAATGCTCCACCAGGTGCATCACCTCCTGCCGCAGAACATCGCGATCGAGTTCCTGATCCACAGGCTCCCGTTCGGCGCGGCGGCGGAAGGTCCTAGGACTGGCCGGACGCAGTAACGAGATCGAGAGGAGGGCGTCGATGGCAGCGAAGGACAAGGGCAAAAGCGGAGCCGGTTTCGGCCTGGGGCTGGGAGGGGTCTTCCAGGATCTCGGCCGGCTGATCGAGAAGATGGGGGAGCTCGCGGGAGACGAGGGGGAAGTCCGCCGCGAAGGAGAGTTCGGCGGGAAATCTCTCAAAGGGGTCTACGGGTTTTCGTTCCGCCTCGGGGGCCAGGACCGGGCTCCATCGGTCGTCCCCTTCGGGAATCTGCGCCGCGACGCGGCCGGCGGCCCGGCGGTGGCCGAGGAGCGCGAGCCGCTTGTGGACATTTTCGACGAGCCCGACCGGGTCCTCGTCGTCGCCGAAATGCCCGGCGTGACCGAGGACGAGATCGCGGTCGAGCTCGCGGGGGACGTCCTCGTCCTGGCGGCGTCGGGGAAGGACAGGAAGTACCGCAAGGAAGTCCTCCTCCCGGGGTCGTTCGACGGCCGGCAGCTCTCCTATTCCTACGCCAACGGGATTCTCGAGGTCCGCCTCGCCAAACAAGGGGAGGACAAAGAGCAAAGCGCCGGCGGGGGCGAGCGGCGATGAGCCTCGCCCTCCAGCTCACCATTGCCGAGGCGCTTTCGAAGGACGTGGGCCGGGGCGTGGCCCGCGTTGACCCGGAGTCCCTCTCCGCCCTGGGCCTGGAGATCGGCGGAGTGCTCGAGATCCGCGGGAAGCGCGCGGCCTACGCGCGGGCCATGCCGACGTTCCACGGAGAGCGCGGGCGCGGCCTCGTTCAGGTGGACGGCCTCGTGCGCGAGAATGCTTCCTGCGCCCTCGGAGAGAAGGTCGAGGTCCGGCCGGCGGCCGCGCGCCCGGCCGAGCGGATCGCGCTCGCGCCCCTCGACTCCGAGGTCGCCCCGCGGGAGAAGGAGTACGTGGCGAGCCTCCTCGATGGGCTGCCCGTCCAGGAGGGGGACCGGGTGCGCGCGACCCTCTTCGGGAGCCGCTGGCTCGACTTTCGCGTCACGGCGACGAGACCCAAGGGGGTCGTGGTCGTGCACCGCGAGACGCTGCTCTCGATCGAGGAGGGAGCCGGGAAACCGGCGGATCGATCCCGCATCACCTACGAGGACATCGGAGGCCTGGGGCGTCCGCTCGACCGCATCCGGGAGATGATCGAGCTTCCGCTCAAGTACCCGCACGTCTTCGCCCGCCTGGGGATCGCCCCTCCCAAGGGCATCCTCCTCCACGGGCCGCCGGGGACCGGGAAGACGCTGATCGCGCGGGCCGTGGCGAGTGAGGCGGACGCCCATTTCTATGCCGTGAACGGCCCCGAGATCATCCACAAGCTCTACGGGGAGTCGGAGGCCCAGCTCCGCAAGATCTTCGAGGAGGCGGCGAAGAACCCGCCCGCCATCGTCTTTCTGGACGAGATCGACGCCATCGCGCCCAAGCGCGAAAAGGTCCAGGGCGACGTCGAGAAGCGGGTCGTCGCCCAGCTCCTCGCCCTCATGGACGGCCTGGCGGGCCGGGGGCAGGTCATTGTCATCGGGGCCACGAACATCCCCGACTCCCTCGACCCGGCGCTCCGGCGTCCGGGGCGGTTCGACCGCGAGATCGAGATCCCGATCCCCGACGCGCGGGGCCGCCTCCAGGTCCTGGAAATCCAGTCGCGGGGAATGCCGCTCGACCCGGACGTGGACCTCGCGCGCCTCGCGGCGGTCACCCACGGCTTCGTCGGCGCGGATCTCGCCGCGCTCTGCCGGGAGGCGGCGATGGTCTGCCTGCGGACGCTCGTCCCCGACCTCGGCCCAGGGGTCGAGGAGATCCCGATGGCCCGGCTCCAGTCTCTCAGCGTCGGGATGGCCCATTTCGAGGAGGCGCTCCGGCAGGTCGAGCCTTCCGCGATCCGGGAGATCTTCACCGAGGTGCCCGGCGTGCGCTGGGAGGACGTGGGGGGGCTCGAGGAGACCAAGCGCGCTCTCACCGAGGCCGTGATGTGGCCGCTCTCCCACCCCGCGCTCTTCGAAGGGGCACGCCTCTCGCCGCCGCGCGGGCTCCTGCTGGCCGGGGCGCCGGGGACGGGGAAGACCCTGCTCGCCCGGGCGCTCGCCGGGGAGAGCGGGGTCAACTTCATCTCGGTCAAGGGGGCGCAGCTTCTCTCGATGTACGTCGGGGAGTCGGAGCGCGCCGTGCGCGAGGTCTTCCGCAAGGCGCGCGCGGTCGCCCCTTCTATCGTCTTCTTCGACGAGATCGACGCGCTCCTCCCCCGGCGCTCGGGAGCGGGTTCCGACAGCCACGTCGCCGAGCGCGTCGTCGGCCAGTTCCTCGCCGAGATGGACGGGATCGAGGAACTCCGGGGAGTCTTCGTGCTGGGAGCGTCGAACCGACCCGATCTCCTCGACCCGGCGCTCTTTCGTCCCGGACGCTTCGAGCGGACGATCGAGGTCCCGCTCCCGGAGCCCGCCGCGCTTCGCACGATCTACGGGATTCACACCCGCGGCCGGCCGCTCGCGCCCGACGTGGACCTCGACCGGCTGGCAGGGGACTCCGCCGGGGCGAGCGGGGCCGATGTCGAGGGGATCTGTCGCCGGGCGGCGATCTTCGCCATCGGGCGCGTGCTCGACCTGGCCCGAGAACGGGGCGGGGAACCCGACCCGGCCTCGCTCGCGATCCGCCGGGCCGACTTCGAGGCCGCCCTCGCCGAGTGGAGGAGGTCTCGATGAAGAACGGCACGAGCCGGCAAAAGTTCAAGTTCAAGTCCAAGCTGCGAAGCGGGGATACCGCACGGCTCTTCTACGTCTACGGTTTCTGCGCCCCCGCGTCACGCCTCCCCAAGGGCGGCATCGAGAGGAACACGCCGGTCGAGTGGCTCGGGGAGGGCGAGGTCGGGGCACTCGCGAGCAAGGTCCCGGCGAAGGACTACGAGGAGGGCCCGCTCGCGACCAAGACGGCCGACATCGCCTGGCTCACCGAGCGGGCCCGGAGGCACAACGCCGTTCTCCTCGCGGCGCTCGAACAGACGGCCGTCGTGCCGTGCCGCTTCGGGACGCTCTTCCGGAGCCTCGCGAAGGTCGAGCGAGTCCTCTCCGAGCGCCGGGATGCCCTCGAGGACGCGCTCCAGCGCCTCGACGGCCGCGTGGAGTGGTCGGTCAAGGCGTATATCTCTGCGGAACCCGGGCGACCCGAGCGCGTACGGACCTCCGGGTCGGGACCCCAGGACGGGACAACGTACCTCCGGGAACGGCTGCGAGAGAAAGAGGAGCGGCAGGGTCGCGAGCTCGCCGCCCAGGCGTTTGCCGAGGACCTCGCCTCGCGGCTCGGCCGGGAAGCCGAGGAGGTCGCCGCGCTTCCCCTGCGCAACCTCGGAGCCGGAGAGGGCGAGACGATCGTCGCGAACCTCGCCTGCCTCGTGCCTCGCTCGGCCGGCGACCGCTTGCGGGGCGCCATGGTTCGCCTCCACAGGCGGGCCAAGGAGCGCGGCATCCGCCTCGCCTGGAGCGGACCCTGGCCGCCGTACAGCTTCGCCGGCGAACTGTGTGTGACGAGCGAGGCGAAGGGCTAGCAGCCTGTCGCGGAAAGCCATTCGGGCTGCGCGGGGCGCTTTCGGCCGATCTCTTCGTTGCTCGGGCGCGGCGTAGCAGGGCTACGCCTGGCGCCCTCGCGCCTCGATCTCGGCCGAAATCGCTCCC
>JACQVV010000400.1 GCA_016209595.1 Planctomycetota bacterium
ATCCTCTTGCCAGCCTGAACCGACCGCAGGAATCCCCCCCACGAAGAACGACGAGCGGCGGGCGGAGCAAACCGTCAGCGAGCCCCCTTCTTCAGCGGCCTCAACCCCGGGGTTTGACACGCGGGATGACCGCACGTATCCTGAAACACCTTATTCATTTATGAGGACCGGCAGGCGCGGGTCCGAGGGGAACCAGAGGAGGAACTTGCTCGCGAAGTGCGGGAGCGGGAGGAGCGAGACTTTCCGGGGGGCGCCAGGATGGCGCTTGGGGGAGGCCGAGGGGGCGAAGCCCCCTCGGGGAGGAGCGGAGGCCAGGATGGCCGGAGCGACGATGATCGCCGAGCTCGCGCCGTGGGGGGGGAAGCAAAGGATCGGATCGCGCGGTCTCTTCCTCGTCCTGCTCGCGGCCCTTGTCGCGCCGCGCGTTCCCGGAGCCGAGAAGATCGATGTTCCGGTCGCCGACGAGCGCGTCCGGGGGCGCCTGGACGAGGCGCTCAGGTATCAGCTCGCGGACCGATGGCCGGAGTGCGTCCAGGAGTACCAGGCGGTTCTCGCGGAGGAGGAGAGGGAGAAGGGCCTCGTTCTTTGCTCCGTGGAAGATCCCGCGCCCCTCGTCCGGGCCATAGGGGCCGCCCTGGATCGCCGCGGAGAACTGGAAGTCCACGAGGGCGCCCGGGGCGAGCGGTACGTCCTGGTGGCGCTCGGACCGGACCCGGAGGGGATGGTCCCCGTCGCGGTGAAAGAGGTCGAGCGGGCCGCGGCGGTCGTCGAGAAAGAAGGGCTGGTCGGGCTCTATCGCGAGGTCGAGAGGGCGGGGCCGCTCCTTGGCGGCGGTCCGGCGGCGGCCTGGGACACGGTCTACGTCGGGGCGGCAGAGTACGCCCTCCGCCAGATCGTCCGGCTCCCCGCGGAAGGGCTCGCCGCCTATCGCGCCCTGCACGACCCCGTCGCTCGCCGCCCCTTCGAACAGGCCGCGCGCGACCGGGATCCATCGGCGCTCCTGGGGGTGGCGGGCGAGTTCCTGCTCACGAGCTACGGCCCTCGCGCCCTCCACATGGCGGCCACGCTCCTCTTGGAGGCGGGCGACGCGCGGGCGGCGGAGGCGGCCTGGCGGCGGCTCCGCCGCTTCTATCCCGACATGGGAAGCGCGACGGGCGTCGAGGCGGGTCTTGTCCTGGCGGGCCTCGCCTTCTGCCACGCGCGCACCGGGAGGATCCGTCTCCTGGAGGAACTCGCGAGCGAGGCCCGGCGCCTCTACCCGGAAACGAAGATCACGATCGGAGGGCGCGAGGAGCCCCTCGTCCAGGCGATCGAACGGGAGCTCGAAGCCGCCCTCGCCGCAACGCTTGCGGGCGAGCCGCGCGGGCGGGCGAACGCGGCGGACTGCGGTCCGGTCGCCGATTTCGGCGGGCCGCTCCGCGAGCTCTGGCAGGTCCGGATCGCGGATGCGTTCCCGGCCCAGTACTGGCGGCGCTTGACCCCGCCCCGCATCCCAGCGCCGTATCCCTACCTCCCCGCGGTGCAGGGAGGGCGGGTCTACCTTGCCGGGCAGTCGGGTGCGGCCGCCTGGGACCTCTTCACAGGGAAGCTCGTCTGGGCCGTGAAGGGCGGCGAGGCGCCGACGATACGGCTGGAGAGCGCCCAGGACCCCGTCTACGGCGCTACGGTGGCCTTCGGCGTCTGTCTCGCCGTCTTCGATTCGTTTCGCGACAACAAGGCTGGCATGCGAGACCTCCAGTCGGCCTACCCGGCAAGCTCGCTCGTCGCGTTCGATGCCGGGGGGGGTGACGGAGGCAAGGCGCGCGAGCTCTGGCGGGCCCCGTCCCCGGGCGCCGCCGGGCAGAGCGTTCTCTCCGACACGTTCCTGGTCGGCCCGCCGGTCGTGGCCGGAAGGGTGGTCGCGATCGCCGGCACGACCTCGAAGCAGGACACGGAGGTACGCGTCTTCGCCTTCGACCTGGGCACGGGAGAACTCCTCTGGGAGCGCTACCTCTGCTCGGTGGTCGAGTCGTCGCCGCGTGGCGAGAACGAAACGCGGCCGATGCCGCCTCTCGTCGGCCCGCTCGCGGAAGATGGGGGGACTCTCTACGTCTCGACCAACCTCGGCGTCGCGGCCGCGCTCGACGTGGCGACGGGGCGGATCCTCTGGCTGCGCCCCTATGCCGCTTCTCACGAGGGGAAGCAGATCCAGAAGACCTACGAGAATCCGGCCGAGAGGCCGCTCCCCGTTCCCTGGGTGCTCTCTCCGCCCGTCGTCTCGGACGACCTCCTCTTCCTCCTCCCCACGGACGTCCCCTCGGGGGCGCTGCGGGTGTTCGATCCGGAAACCGGCGCGGCGGTTCTCCGGGCCGGCCTCTGGGAGCGCCGGGCGAACGACGACTTCCGCTACTTCTTGGGGACAGACGAGAGAGGAGGCGCCTACCTCTCCGGGCTTGCGACCGCGGCCGTGGAGCTCGGCGCCCGGGAGGAGGAGCGGGTTCTGGCCTGGCGCGCGCCGGCCGGTGGCGGGCTGCCTCGGGCCCGGGGCGCGGTGGGCCGGCGCCTTGTCTACGTCCCGGGTCGCGACGCGGACGGGAAGGAGGTCCTCTTCCAGCACTCCCGGGAGACGGGGAAGATCCTCGACGCCCTGGATCACCCGGCGGGCCTTCCCTTCGGAAACCTCGTCGCGCTCCAGGCGCACCGTCCCTACCGCTGTGAGTGCGGCAGGGTCCATTCGCTCTGGGGACGGTCCGGTCCGGTCGAGCGGATTCAGTGCGCGTGCGGGGCCGAGGCGCGCGTGGAGCTCGGCGAATACGCGGAGAGGCTCGTGGTCTCGGCGACGGAGGAGCAACTGTCGGTACTCGTGGGAGAGGGGCCGTGATCGTGGACCGTGAACGTGACCGTGACCGTGAACGTGAACGTGAACGTGAACGTGAACGTCAAAACGGGATGCGGAAGTGGAGAGCTACGTGACGATGGCAAAGCCGATGCGAGCGACTCAACCTTTGTCCGACGCCGATCTCGAGGCCGTGGGGCGCCTCAAGCGCGGTCACGAGATACTGAAGCGCGAGATCGGCAAGATCATCGTCGGCCAGGAGAAGGTGATCGACCAGCTCCTGATCGCGATCTTCTCCCGCGGCCACTGCCTCCTCGTGGGCGTCCCGGGGCTCGCGAAGACCCTCCTCATCTCGACGGTCGCGCGGTGCCTCTCGCTTTCCTTCAGCCGCATCCAGTTCACCCCGGACCTTATGCCCTCCGACATCACCGGAACCGAGGTGATCCAGGAGGACCGCGCGACCGGGCAGCGCGCGTTCAAGTTCCTCCGGGGCCCCATCTTCGCCAACGTGATCCTGGCGGACGAGATCAACCGGACGCCCCCGAAGACCCAGGCCGCGCTCCTGGAGGCCATGCAGGAGCACCAGGTGACCGCGGGCGGCGTGAAGCACCCCCTGGAGGAGCCCTTCTTCGTGCTCGCCACGCAGAACCCGATCGAGCAGGAGGGGACCTATCCCCTGCCCGAGGCGCAGCTCGACCGGTTCATGTTCAACATCTTCGTGGACTACCCGGAGGAAGGGGAGGAGCTCGACATCCTGAAGCGCACGACCGGAGGCGGCCTGGCCGAGGTCGGGGAGGTGCTCACCGGGCGCGAGATCATGGACCTCCAGTCGATTGTGCGCAGGGTCCCGGTCTCCGACGAGGTCCTCCACTACGCGATGCAGTTCGCGCGGATGACCCGGGGCACGAACCCCCAGGCCCCCGACTACATCCGGCAATGGGTGAGCTGGGGCGCCGGGCCGCGGGCGAGCCAGTACCTCGTGCTCGGCGCGAAGGCCCGCGCGATCCTGTTCGGGCGCTACTACGTCTCCCCCGAGGACGTCCGGGCGGTCGCGCACCCCGTGCTGCGGCACCGGATCATCACGAACTTCAGCGCGGACGCGGAGGGGATCTCCTCCGACCATGTCGTGGACAAGCTGATCGAGACCGTCCCCATCCACCTGTCCGAGTCGCTCGCCGATGGAAGACTACCAAAGGTACTTGGAACCGGCCACCCTGAATAAGATCGACCGCCTGGAGCTCAAGGCGCGTCTGATCGTCGAGGGGTTCATCGCCGGCCTCCACAAGAGCCCGTACCACGGCTTCTCGGTCGAGTTCGCCGAGCACCGCGAATACGTCCCGGGCGACGACATCCGCCACGTGGACTGGAAGGTCTATGGGAAGAGCGACCGCTATTACATCAAGCAATACGAGGAGGAGACGAACCTCGCCCTCCATATTCTCCTGGACATGAGCGAGTCGATGGCCTACGGCTCGGGGCCGGTCACGAAGTTCGAATATGCCTCCTACGTCGCGGCCTCTCTCGCCCACCTGGTCTTGAACCAGCGCGACTCGGTCGGGCTCGCCCTCTTCGACGACGAGGTCCGCCAGTTCGTGCGCGCGTCGAGCCACCCGTCCCACATCAACGTCCTCCTCCGCGAAATCGACCGGGCCTCGAAGGTCGCGAAGACCGACATGGCGGCGATCTTCCACGACGTCGCCGAACGGATTTCGAAACGCGGGATCGTGATCGTGATCTCCGACTTCTTCGACGGAATCGACAGCGTCGTCAAGGGCCTGCGGCACTTCCGCCACAAGGGCCACGACGTCATCTGCTTCCACATCCTCGATCCCTTCGAGGCGAGCTTCCCCTTCGAGCGGATGACGCTCTTCGAGGGGCTCGAGGCCAAGCCCGAAATCCTCGCCAACCCGCGAGCGGTTCGGAAAGCCTACCTGGAGGAAGTGAACCGATTCCTGCGCGACCTGCGCGCCCACTGCCTGAAGCACCGGATCGACTACAAGCGAATCCAGTCGGACGAACCGCTCGACGTGGCGCTCTCGACCTATCTCGCCGCGCGAGCGGGAGAGGCGATCTCGTGAGCTGGTTCTCGCCGCTCTATCTCTGGGGACTCGCCACGCTCGCGATCCCGATCCTCATCCACCTCATCTTCCAGAAGCGTTACAAGCGCGTGAAGTGGGCGGCGATGGAGTTCCTCCTCGTCGCGATGCAGAAGACGCGCTCCCGCCTGAAGCTCGAGAACATCCTCCTCCTCCTCATCCGGATGGCGATCCTCCTCCTTCTGGCGCTCGCCTTCTCGCGGCCGTTCCTTTCCCGCTTCGGCGGGATCTTCGAGGGCGCCTCGCAGAGGAGCGTGCACCTTACGCTTGTGATCGACCGCTCCTACAGCATGGAGCACGTCGAGGGGAACGTTTCGGCCCGGACGAGGGCGCTCCAGGAGGCGCGCGCGCGGATCGATGGCCTCGACCCCGAGAAGGGGGACACGCTGACGCTCGTCACGCTGGAGGACACGCCGCAGATATGGGCCGGGATCAAGTTCTCGTCCGACATGAAGGCCGCGCTCGCCTCGCTCGACTCGCTTGACGGATCCGACGCGGGGACGGACGTCCCCGCCCTGGCGAGCCGGCTCCTCGAACTCGCCGAGGAGGACCGGAGCGGTCCCGGCGGGCTCCCCGCGCATCCCGAGAAGTCGCTCGTCCTCCTTACCGACCTCGCGGCGGTCGGATGGGGAAAGGGGGGCGGCGAGGACTCCCCCTTCCACGGGCGCCTCCGCGAGATCGCTCGCGAGTACGGGCCGATCGAGATCGTGGACGTCGGGCCCGCGGAGAAGGAGCCCGCGAACCTCGTCGTCGAGGATCTCACGACGGCGGGGAAAGTGATCTGCGCCGGGATGCCGGCGACCTTCCTCGCGACGCTAAAGAACCACTCCGCGAAGGAGGCGGCCGGGATCGAGGTGGACTTCCTGGTGGACGGGAAAAGGACCTCCAGCGAGCGGGATATCACGACCCCGCCCCGGGAGGCGCGAACCGTCCTCTTCCAGCATACCTTCAGCGAAGCCGGCCCGCACACGGCCGAGGTGTCGATCGTCGCGGGCGGTGCGGGAGGCGCCGCCGACCGGCTCCAGACCGACAACCGCCGGACCGTCGTCTTCACGGTGAAGGAGCGCCTCCCCGTGCTCCTCCTGAACGGCGACCCCACCGATGATCCGTTCGACAGCGCGACCTTCTATCTGGAGCGCGTCCTCGCACCGGGACCCACGGAGCGGAAGATATCGATCCTCGTCCCCGACGTCGTGACCGAACTCCCGGCGGCGGCGGCGCTCGCGGCCTACGAGGTGGTGTTCCTCGCCAACGTCCGCGCGGTCGAGGGGGAAGGGGCTAGTAGCCTCCTGGAGTACGTCGGGAAGGGCGGGAGCGCGATCCTCTTCCTGGGGGATCTCGTCGAGCCGGCTCGCTACAACGAGACGCTCTACGACGAGTCCGAGGAGCCCTTCCTGCCCGGCAAGATCGGCCGGCGCTTCTACGGGGGCCCCAACCTCGATCAGACCGATGAGTACGCCTACTTCGTGCCGGCGGACTACGACCACCCCGCCTTCCGCTACTTCAAGGGGAACCGGGACCTCCAGAACCTCTTCAACCAGACGCTCACCCGCGAGTTCTACCTCCTGGAACCCGACTCGCTCGAGGGGTCGCGGACGCTCGCGACCTATAGCGACGGGGCGCGCTCGCCGGCCATCGTCGAGAGAACTTTCGGGGAGGGGAAGGTGATCCTCGTCACGACCTCCGCCGACCGCCGCTGGACCTGGCTCCCGGTCTGCCCTGTCTTCGTGCCGCTCATGCACGAGCTCGTCCTCTACGCGGCCCATCGGGACGCGGGAAGGAGAAACCTCATCGTCGGGCAGCCGTGGCTCGGGCGCTACCCGTTTCTCACGCAGGAGAAGGCGCGGATCCTGCGGCCGCTCCCACCCGGCGCGGCCCACGGAGGGGCGGCCGAGTCCGTCGATCTCGCTCGCCCCGAGCCGGAAGGCGGCGGGATCCGGGTCTTCTACGGGCGCACGGACCGTGCCGGCGTCTACCGGGTCGAGTTTCGCGACGTTCTGGAGGCCGACCAGGACGTGGGGGACTATAACGACCTCTTCGGCGTCTCCGTCGACCCGGCCGAGGGCGATCTCTCCCGCCTGTCCATGAAGAGTCTGGAGGAGAAGTACCCCGGCGTCCCCTTCCGGCGCGAGGAGGAGAACGCGCTCCCGGCGGCCGCGCAGGGGCAGGAGCTCTGGCGCCCGCTCCTCTGGGTGGCGCTGGCGCTCCTCGTGATCGAGAGCTGGGTCGCGCTCCGCTTCGGGAGGTTTTCGAAATGACTCCGCTCGCGCAGGCCGACGACCTCGTCCGCTCCTTCGATTGGCACTCGGCGCCGCCGGGGTGGCTTTTCGTCCTCTTCATCCTCCCGGCGGTCCTCGCCTACGCGAGCTACGTCTACGCCAGGGAGGGCGGGAACGTCTCGGGGGGCGCGCGAGTCCTCCTGGGGTTCCTGCGGATCCTCGTCCTTCTCGCGCTTCTGGGCGTCCTCTTCGATCCGTTTTTCGAGCGCACGAGCTTCCGGGTCCTCTCGAGCCAGGTCCTCATCCTCCACGACGACTCCCAGTCGATGCGGGACGTGCGGGACGGCTACGAGACCGAGGAAGCCTTGAGGATGGCCAAGGCCCTCGGACTCATCGAGGAGGAGCTCCCCCGGAACCTCGACCGGGGGGACGTCCAGCGAGCTTTCGTCGAGGAGCTAGAGCGCCGCCACCCGGGCTTCGATCTCGACCGGGATCTTTCCGAAAGGTTCCCGAGTCGGATCTCGGTGGTGAACCACCTCCTGGGCGAGGGCGATCGGGCGGGCCTCCGGAGGCGTCTCTCCGAGCGCCACGAGGTCGTGGAGTACGCGTTCTCCGGCGCCACGCGGGCCGAGGTCGAGGGACCGGATGGGGCGCCGGCGGTCCTGGTGCCGCGCCTTCTCTCGCGCGATCCGGCGCCGGGGAAGCTCGAAGGAGCCGGTCCCGAGACCGCGCTCCGCGACGCGATCCAGGCCGCCGTGGCGGAGATGGGAGAGAAACCGCTCGCCGCGGTCATCGTGGTCACGGACGGCGCCTCGAACTCCGACCGCGAGACCTCGATCGACCCCGAGGAGCTCTGGGCGAGAAGGCTCGGCGTCCCGGTCTACGCGGTCGGGATCGGGAACCCGAACCCGCCCAAGGATCTCGACCTCGCGCAGATCGAGGCCGAGAAGTTCGTCTTCAAGGACAACAAGACCGCCATCGTCGCGCACATCGAGGCCACGGGGTACGAGGGGGAAGAGGTCCGCGTGGAGCTCGAGCTTCCCCCCGACGAGGTCCGCGACAAGGCGGACGGCGAGCCGATGATCCAGCGGATCGTGCTCGGCCCCGACGGGACGCGGGATGTGGTCACCTTCAACCACACCTTCAAGCACAAGGGCACGCACATCGTGCGGATCCACGTGGAGCGGCTCCCCAAGGAGCGGACCTACGAGAACAACGTCCGCCAGGTCGAGATCGAGGTGATCGACCAGCAGATCCGCGTCCTCATCGTGGAGGGACAGCCGCGCTGGGAGTTCCGATACCTCCGAAATGCCGCGATCCGGGACGAGAAACTCAAGACGAACACGATCCTCCTCGACGCGGACCCGACCTTCCCGCAGGACCGGAGCCCCGACGCCCCCGACATGAACCGCTTCCCTTCGACGCCGGAGGGACTCCAGGAGCTCAAGCGCGAGTTCCACGTCATCCTGTTCGGCGACTTCGCGCCGACGATGCTCGGCGAGGGCTGGGAGCGGATCTTGAAGGAGATCAAGAACTGGGTCGAGAGCGAGTACTTCGGGGGCGGCTTCATTCTCATGGCAGGCCAGCAGTACACGCCCGAGGCCTGGGTGGGGACCGAGATCGAGAAGATCCTCCCGGTCGAGATCGAGGACAATCCGCCGCCCGCGCCGGCCTGGTACAAGGACGTCTTCTACCCGCGGGTGACCGCGCTCGGATGGAACCACCCCGTGACGCGGCTCGTCCCCGAGGACGAGGCCAACCGCCGGCTCTGGACCGACCACGACTACGGCCTCCCAGGCGTCTTCTGGTACAAGAAGGTGCGCCGGACGCGACCCGGGGCCATGGTCCTCCTCGACCACCCCGCGGACGTTTTCGAGACCGAGCGCGGCACCGAGCCCCAGCCCATCGTCACCGTCGGCCGCTACGGCCACGGACAGACGATGTTCGTGTCGACCGACGAGTTCTGGCGCTGGCGCTTTCTCACGGGTGACAAGTACTGCTGGCAGTTCTGGAAGCAGGCGATCTTCTTCATGGCCAAGCGGCGGCTGCTCCACGGCGACAGCCGCTGGCGCATCTGGACCGACAAGACCGAGTACCCCGTGGGCGAGCGCATCGTCGTCCATGCCGAGGTCCGCGACGAGGCGAGCGAACCGGCCAAGGAGAAAGAGCAGGCGATCTACTACCAGGTTCGCTGGGGAGGGGGAGAGGGGGAGGAGGTCCTCTCGACCGAGGCGAGGACGCTCAAGCTCGCCCAAGTCCCGGACCAGCCGGGGAAGTACCAGGGGACGCTGAACCTGTTCCGCCCGGGCGAGTACGTCTTCTGGTTCTGGGCCCGCGGCGAGAAGGACGTTGCCCCGACCGAGAAGGGGCGCCATTCGATCCGGGTCCTCGACTCGACGCTGGAGACGAGGAAACCCTCGCAGGACAGGAAGACCTTGCAGAAGATCGCCGCCGCGAGCGGGGGGCGCTACCTCCCCATCTGGGAGCTCGCCGCACTGCCGGCGCCGGAACCCAAGACCCAGCGGGAGCCGGCGGAGAAGAGCGAGGAAAGCGCCTGGCACAACGGGCTCGTCTACTGGGTCCTGGTCGCGGTCCTCGTCCTGGAGTGGATCCTGAGGAAGATCCATCGGATGCTTTAGGCCGGAGCGGGAAAGGGCCAATGAAGAACCAGGTTAGAGACCGGAGACTTTCGGCTGGAGAAAGGACTACGCGAGCTTCGTTCGCGCGGCTGGCAGCAGGCCTCCTGGGAGGTCTGCTCGCGGGCGGGACGGTCTTCGCGGACGAGCCGTTCGATCCCGTCTTCCTTCCCACCTCGGACGAGGTGGACGGCCTCGCGCTCGAAACCGTGCGCCGCGCCGCCAATTCCGACTGGCGCGGCGTGGCCGAGCGCTTCCAGGCGCTCCTGGAGAAACACCCCCAGCGGATCCTTGCCGACCCGAGCGCTACGGCCGACCGGGACCGCGATCGATACCTCGGGACGCGCGAGTGGGTGCGCCGCCGGGCCGGGGAGTTCGGCGATCCTGCCCTCGCCGCCTACCGGACGCTCTACGATCCCTTCGCGGAGAAGCTCGTCTCGTCCGCCCGGGACGCGGCGAGCCTCGAATGTGCGCGGACGGAGGTGGTGCTCCGCTATCCCCTCGCTACCCGAGCCCAGGCGGATCGCTGCTCGCTCGCCGGGATCTACATGGAGCGGGGGGAATTCGAACTCGCGGCGGCCAACTTGGTCGAGATGCTGCGCTGGGGCGAGGACCCACCGGATCCGCAAATCCTCGCCAAGCTCGCGTTCGCCTACCGCGGGCTGGGGGACTCGGAGGCGCTTTTCCGACTCGCCGAGGAGGTGGCCCTCTCGGGGACGAGCGGGAAGGTCCAGGTCGGCGATGCCCAGGAGGATCTCGCCCAGCTCCTCGACCATCTCGCCAAGGAGGCGTGCGGCGCGGCCGAGATCGCGGGAGCGGACGCCGACTGGCAGGGAGTGGGCGGGTCCGCGCGCCGGACCTTCGCGAGCGACGCCGCGATCCTCCTCTCGGGCGCTTCCTGGACGGAGGAGATTCCCGAGGAGGGGACGGGGCGCGGCGGGGATTACGAGGGGAAGATCTATCAGGAGCACTACCACCCGCGGCACTACCCCGTGATCGCGGGCGGCGAGGCCTTCGTCAACAGCGGCGTCTCGATCTTCCGCTACAACCTCTACACTGGCGCCCGGCAGCTCCTCTTCCAGGGGCTCGTGGACGAGGTCCGCACGCCGCAAGAAGCGCACCTCGTGTACGGTCTCACCTACCACGACGGCCATCTTTTCGCCAACCTCGAGGGCCCGACAGCGCAGCGATACGAAGTGTGGCAGCAGTTCCAGATCCAGGTCCCTATTCCGCAGCGCCACCTCGTCAAGTTCTCGATCGAGCAGGGAAAGGAGATCTGGGACGCCACGCAACAGAAAGAGCTCGCGGGCGAGGCGGGCGAATTCCTCGAGGAAGCGTCTTTCTCCGCCCCTCCGGTCGTCATGGGAGGGGTGGTCTACTCGACCGTGAGCCACTTCGAGGGCTTCAGCAAGATTTACGTGGTCGCGCTGGATGAGACCACGGGGGCGCTCCTCTGGAAGACGCTCGTCTGCACCGGCCAGGAAGAGCTCAACATGTTCGGGCGGCCGGTGAAGGAGCTCGTGGCCACCACGCTCGCCGCCGAGGACGGCGTGCTCTATTGCCTGACCAATCTCGGCGTCGCCTGCGCGCTGGATGCCGCGGACGGGCGCGTCCGGTGGCTCGCACGCTACGAGAGGATCGAGATCCCCATCACGCAGTACGCCCGCGTCCAGCGCCGCGAACCCTCCTGGGCCAACTGCCCGCCGCTCCTCTCCCGCGGAGTCCTCGTGGTCGCCCCGCTCGACAGCTCGTACGCCTACGCCTACGACGCGAGGACGGGAGAGCTAGAATGGAAGTACGAGCGCGGCTCGCACAAGTATCTCCTCTCCGTCACGGGCGACCGGCTGGCCTTCGGGGGGCGATCGATCGACCTCGTGGACCTCGCCAACGGGAAGGTCCTGGTGCGCGGAATCGCTCTCGATCCGGGAGACGAGGTGATGGGCCACGCCGTGGCTTCGGGCGAGGAGCTCTTCGTCCCGGGCCGGAATTCCCTCTACCGGGTGGACGGGATCGCCGGGCGCGTGCTGGAACGGCGACGCTGGGGGACGGAGAAGGAGCGCGGGAACCTCCTCGCGGTCGAGGATGTGCTCCTCTCCGCCGGGACCGGGCACCTCTCCGCTTTCAGCGACCCGGCGAGCTCCCTCAAGGCTCTCGAGAACAAGCTCGCCAAACGCCCCGGGGATCCGGCGCTTCGCTTCAAGCTCGCGAGCCTCTTCTCCCGCCGCGGCCAGCACCCCGAGGCGACGGAGCACTTCCGGCGCCTGGTCGAGGCGGGGGGCGCTCCCGGCGCCGAGGAACGGGACCGCTTCTGGGCCGGAAAGGCGGCGGAGGCGCTCTTCTCCACCTATCTCGCGCTCGCCGAAAAAGCGGCAGACCCCGCCGAGGTCGAAGGACACCTGCAGTCTGCCAAGGACGTCGCGACAGACGACGCCTCGCGCGTCCGGCTGCTCTTCCGGCTTGCCGAGCACTACGTGCGCCGACGCCAGACCGAGGACGCCACGGCGGCCTACCGGGAGCTCGCCCGGACGTACGGGGACCGGACCTACTTCGACACCGTCTCCGAGGCGAACGTCCGTGTTGGACTCAAGGCGCTCACCGACCTTGCCCAGCACATGGAGAAGGTCGGGCGGGCCGGGGAAGCCGTGGGCGCGTACCAGGAAGTCCTCACGAGGCACGCCGAGGATGTGTACCTCCACCTGTCCGGCCGGGAGCTCGCCCGCCGGCGGATCGACGAGCTCATCAAGGCCAGGGGACGGGAGATTTATCGGGCCTTCGACGAGGAGGCCGCCCGGGCACTTGCGGCAGCCTGCGGGGGTCCGTCTCCGGCGGTGGCCGACCTGAAGCAGATACTCGATGTCTACCCGAATGCCGAGGCCGTCGAGCTCGTCGCCTACACCCTCGCCGAGACCCTCTCCCGCGAGAAGAACGAGAGAAGCATCGAGGAAGCGATCTACCGCTGGCAGCGCTACCTCGGCGCGTACCCGGATTCCCCGCGCGCCGCGAACGCGCTCGCGTATCTCGTCCTCTGCTACGAGGGGCAGGGACGCTACACGGTTGCGAAGTCCACCCTCGAACTCCTGGCGGAGAAGCACCGCGGTGCGACCCTCATCCTCGTGGCCCAGGCGATCCCCGTCGCGGAGTTCGTCGACGAGCGCCTGGTGCGCGAGGAGTATCGCACCACCGAGGCGGCGCCCATGCCGCTCGAAGTGCGCTTCGGCGCCGGGGGCTCGCTCGTGTGGGAGCACTCGTTCGAGACCGAGGACGGAGTCCAGGTCTTCATGCCGCGGGAGTCGCCGCCGGCCGGAGTCGATCCGCTTGCCTTCGCGGTGGCCAACGGTGAGATCCTGGCCTACACGGTCCCCCATGGCGATCTCGCCTGGCGTGCACCCATCGCCACGTCAGTGAAGGAAGTGCGGTACTTCTCCAGATCGGTCCTCGTCCTGGCGGAGGACCAGATCCTCGCGCTCGCCCCATCGACCGGGCGGCTGGAGTGGGAGTACAAGCACTCCGGCCCGATCTTCGGCGTGGGAACCGGGGCAGGGTTTATTGCCGTGACGCTCCAGGTCCCGGGACAAGGGCAGTGCCAGGGCCTCATGCTCCTCGATGCCTCGGGGCGTTCCGTCTGGCAGGAGGAGATTCCCGGCCAGAGCACAGGGGAGCCCGTGATCGCGAGCCGCCGCGTGGTCGTCTGGAGCCAGGCGCCCGGGAACCTCCACCTGTACGACCTCACGACCGGGACGCGCAGCGATCCCCTCCCCGCCGGAGCGGACAACCCGCCGGGGAAGCCGGCCGTTGTCGGGGGCCGCTATGTCGCCCTCACGCTTGACCGCTCGCGGCTCGTCGTCTACGACCTGAAGGAGGACCGGACGGTCTGGCAGGAGGAGCTCAAGGGGATCTGGTATCGGTCGCTCTTGGCCAGCGACAAGTACACCATCGTCACGGACCAGGACCGCCGGACCCTGGTCTACGAGACGGCGACCGGGCGGCTCCTGCGCGCGGCGGCGCTCTCGCGCGATGAGACTCCGGAAGCCTGGAGCCTCGACGACGAGACGCTCTACTCGCTCTCCCGCATGGTGCGGGCTCCAGGGCTGAACGACGAGATCCTCTACTCGCGCGACCTCCGGACCGGCGACGTGGTCTGGCGGAGCGACCTCGTCGATCCGGGCCGCGCCCGAGCGAGGTTCCTCGTCGCCCGCGACCATGTCATTGCAGTCTGCGACGAGACGAGCCACGAATCCGCCCTCTATCCCACGACCGTGTTCGTGATCGCCAAGGAGGGGGGGAAGAAGGTGAAGCAATGGGAGATCAAGAGCGATCTCTACACCCAGTCCTATTTCGGCATCGCCGGCGGCCGCTTCCTGATCGGCCGCGGGAGGAACCTCTATGCGTATGGCGGAGACTAGCCTCGTAGTCCTCTTTCTCGTTCTCTCGACGTGCGTCGGGTGCGCCCATTCGAAGAATGACCTCGCCGGGGACCCCGCGCTCGTGCCGGCGATCCGTCACGAGGCGACCCGGCGGAGCTCCGGCCGTGTCCGCGTCGTCATGGGCGAGGACCTGCGCGTGAGCACGGAGAAGTCGCACCACAACCTCGTCGATCACTACGTGACCGACTCGGGCCTCCGGCAGCCCGCCGGCGTCGCGCTCCCCGTGGTGTTCGCCCGCGAGATGGACCGGAGCGGGCTCTTCGCCGGCGCGACCGCCGGCGAGGCGCCCGAGGCGACCTACCGCCTGGAGCTCGTGGCCCATCAGTTCGAAGGGACGTGGCCCGGCGGCGCTTGGAATGTCTTCGTCCCGTGGAGCGAGGTCCGTGTGACGGGCGCGGTCGACATCGAGGTCAAGTTCTGGGGGAAGGACGCGACCGGGGCCATGAAAGATCTCCTTTTCTACGACCGCTACAAGCGCGAGTCGAGTCGCCTCGTCGGCGCCTGGGACGATGGCTACCGCGCGGCGGCCGAGGAGCTCGGCAAGGCCCTCCACCTCGTGATCGGGGAGTTCCTCGTGAACCTCGAGAAGGAGATGCCCGAGTTCGGGCTGCCGGAGGGGAACTGAACGTGAACGGCCACGGCGCTACGGGAGTACTCATCCGGAGATGAGCGCGCCCCCGCCCTACCGGTTCCCTGGAATGGACCCATGGCTCGAGTCGCCGGGTCTGTGGCCCGGCGTCCATGATCGGCTCATCATCTACCTCGCCGATGACCTCAATGCCCGAATCTCGCCCGCCTGCGTCGCCGTTCCCGGGGGGCGCCTCGTGGTTGAGGAGCCGCTCCTCGTCAGCATCCCGCCGGAGCCGCGCCGGCAGACCTTCGTCGAGATCCGGGACACGCGAGCCGGGAACACCGTCGTGACAATCATCGAGGTCCTCTCCCTGTCGAACAAGACGCCCGGCCAGGACGCGCGGAGCCAGTACCTCCGAAAGCAGGAGGAGATCCTCGCGGGCGACGTCCATCTCGTGGAGATCGATCTCCTCCGCGACGGGGAGCACACGGTCGCGCTCCCCGCACCGTCATTGCCACCATCCCCTTACTGTGTGGCCATCCCGCGGGCGAACGACAAAGTGAAAGGCTGGATCTACCCCATCGCCCTCCCCGGGCCCCTCCCTACGATACCGATCCCCCTTCGTGTCGGGGACGACGATGCCGGAGCCGACCTCCAGGCGCTTCTCGAAGAGGTCTACCGCGAGGGGCGCTACGGGGACCTCATCGACTACGGGGCGCCGCCCGAGCCAAGACTCGCCGAGGCGGAGGAGCGGTGGGCACGGGAGGTACTGGCGGGGGCGGGGGGGAGAGGATAGCCACGTGACGCCCGACAACTTCGAGAGCAGCCTCACCACGCCCCTGGGCCGGAAGCCGTTCCGTCCGTTCACCGTCGAACTGGTGAGCGGTTCGACGCTCGAAGTCCAGCATCCTGAGGCGCTCGTGGTGCGTGGCCCGGTAGCGGTTCTCTTCGGCTCCGATGGCATTCTGGCCATCTTCGACCATGAGGGGGTGAGCCAGGTCCGGACGCCCCAGGACGGCGTGAGCGCGTGACGTCTGCGGAAATGAGACCGGGACCGGGGAGTTCCCCAGGTGGACGAGCGGCGAGAAGTACGGTCTAGCTGGTCCTTTGCCGCCCGAGGATGAGCGCGAGAAGGTAGAACCCCGCGGCCACGAGAAGCAGCCGGTCGAAGCCCAGGACGAGGGAGAGGTTCTCTGCGAGCCCGCCGGCGACGACGCCGGCGAGGTTCCATCCGAGGTCGGCGGCGGGCGCGCGGCTCTCACGGAACGAGACCGCGAAGAGCACGCCCGCGAAGAGGATGGGGACGAAGACGATGGCACAGACGGCACCGATGCGCGCGCCGGCCGGGAGGACGAGGAACGCCGATTCCGGGAGGAGGACGTTCCCCGCGAGCGAGGCGAGGACGAGGAGCCCGAAGGGCCAGATCCGGCGCGGTTTCGCGAGGAGCACGAAGAGATTCGCGGCCAGGATGAGGATGAGGATCGCGAAGAAGACGACGGAGTTCGTGATCCAGGTTGCCCCGAAGAGGAGCGCCATCTGGACGACGCCCTTGGTCTCCAGCAGCATGAAGCCCGCGCCGAGGAAGAACATCCTCCCGCTCGGCCGGAGCCGGCGGACCGGGGCAAAGAGAAGCACGAAGACGAGGAAAAGCCCGGCGACAACCGCCATCCCGCGCAGGTTCAGAGCCGGAACGGTCCGGTCGCGGAGGTAGAGGAACGGCCAGTCGTCGGTCGGGAGTTCCTCGTCTTCGCCGCCCTCGAGGCGCGCGGCAGCGATCTTGCTCCAGGTCGCCTCCGGGATGGCCTCCGAGACGGGCGGCCCCTCGCCGTAGGCGGAGACGCCCTCGTTCGCACCGGGGTTCTCGTTCACCCAGAACGAGCCCGACGACTGGAGCTTCCCCCGGACCGCCGTGAGCGCGTGCGAGCTCGCTTCGCCGGCCAGGATGCAGGTGCGCCGTCCAGACTGGTCGTCTCCGGGCGAGATTGTCTTCTGGAAAGGAAGGGAGAGGACGAGGGGGGGCGTCCCGAAGGCTCGCTCGGCGAGGCGCGCGATCCGCAGGACGACCCAGCCCCGCCGGTAGAAGTTGTAGAGGACGAAGACGCCGCCGGGTTTCAGCACGGCCTTGACGTCGCGAAACGCCTCCTCGGTGAAGAGGAAGCTCTCCAGGCGAAGGCTCGAGTAGGCCGTGTGGAGAACGAGTGAGTCGACGAGAGCGTAGACCACGAGATCGTAGCGGCGCTCGGTTTCCTTGAGAAACCTCCGGCCGTCCTCGATCGAGACGTCCACGCGCTCGTTGTCGTAGGGCCGCTCGGGGTGGTCCGCCTTCCCGATCTCGGCGAGCACCGGATCGATCTCGACCGCGTCGACGTGCCGCGCGCCCCACTCGAGGGCCGCCTGGACGTCGTTCCCGGAGCCGGCTCCGATCACGAGGACGTCGTCGAAAGGCGGGACGCCCGCATCCCGCGCCAGGAGGTGCGGAAGCGCGTAGGCCGCCCCGGCCTCGCCGACCCGGATCATGTCCTGGTGGGTCATGTTGTTGGTGAAGATTTCTCCGCTCTGGGGCCGGTAGTGAATCTTGTAGTACGGCGACCAGAGAGTTTCGCCCTCGGGTCCCCCGGACGAGGCCGTTCCCGTCGCGAGGACGAGCGCGAGAGCCGAGAGCACCTGCACCGCGGTCCATATCCGGGGTCGCGCCTCCGCGCTCCGCCGTCGGGCGAGCACGAGGACGAGGATGGCCGCGACCAGGAACCAGACGCGTGGAGTCGTTCGGGCGTACGAGGCGACCGTGAAGGCGGCGATCCCCGCGATCGACCCCAGGATGTTGACCGCGTAAGCGGCGACCCGGTCGGGCAGAGCGTCGAAGGCGCGCCCCATGGCCTGCCCCAGCCCCACGAAGATGACCGCCACCAGGACGAAGAAGGCCCCCCCTACGACCTCGATCGGGACGACGAACTTCGACGGGTCCTTCGTCCGGTAGTTCGTTCCGAAGAAGATCTCCTCGGGCGACTTCTGCTGATCTCCCACGTCAATCGTGATCTCGGGGCTCGTTTCGTAGACCGAAAGCACGAGGAGGGAGAGGAAGACCGCCGCGAACGTGGCGGGCAGGACGAACCGGACGAGGTCCGCCTTCCGCGCCGCGGCGAGGCAGCCGACCGTGACGCCCACGAAGCTCGCCAGGAGGACGATGTTCGTGAAGAACGTGAGGAAGACCACCGTCGCCCCGAACCAGCGGATCGCCGCGAGCTCCAGGAAGAGGACCGCGAAGCTCGCCACGAAGAGGTCGAGGCCGGGACGGGTCCGGGGGCCGGCGACGGGCGCGCCCGTCGCGGGGGTCTGGGCGCTCACCCCGCGGCGCCGGTCCCCTCGCCCGCCATCCGGAAGCAATTCCTCCCCTCTTCCTTCGCCCGGTACAGGGCCTCGTCGGCCCGCAGGAAGAGCTCCTGCGCTCCGCTCCCGTGCAGCGGGAAGACCGCTGCTCCGATCGAGAGCGTGACGCGCAGGTTGAGGGCCGAAGGAAGGAAGAGATGCCAGCGCACGGCCTCCAGGAGCCTGGCACCCGCCGAGGCGACGCCCGCCGCGTCGGTCTCGGGGAGGAGGATCTCGAACTCGTCCCCACCATAGCGTCCCACCACGGCGTCCTCGGGGGCCCGGGGTTTCCGCGCGGGGATATCGGTGGTACGCAAGGTGCGCGAGACGAGGCCGGCGAGCTCGACCAGGAGCTGGGTCCCGTGGGCGTGTCCGTGCTGGTCGTTCACCGCCTTGAACCGGTCGACGTCGAAGACGACGAGCCCGACGCTTCTCCCCGCCCGCTGCGCCCGCGCAACCTCCCGCTCCAGTTCGACCTCGAAGTGGGTGTGGTTGCAGAGACCGGTCAGCGCGTCGCGGATCGACCTCGAGTACAGCGTGGCGTTGTGAATCGCGACCGCCGCCAGGTTGGCGAGCGCCTGAAGGAAGGCCGTCGATTCGGTCGTGAACGTGGTCCCTTTCTCCCGATTGTCGAGGTAGAGGGTCCCGAGGACGCGGTTCCCGATCTGGAGGGGCAGGCAGACAAGCGAGTGGATGTTGGCGTCCATGATGCTCGTCCGCTGGGCCGTGAGAGCATCCGTCTGGGCGTCGCCGACGATCACCGGCCCCTTGCCGGACAGGACGTCGGCCACCACGCTCCTCGAGATGCCGACCGCTTCGCTCCTGCCCTCCCCTTGCAGGTTGTGCTCGCGTCGCACGACGAGCTCCCCCGTCCCCTCGTCGACCAGCATGACGAGGCAGCGGTCGACGTCGAAGGTCTGGCGCACGTACGACACGACCAGGTCGAGAAGCGGGTCCACGTCCAGGAGCCCCACCATCTTCCGGGTGATCTCCAGGAGCATCTCCAGATGGGCTGGGCGCATGGTTGGGCCGGATCCGGGATTCGGGGGACGCGCGGGAAACTCCGATGCTAGCGACGCCGTGCCCGACGCGTCAACTCCCCGCCGACTCGTGGCGCAGGGTGAAGCGCGGCTCGGAGACCTCTTCCCCGCGGCACCGGGGGCAGCGGGAGGGTGCGCCGAGACGGTCTCGCCCCCGGAAGACGAAGCCGCACGACGGGCACTCCGCCGGCTCGATCCGGAGCTTCTTGCCCGAGGACCGTGCGGCGTGGCGGACTTCCTCTTCCGCGTCCTTCACGCGAATCTGGAAGGCGCGAGCAAGCGACTCGAGCGTCTGGAAGCCCTCTTCGAGGAGCTGGCGGATCTGCTGCCGGCGTGTGCCGGCCCCGGATTCCGCTTCTTCGCCGCCTGCCATCGTCGCGCTCCGATTCGGCTACGGAAGAACGCTAGTCCTCACCCGCCGCCCGTCTCAGGGTCATCGCGAACGCGCTCGCGTCGCGGAACCGCTCCGCCGGGATGCGCTTCCAGGCCTTGAAGCAGATCTCGTCGGCCGCGGCCGGCAGGTCGGGTCGGACCGAGCGTGGCGCGGGGCGCTCCCCGTTGAGGATCCGCGTGACCGCCTCGAGCGCGGAGTCCTCTGGGTAGGGCACGTCCCCCGTCAGCATCTCGTAGAGGACGGTCCCCAGGCTGTAGAGGTCGCTCCGCGCGTCCACCGTCTCGCCCCGGCTCTGCTCCGGAGACATGTAATGCGCGGTCCCGATCGCGATCCCTTCGCGCGTGAGACGCACTTCGCCCGTCTCAACGGGGAAGGCGATGCCGAAGTCGGCAATCTTGGCCCGCGTGGGCGCCGGGACGAGGAAGACGTTCGCGGGCTTCACGTCCCGGTGGACGAACCCGGAGCGGTGGACCTCCGCGAGCCCGTCGGCGATCGACGCGGCCACGAGGAAGGCCTCGGGGGCGGAGAACGCGCCCCTCTCCTCGAGCGCCTCGCGGATCGTCGGAGCCCCGACGTATTCCATCGCGTAGTAGTGATGGCCGCGGAAGAGGCCCGATCCCTGGATGCGCACGACGTTCGGATGGTCGATCCGCGAGAGGGCCGCGACCTCCCGTCCGAACCGCTCGCTCGACTCGCGTGGGTCGTCGTCCCGGCAATCGAGGATCTTGATCGCGACGCCGCGGTCCGGGTCTACCTCGCGGGCGAGGTAGACGATCCCCATCCCTCCGCGGCCGAGCTTCCGGACGATCGTGAACCGCCCGTCGAAGAGGGTCCCGGGAGCGAGGTCGAGGATCGACGGGTCGCCGCGTCTCGTGGTCCGGGCGGCCAGTGTGGCGCGGACCTTGGCCAGGAGCACCGGCGCGTGAAACGGCTTCACCACGTAGTCGGACGCCCCCGCGTCGAACCCGTCGAGGATCGACGCCTCGTCCCCATATGCCGAGATGAGGATGATCGGGACATCGGCCATCCGGTCCATGCTCCGGAGCCTCCGGCAGACCTCGACTCCGTCGAGCTTCGGCATCCGGACATCCATCAGGATGAGGTCGGGGATGAGCGCGCCGATCCGATCGAGGACCTCCGCGCCATTGGTCGCCTCCACGCAAGCGTACCCGGAGCGCTTGAGCGTGTGGGTCAGGAGGACGCGGATGCTCGGATCGTCGTCCGCGACCAGGATGGTTGTTTCCTCTGGATCCATTGAAGGCGGCTCCCGGGTGGACGCCCGACATTCTACGGAGGCGGAAACGCGCGCGGCTACTCCGGATAATCCTCGTCTGCCGAGTAATCGTCCACGCCGGGGGGCGCCTCGGGTGCCTGGTCTCCGCCGAATTCGCGACCCGACGCTTCGCGCCAGCCGATCGAGAGAGCGACCGCGAGCGCCGCGGCGAGGGCCCCCGTGGCGGCAAGCAGGGCGCCTCGCTCGCCGAGCCGCCGCCGCAGGTGTGGAAGCCGGCACACCCAGGCGGCCACGGGAACGGACGCAAGCGCGAGGAGCGCGTCGATCTCGTTGACGCCGTAGAACCGGCCAGCCGCGGCGAGCCCCGCGAGGAGGGGAACCGAGGCCAGCGCGGCGCCCCGCGCGGGGGCGGAGGTCCGGTCACCGACCGACGCGAGCGCGAGGGCGCCGAGGGCCGCCGCGAGACCTCCCGCGGTCCGCGCGAGAACATCCGTTCCGGCGAAGCGGAAAAGGGCGGCGCCCATCCCCGCGGCGACCGCCGCGAGCCAGGCCGGAACCCAGGGCCCGGGGACCCGTGCCGCGAGCGAGTCGGTCGCGGCCCACACGGCGAGGACTCCTGCGTCGAGCCCCCAGAGCCAGAACGCGGCCTCGCGGGCATCCATGGTGTTCGCGATCACTGGCTGGAGAAGCCCCCAGAGGATGGCTCGCACGGTGACCAAGGCCATAGCCGCCCGGATCCAGACGGGTGCGCGGATAGCGGCGTCCAGGATTCCGAGCGCCGCGACGCCGAGCGCCACAAAGAAGAGCCCGTGGACCCGCTCGGCGGGCGGGATGCGCGGAAGGTCGAGGGCGAAGTCAGGCGCGAAGCTCAAGAGCCCGAAGGCAACAAGAACCGAGCAGCCCGTCCCCAGCCCCACGGCGAGCGACGCTGCCCACCTCGCACCGCGTCCTGACTTCCCCGGCCGCCGGGCGGCGAAGCCCAGGAGGAGCGCGGCCGCGGCGGGCGGGATGAGGAGGAACGCGAGCGACCGCAGCAATTACCGGGTAGCCTCCAGAGAGAGGATGACCGTCACCTCGTCCCCGACCGCGCCCTCCGCGACGTAGGTCGTCATGCCGTAGTCGCTCCGCTTGATCCGGAACTCGGTGTAGAAACCGATCCGGGGTTCCCCCCGCAGGCCCGTTCCCTCCCCGGTCTTCTCGACCTCGACCGCGATCTCCTTCGTCACGCCGTGGAGCGTGAAGTCGCCGGTGACCCGGAAGCGGTCCTCGCCGGCCTTCTCCACGGCCTTGCTCCGGAAGGTCATGAGCGGGAACTCGGCCACGTTAAAGAAGTCGGGCCCTTTTAGATGATCGTCCCGATCCCGGGACCACGTCCGCACGCTCTGGGTCTTCACGTCGAGCTCGACCGAGTTCTTCGCCGGCTCCGTAGGGTCGAAGTGGATCTTCCCCTCGAAGTCGATGAACCGGCCGAAGAACCAGGAGACGTTCATGTGCTTTACTTTGAAGAGGACGGACGAGTGACTGGCGTCGACCGTCCAGTCGTGGGCCTCCTGGGCGGCGACAGGCTCCGCGAGGGCGAGGGTCGCGGCTGGCGCGAGGGCAAGAGCAAGGGTGGCGAGGCGCATCGGTTCCTCCAGTTCGGGGGAAATGTCGCCGCACGCTATCCGTCCTCCTCCCGGGAGTCAACCCACCACGGTGTCAGGGCGACGGACAAAGTCGTAGGGCGGGGGCTCGTCCCCCGCCGAAGCCCGGGGCATGGCCGAAGACGGCGGGGGACAAGCCCCCACCCTACAGG
>JACQVV010000380.1 GCA_016209595.1 Planctomycetota bacterium
CCCGCATTTCTCACCGCCTTCCTGCTGCGCGCACCGAAGTGCCAGCATCTCCGCGACGTACTCGCTGCGGCCTCCTCGACGTACTGACAAGTACGTCTGCGTCGGCCTCGCTCCGTGCGTCGCGGATCTGCAGACACTTGGGTGCGCTCGCGACGAATTTCGGTGAGAAATGCGGGCTAACTCTACTTCTCCGGCACCACGGCAGCTATAGACCCCGCACGGTCCCGTCACAGTCGCGGCCCGGGGCCTACGCCCGTCGGCCCCGTGGCAAGCAAAGCACTCCACGGACACGAACAGACGACGGGCAACAGGTAACCGGCGACAGGCAATCCACTCCGACCAACTCGACATGCCGGATGTCTGTTTTCGGTTGCCTTGCTTCCGGCCCGCTTGCCTCGCGACGACTCTGGCGAAGCCTTCTGGACCCCGTCCCTTGCTCTGGCCCCCAGCCTCTCGGCCGCAGCGAGAGAAGAAGGAGTGACCCAAAAAGTGGACAGCTGGTGAAGTCGCGAGAAGACACCTCCGGCGCCCCATCTTCCCCCGGAAGCGCCCTTTGCCGGCCTTGCCGGGTTGTGGCATGCCCGTTGCTCTACTGAAAACCCGCAATCGACCGAGAAGCGGCCAGCGGTCGATTCAACGTGTGAACTCGGAGTGACGGCGTCGTCGGGGCGTGCCCGGCGGCGCCGTCATTCTTGTCAGGGGGAGGGGAACGGCCCCGTCCTCATCCTGTTCGGTCGAACTACTCCGCGAGAGTCGCGGCCGCCCACTTCCGGTACTCGGAGTCCGCGGGGAAGAGGCGGATCACCGCCTCCAGGTGCGGCCGGGCCTCCTCGAGCTTCCCTTCCTCTCGAAGACAGAGGGCGAGGTAGTAGTGCGATTCGGGGACCGTGGAGGCACCGAGCGCGGCCTCGAACGAAGCGATCGCGGCCTCGCGGTCGCCCATCCGGTAGCGGGCTAGCCCGAGGTTGTGATGGTATCGCGCGAGTTCCTCGGGCGGGGCTTCGCGATTCTGGGCCCCGCGGATCGCCCGGCGGAACGAGGCCGCGGCGTCCTCGGGACGCCCCGCCCCGAGCAAGAGAACGCCGAGGTCGTTGTGAGCCTTGGCGTGGAACGGGTCGAGGGCGATCGCCTGCGAGAAAAGGAGCGCGATCTCTCCGCTGGCCTCGCCGCGCGACCGGGCGATCAGGGCGCGGAGGTAGACGACTTCGGCGCGGTCGGGGGCGAGCTCGGCCGCCCGCCGGGCCTCGAGGTCCGCGGCCTCGAGCTCCCCCGCCCGGTACTTCTCGTACGCCGAAGCGAGCGCCGCCGCAGCCTCCCCCGACGGATCCTCGCCCGTGAGCTGGAAGTAGAGGGGGCTCACCCAGGCCTTCGTGCCGCCGAAACCGATCTTCGATCGAGGAGCGTTGTTGTCGAGTTTGAAGTCCTCCGGCGTCTGGGTCTCGGCCCACATATCGTAGCGGTCGACCACGCGGACCCGCACCCGGCAGGTCTCGTAGTCCTTGTCCCGCGGCGCCTGCCACTTGTACGGCGGCTGGTTCGGGAGCCCCTCCGCGATCGGTTGCCAGCTCGCGCCGCCGTCCGCCGAGAAGGAGAGCGCGACGTCCCGGACCTCGATCTGGAAGCTTGCGCGGTCCCAGTTCGTCTCCCACTCGATCGGGATCTCCCCGCCCTGGAAGACGCCGCCGCGAGCAAGGGCACCCACGAGCCGCACGTTCGGCCCCTTGGCGTGGACCTCGCACACGAGGTCGGGCGACGTTTCGCGGCCTGGCACGCCGTCCGCGAAGCCCGCCTTCGTCTCCCGGTTGCCGGCCCGGTCCCACGCGGCCGAGACGAGGCCGTAGCGGCCATCCGGGAGATCGACCGGGAGGACGAGGCTGCCGGGCTGGGGGAGCTCGCCCACCATTCTCCAGTTTCGCTCGGGTCCGAGCTCGGTCGCCCAGACCTCGATCCGGGAGGCGCCCGTGCCGCTTGCATTGTCCTTGACCGAGACCTCGAACGGGATCCGGTTGGAGTTCCCCCAGTCGCTCGGGCCCTCCACCTGGCTGTTGGGTGCGACCCCATCCACCATGAACTCCCCGCCTTCGGCGTACCCGAGGTTCCCCGCGGCGTCCTTCACCTCGACCCGGATGCGGAAGTTGAGGCCGTTCTCTTCGGGGAGCTCGAACTCGTGCGTGCCGTTCTCGGACATCCCCTCGGCGAGCACCCGGTTCCATTCCCGCCCGCTCGAATCGGAAAGACGGATCGTGGCGGGGGCGGTCATCGGGTTGGCGTCCTGGCTCCTCCAGCGGACCGAGGCCCGCGCGCCGGGAGCGCCGATCTCGCCGCTCGGGTCGTCCTCGATCACGACCTCGGGCGGCGCCGTGTCGATCACGAACGCCCGCTGGGGAGCCTGGCCGGCCTGCGGTCCGACGTTCGCGTTCCCGGCCTGGTCGTACGCGACAAGCCAGAGGCCGTTGGGCCCGTCCCGCCCCTCGTAGTCGATCCCGTACTTGCCCTCGCCAAGGTCCCGGATGGTCCGCTTCATGTGGTAGGTCCCGGGGGCCTGCTCCCAGAGGCTCCCCCCGTCGAAAGACCGCCAGAGGGTGACCTTCTCCAGGGGGAGCCGCCCGGTCCTGGCGAGGCGGAAGACGACCTCGACGGAGAGGCGGTTGACAAGTCCCTCCGGGGCGAGGATCGCGACCTCGGGCCGGGTCGTCTCGACCACGAGCCAGGCCGGAGCGACCGAGGTCGTGGAGTTCCCGACCTTGTCCGTCGCGGTGACCGAGAGCCTCACGCGCCCGCCGAAACCCGAAGGGAGCGTCCAGGGGTAGCGCCCCGCGTTCTCCGTCGCCTCGACCACGGCCTTCTTCGTGCCGTCCTCGGTCTCGTACTCGATCTGGATGGAGCGGGTCGCCAGGTTCTCGTCGGCCGCGGGCTCCCAGCGCACGTCGTAGACCGGCTGGTTGTGATAGACGTCGCCCGCGTTGAAGCCGAGGATCAGGACGCGCGGCTTCTTCGTGTCCACGAGGACCGTCGCCTCGGGGTCCTGGCCGCGCGCCGGCGGGGACTCGGCCGAACCGAGCGAGTCGGTCCCCACGAGCACGATCCCGTAGTCGCCGTCGTCCGGCGCCTGGAACAGGACCTCGCGCTCCCCCTCGGTCCGCGCCTCGAACGGGCCCTTCCAGGCGATCCCGCCATCCGTGGAGTACCAGAGCTCGATCTTCTCCACCCTCGCGCGCGGGTCGAGGCCGACCACGCGGTACGGGATCCGGACGTCCCGGCTGGCCGAGAGGCTCTTCCCCTCGGCGGCGATCGCGAGTTCCTTCACGCCCACGTCGATCGGCGCCGTCCCGCCGGAGACCCCGACGTTCCCGGCAAGGTCGGCGGCCACCGCCCGAAAAGCGACCCGCCGCCCGTCGAGCTCCCGCGGGATGGCCCAGTCGGTCCGCCCCTCGGCCGGGAGCGCCGCGGCGACCTCGTTCCAGGGCCCCTCGGCGCCGAGCGACCATTCGATCCGCACCGGGTCCGGACCGAATGTCCGGTCCTCCCCCCGCCAGGTGAACTCCACCGGCTTCCCGGCCTGGAAGATCGGTCCGGCCTGCCAGTGGAGCTCGACCTTGGGGGGCGTGACGTCGATCGTCGTCTTGAAGTGCGGCCCCGTCGAGGCGTCCGGATCGGGGAGCGCGTTCCCGACCGAGTCGCGGACCGCGAGGTAGAACTCATGGACCCCTTCCTGCTCGAGCCGGAACGAGGCCGACCAGAAGCGCGTGAAATCAGCGCCGAGTTCGATCCCCTGCTGGACCCGTTCCCAGGACGATCCGGCGTTCGCGCGATGCCAGAGATCGAGGCCTTTCGCGCCGGCCGCGCCCTCGTCGGCGATCTCGGCCTTGAACGCGATCCGGTAGTCGGCCTTCGCTCCCAGGTACTCCGGACCGGCCGCGGAGAGGACCCGCGGCGGCGCGCTGTCCACGGCGAACGGGACGGGCGACTGGGCCGAGATCGTCCCGCCCCAGCGGTCGATCCGCTCGACCTTGAGCCGGCACCCCTCGGCGGTGATCCGTGGGAGTTTCCAGAGGGCCGTGGTCCTCCCCTCGATCGCCGACTCGCCGGTCGCCTTGTTCTCGATCAGGCCGTACTCGCCCCCCTGGCTGAAGTAGAGGCGGAACTTCACTCCGCCCTCCGACCCGTCCGCCCGCCAGCGAATCTCCTTCTCCTCGCCCCCGCGATGGACTCCGCCGTCGTGGAACGAGAGGAGCTCAAGCGCCGCCGGCCCCGGCCGGAACTCGAAGGTGAGCATCGGCTTCGTGTCGGGCCCCGGCGCCGGATCGTCGGCGCCCGCCAGGAGCGCCCGCCCGTAGAAGTGGTAGACCCCCGGCGCGAGGTCGAGGAGGAACGCCCCTTCTGGGTCCCTCGCCACGTCCGTGTGTCGCTTCCAGTCCTTCCCATCGGCCGGCCGGAAATAGAGCTCCACGCCGCCCAGCGCGCGCACTCCCGTGAAGTTGGTGAGCCGGTAGGCGACCTCGACCTGTTCCTTCGGGGTGGCCTTCGCCGAGACGAGTTCGAGGCGGGTCCCGAAGGCGTCGATCGTGATCCACCCCTGCGAGGGGACCTGAACTTTCTCCGATTCCCGGTCCCATGCGTCCTTCGCGATGAGCCGGAAGGCAAATCCCTTCCCCGCCGTGCCGTCCGGCACCTTCCAGCGGAATTCGCCCTGGGCCGGCTCGGACGGGGCCACGGCCTTCCATGTCCGCCCCTCGTCCGCCGTCATGTCGATCGAAACGGGATTCTCGACGAGGTTGGCGTCCTGGGCGGACCACGAGAAGAGAACCGCGTCCCCCGCGCCGTACACCCCGCTCGGCGCGGGGTCGTAGCGGACCTCGAGAGCGGGGGGCGTGCCGTCCACGAGGACGACGATCTCCGAGGCTGACCCCGGGTCCGGCGAGGCTTCGACTCCGCCCACCGAGTCCCGTGCCGCAAGCGAGATCCCCCAGCGTCCGTCCCGGGGAACGCGGACTCGAACGAGCCCTTCGCCACCCGCCGGCGGGGCTGGTTCGGGATGGAGCTCCTCGGGGCCCTCCCAGGTCTTCCCGCCGTCCGCAGTCCGGTAGGCGAGGATGAGGTCGAGCTTCGCCCTGGAGTCGAGCTTGTCGACCCGATACGAGACCAGGATCTCCGCGCTTTCGGAGCGATCCGGCGAGAGGGCCGTGACGGCAGGGGCATCCGCCCCGACCCGCGCCGACTTCTCGCTCGTCCCGACGTTCTTCGCCCGGTCCTGGGCGACCACCCGGAAAACGACGTTCGCGTTGTCGACCTCGATCGGCACCCGCCAGGTGAACTCTCCCTCGGCAGAGAGCGAGGCCTTGATGACCTTCCAGTCGATCTTCTCCGCGCGGGAGTACTCGATCCGGACCGGGTCGCGGCCGAGGTTCGCGTCCGACGCCGTCCAGGCCAGCCGGATCGCGTCCTTCGCCCGGATCACGCGCTCCTCGGAACGTAGCTCGACCGCCGGGGGCGTCGCGTCCACGACGACCCGGACCATCGCCGGAGATCCCGCCGCGGGCGCCTCGGACCGGTTCCCGACCGCGTCGGCCGCGGTGGCGTAGAACTCGTGCTCCCCCTCGGCTTCGAGGCGGAAGCCGAGCGAGACGATCCGGGTGAAGTTCGCGGCGACCGGCCCCTTCTGGAGCTCGGTCCACTCGGGTCCGCCCGGCGCGCGCCACCAAAGGACGATCTCGGAGAGCTTCGCTTCCCCCCGGTTCTCCACCTCCGTGGCGAGCCGGACGGCATACTCCGTCACGGGGCCGACGTACTCGGTCCCCGTGACCGAGAGGACGCGCGGAGCCTCGGCGTCGATCGCGAAGGGACTGGGCGACTCGAACGAAAACCGGCGCCCGAACTTCTCCGCCGCCTCGACCCGGACCCGGCACCCGGAGAGCGAGGCGGCGGGGAGAGTCCAGTCGAACTCCCGCGCCGACCCCGGGAGCGCGCCCTCGTGGATCGGCCGGTACTCCTTGCCTTCCCCTTGCGAAAAGGAGAGCCGGATCTCCGTCGCCTCGGCCCCCGAGAGCGTCCACTTCACCTTCTCGGTCACACCGCCCCGGTAGACTCCTCCGTCGAAAGTCAGGAGCTTCGGCTGGGGAACGCCGGGCTCGAACTGGAAGATGAGCTCGGGCGGGGTGTCGCCTCCCGGCTCCGGCTCGGAGTAGCCCGAAAGGACCGCCCGGGCCAGGAGTTGGTGGTTTCCGGGAGGGAGGTCGATCACCGCCGGTCCCTCGCGCGTGGTGCCCGGCGGCTCCGTCAGGCGCCAGGCCTGTTCGCCCTCCGGGCGCGTCCAGATCTCGACCCTTTCGAGAGCGCGCGGGGACTCGACCGGCTCGGTCACGTATCGAACCTCGATCCGTCCCTCCTGGTTCGCCCTCGCCTCGACCACCGTCGACCGGACCTCCAGCGTGGAGATGGCGATCCTCAGCCCCGATTCGGGGAGGATGCGGTCCGTTCTCGACCCGAGCTCGTCGGTGACCGACAAGCGGAACACAAAGTCCTTCCCTTCCGTCCCGGGCGGCACCTTCCAGGTCGCCTCACCCTCGGCGGGGAGGCGCGGGAGAGCCGCCTCCCAGGTGTTCCCGCCGTCGGGCGAGAGCTCGAGCGAGACGGGCGCTCCAGGGAGGTTCGCGTCCTCGGCCTTCCACTTGAAGGAGATCCCGTCCGCGGGGCCATACAGACGGTCGGGATCGGCGTCGCTCTCGACGGCGAGCGTGGGGGCGAGCGTGTCCACCACGACGAAAGCCGCGCCGGCCGACTCGGGGCGCGGTCCGGGGGAGACATTTCCCACGGCGTCGGCGCCCGCGAGGAAGACCTCGTAGGTCCCATCCGGGAGCGCGAGGTCCGCGGCTTTTCCCGGTTCCTGGCCGGGGGCCGCGGTCCACGCCGGTTCGCCGCGGAGCCGGTAGTAGGGGAGGACTTCCGCGAGCGGCGTCCCCTCGGGGTCCGAGGCCTCGTAGGGGAGCGAGACCCGCGACTCGCGGGACTGGAGCGGCGACGCGGCCGCGAGGCGCACGGCCGGAGGGCGCCGGTCGATCGTGTAGGCCGTCTGCGACTCGGACGATCCTTCGTTCCCCGCCTTGTCGCGGGCCGTGACGCGCAGGTGGACGCGCCCCCCCGCGGCCGGGAGGTCCCAGTGATGGAGCCCCCGATTCTCCAGCCCCGAGGCGACCGGAAGCCACGCCTCGGACGATTCCGGGCGGTACTCGATCCCGATCGACTTTTCGTCGAGGTTCTCCTCCTCGATCCGCCAGAGGATCGAGTTCGCGGTCGGGCCGAAGACTCCCCCATGCCCTGAGGCGAGGAGTTCGATCTTCGGCGGATCGACGTCCACGACCACGACGTAGTGCGGCGCCGTGCCGGGCTCCGGCGAGGATGGCCCGGAGTCATCGCCCGGGCGATCGTAGAAGGCCCAGAAGCCGTAGGCGCCAGGCTGCTCGACCTCGACCGTCATCTGCTTGCCGTCGTAGGCAATGGGCTCGATCTCCCGCCAGGTCTTGCCGTAGTCGTTCGTGATGTAGACGGTGAAGTCGCCGAGCGAGGTCTCCTTCCCTGGCACCTTGAGCTTGATCGTCATGAGCTTTGAGGCGATGTACTTCCCGCGCGCGTAGATCGGGGGGAGGTTTCCCGGATCCACGGGGATTTCCGTGTTCTTCCTGGGCTTGGGACCGTCCTCTTTCCCGTTCCCCTGGCCCTCGTCGCTCGCGCCGTTCCGCGGCGCCTGGCAGGAAGACGAGAGGGCGAGGACGGCGACGGAGACGAGCGACCCGCAAGTCCAGAGCCATCGCTGGGAGCTCATGCGGCCACCTCCCGGGAGGCAAAGGAGACCGCCCCCTCGAACAGGAGCCTGCCGTCGGGGCGGCGGGGCTCTCCGGGGAGCGTCCAGTCGGGGTGATGATACAGGTGGACGTGACGCTCGGGGTGCGGCATGAGCCCGAGAACCCGCCCGGTGGCGTCCGTGATCCCGGCGATCCCCCCCACCGAGCCGTTGGGGTTTTCCGGATAGCCCGCCGGAGCGGTCCCTTTCCCGGAGTAGACGAAGGCGATCTGTCCTTCGGCCTCCAGGCGCGCGAGCGTTTCAGCGTCCGAGACGACGAACTTCCCTTCGCCGTGGGCGACCGGCATCGCGAGCCGTTCCCCCGGCGGGCAGTAGACCGTCTTCTGCGAGCGGCTCTCCAGAACGATCCAGCGGCATTCGAAGCGCCCCGAGTCGTTGTCCGTGAGCGCGACCGTTCCCTTCCCGAAACCGGGCAGAAGCCCCATCCGGACGAGGACCTGGAAGCCGTTGCAGATGCCCATCACAAGGCGCCCGCTCTCGACGAACCGGGAGAGCGGCTCGCCCAGCCGCCGCTCGAGCTCCAGACCCAGGATCCGCCCGGCGCCCGTGTCGTCTCCGTAGGTGAAGCCCCCCGGGAGGACGAGGATCTGGCAGGAAGAGAGGAGCGCCGGCTTCTCGGCGAGGCGCGCGACGTGGACGCGCTCGGCCCGCGCCCCCGCGAGCTCGAGCGCGTGGACCGTCTCGCGGTCGCAGTTCGTGCCGGCCGCGCGAAGGACGATCGCCCGGACGCGGCTCATCGTCCCATCCTCCTGCCGAGCGACTCGGACCAGGCGCGCCGGAGCGGCTCGATGGGCTCCCGGAGGAGGGCGGCGCCGCCGGTGCCGCGGATCACGAGCTCCGGCTTCCCGACCGTCCGACCGACGCCCGCGTGGGGAACGCCCGCCAGGACTTCTTCCACGCGCGCGGCGCGCGAGAGATCCACCTCGACCAGAAAACGGGAGTTCGACTCCGAGAAGAGGATCGCGGCGTCCGGCATGGCTCCGGGCGGGCGAGGCACGCTCGCGAGGTCGAGCTCGGCCCCCACGTCTCGCGCGAAGGCCATCTCGGCCGCCGCCACGGCGAGGCCCCCCTCGGAGAGGTCGTGGCAGGCGAGGACGAGGCCCTCCCGGATGAGCCGGCCCACGGCCTCGAAGGTTCGCTGCGCCTCTTCGGCGTGGACCTGGGGCGCGGTCCCGGTCCCGTCCGAGAGCCGGGCGACCGAGGCGAAGATCGAGCCGCCGAGCTCCTCGTGGGTCCGCCCCACGAGGTAGACGAGGTGTCCGGGGCCCTTGAAGTCCATGGAGACGGCGCGGGCAAGATCGGTGACCACGCCGAGCGCGGTCACGAGGAGCGTGGGCGGGATCCCGATCCGGGTCCCGCCGTCCGTGTATTCGTTGTGGAGGCTGTCCTTGCCCGAGACGAAGGGCGTCCCGAACGCCTTCGCGACCTCGTAGCAGGCCCGCGCGGCGACGACCAGGGCCCCGAGCTCCTCCTCCCGGCGGCAGTCGGCCCATGCGAAGTTATCGAGGAGCGCGATCCGGTCGGGGTCGGCGCCGGCCGCGACGACGTTTCGCACCGCCTCGTCGATCGCGCTTGCCGCCATCGCGGCCGGGTCGAGCCGCCCGTAGCGCGAGGCGATCCCCAGGCCCAGGGCGACGCCCGATTTCCCGCCCGGCACCGGCGCGAAGACCGCGGCATCGGAGGGAGCGGTCCCCTCGAAGCCCACGAGGGGTTTCGCCACCGAACCCGCCTGGACCTCGTGGTCGTAGCCGCGGACGATCCACTCCTTGCTCGCGACGTCGGGGTGCGCGAGCACGGCGGCGAGGATCTCGCCCGGGTCGCCGGCTCCCGCCGTCTCCAGACGCACTGCGGGGGGCGCCTTCCACGTCGCCTTGCGGACGCGCTTCGGGAGGCCATGGTGGAGGAACTCCAGCTCCAGGTCGGCGACAGGATGGCCGTCGTGGAA
Organism: Planctomycetota bacterium; assembly: GCA_016209595.1. Lineage (GTDB taxonomy): Bacteria > Planctomycetota > JACQVV01 > JACQVV01 > JACQVV01 > JACQVV01. The sequence goes on from JACQVV010000380.1 coordinate 9,804, forward strand.
GAGCGCGAGCCGCCCCGAGTCGGTGAATCGCCCGAGGACCGTCGCCTCGACTCCCTCGCCCGCGAAGAGGGCGAGCGAGGCCTGGACGTTTTCCGGAGGGACCGCGAGGACCATCCTCTCCTGCGCCTCGGAGATCCAGATCTCGCGGGAAGAGAGGCCCTCGTATTTCAGGGGGACGCGCTCCAGGTGGACCTCGGCTCCCGTGTCATGCGCCATCTCTCCCACGGCCGAGGAAAGGCCCCCCGCGCCGCAATCGGTCAGCGAACGGTAGAGCCCCGCGTCCCGGGCCTGGACGAGCGTGTCGGCGAGTCGCTTTTCCGTGATGGGGTCGCCGATCTGGACCGCGCCCCCGGAGAGGCGCTCGCTCGTGGCGTCGAGCGAGAGCGAGCTCATGGTCGCCCCGTGGATCCCGTCCCGCCCCGTGCGGCCTCCCGCGAGGACGATCGCGTCCCCGGGCTTGACGGACTTCGCGGCCTTGCCTCGCGGTAGGAGCCCCACCGTGCCGCAGAAGACGAGGGGGTTGGCGACGTAGCCCTCGCCCACGACGAGGGCGCCCGCGGCGGTCGGGATCCCCATCTGGTTCCCGTAGTCGCGGACGCCGGAGACCACGCCTTCGAGGATCCGGCGCGGGTGGAGGCAGCCTCTCGGGACCTTTTCGGCCGGGAGGTCGAGCGGGCCCACGCAGAAGACGTCGAGATTCGCGACGGGCCAGGCTCCCAGCCCGCATCCCAGGACGTCGCGGATCACGCCCCCCACGCCCGTCGCAGCTCCGCCGTAGGGCTCCAGGGCCGACGGGTGGTTGTGCGTCTCGACCTTGATCGCGAGGTCGTGCTCCTCGTCGAAGCGAACGACCCCCGCGTTGTCCGAGAAGACCGACACGCACCACTCGCGCTCCAGCTCGCGCGTCGCGCGGAAAATCGTCTCTTTGAGCAGGTTTTCGATCCGTTCGCCCTCGAAGTCGATCGGGCCCGTGAGCGTCTTGTGACAGCAGTGCTCCGACCATGTCTGGGCGATCGTTTCGAGCTCGACGTCGGTCGGAGCGCGTCCGAGCCCCGCGAAGTGGCGCTGGGCGGCCGCCATCTCCAGGGGATCGAGCGCGAGGCCCATCTCGCGCGACAGGTCTTCGAGCTCCCGCTCCGTCTTCCCGGCGAGCGGAACCTCGACCCGCTCGAAGCGCCAGGGCCTCCCCGCAGGAAGGTGGTCGAAAACCCGGTTCCCGGTCGTGATCTCCTCGATCAGGTCGTTCGCCAGGTGGCGCCTCGCGAAGTTCGAGAGATCCGGCCCCGGGCCGCCCGCGAAGCGGAAGTGGTACTTCCTCGCGCGCTTCACTCGCGCGGGCGGGAGCCCCAGGAGCGCCAGCGCGTGCGCGAGCGAGTTCTCGGCCGGATCCATCACGCCCGGCCGGCGCGCGATCGTGAGTGTCCGCGCCCCCTCGCCCAGCGGCGCGAGCGGCTTCCCGACCGAGTAGACCTCGGTCACCGGGTCGGCCAGGAGCTCGCGGGCAAGCGTCTCGCCCGCGTCCGGCGCCAGATCCCCCTCGAAGAGGTAGACCTGGACGAAGCGGGCGGACTGGACCCGTTCCCCCGCGTCCTTCAGGGCAGACTCGGCGCGCGCTCCCAGCGGGTCGGGGAAACCTTTCCGCCGGGAGACCTCGACCTGTAAAAGCAACAAGACACCTCCCGGAAGCGCTTGTAAGAACCTATCATAGCAACGGTTGCTAATCAAAGGGGAGCGCTGTTCGATCCTCGAACGATCCGACACGAGGGCCGCCTCGCAATCGTTCGCCGTAACTCTGAAGTGCCACGTATCATCCAGCGTTCGCCGCGCTCCGGCACGCGACTCGCTCTGGTTCCGGGCGGTAACCAAGAACGAGCATCCGGAGGGAATAGCCATGAGCAAGACCGTGAACTGGAACGGGCAGTACGTGCAGGGGAGCGCCACGATTTCTCTCACGCCGTCCTCGGCATCCTGGAGCGGGAGCGCGAGCTGGAAGGGGCCCTACGGGGTCGCGAGCGGGTCGGCGTCGGGCTCCGGCTCGAACGGCTCGGGATCGATCTCGTACAGCGGGACCTTCGCGAGCGGGACGATCTCGTGGTAGGCGTCCCCGGGCGCGGCGAGTAGGATGTCCGGCGTCACCCTTCCACATGGAGGACTCGCCGTGAAGAGAACGCTCGCCGCGCCTGCCTTCCTCGCAGCCCTCTTCCTCGTCTCGCCCGCCCTCGCCGGGGATCTCCCCGAGTGGGCGAAGGCGATCGAGGAGAAGCTCGACACCGTTCCATTCACGTTCCAGGGCGAGGACGTTCCGTTCGAGGACATCGTCCAGGTTTTCCGCGAGTCGGGAGAGTTCAACATCGTCCTGGACCCTCGAGCCCTGGAGGCCTTCGGCGAGCAGGGCCTGAAGGTGAGCCTCAACGTCCGGGAGCTCAAGCTCGGGAACGCCCTGAAGCTCCTGACGACGCTCCATGGCTTCTCGACGAAACTCTCCTGCGGCGCGCTCGTTCTCTCGACCGCGCCGCTCCTCGACAGCTTCCCGACGGATCCGCCGGGAGCGCCCGAGGGGGCGAGCGAGGACGATCGTGCCCTCTACGCGAAGCTCGCGGCGCAGAGGGTCGGGCGCGTGGAGTTCGAGGCGCATCCCCTCCTGGAGGTCCTCGAGTTCCTCCGCGACAACTTCGATCTGAACCTCATGGCCGACCCGGAGCTGACCAGGCGGGAGGACAAGCTCCTGATCTCGCTCCGGCTGAATGACGTGACGGTCGGACAGACCCTTCATCTCATCGCGGCGATCCTGGATCTCGAGGTCCGCATCGAAAACGCAGTCATCGTCGTCGCCGCCGCGCCCGACGCGGGAGCCCGCCCGGATCAGTGCCCCTTCTGCGGCGCTCAACGCGAGGCCGAGTTCAAGTTCTGCCCGCAGTGCGGGAAGAACATCGAGAGGTTCAAGTAGTCGTTCTTCTGATTCCAGCGCCACTGGACCGCGTCGAGAGGGAGGATCGCGAGAGCGACCAGCAACGGACCCCATGAATCAGGCTTGCCTGGCTCGATTCTCCTGGGTAGGCTAGCCTCATGAAGACCGTCAAGATCACCGAGGCCAAGAACAACCTCTCCCGCTACCTGGAGTATGTCCGACGGGGCGGCCGCGTGCGCATCCTCGATCGGGACACCCCCGTCGCCGACCTGGTTCCGGTGGAACTCGAAGGCACCGAAGATGAGGACGACGCGGTCATCGCCTCCTTGGTGCGCCGCGGGCTCGTACGGCCAGGCAAGAAGGGGCCCATCCCCCGCGACCTTCTTGCGCCGGGTCCGAGCGTCCCGGGAGCCGTCGAAACGTTCCTCGAAGAGCGGCGGCACGGATCGTGAGATTCTGGGATTCGTCGGCGATCGTGCCGCTGGTCCTTTCCACGAACCAGACTCCGGCCTGCCATCGGGCATGGAGAGCGGATCCGAGAATGGTGGTCTGGGTCTTGACGCCGATGGAGGTGCTCTCCGCTCTCTGCCGGCACCGCCGGCAGGGCAACCTCGATGGCGACGGGTTCGCGCTCGCCGAGTCCCGCCTCGACAAGCTCGCCTCGCGATGGAACCAGGTTGAGGCTGTCTCTCCCGTCAAGGAAGCTGCGGCCCGGCTCCTCCGCGTCCACCCTCTCCGAGCAGCCGACGCTCTCCAGCTCGGCGCGGCCCTCGTTGCGGTCGATCACCAACCGAAGAAGCGGGCCTTCGTTTCGCTGGACGAGGACCTCCTGGAAGCGGCGCGCCAGGAGGGCTTGGGCGCGATCCGACCGGGGTAGCATCCTCCCGGCGGTCGCTAGTCCAGGAGATTCTTCTGCAGAGGGACCTTGTCTTCGTCCAGAGCGTTCTTCAGGTCGGTCCACCAGCCCTCGGTGAATTCGCCGCGCTTCAGCGTGATCTTCACGAAGCCTGGCCGCTCCTTGCAACGGCGCGCGCGGGTGAGGAACTCCTCGCGGGAGATCCGCTGCGAGCCGTGATAGATCTCGTCGTGAGAGACCCGGAACTCGTTCTCCGGCGGCGGCTGCTCCGGGGGAGCATCCGGTTCCTCGACGTCCTCGTTCTTCTTGTCGTCCCCGTCGCCTCCGCCGCCCTCTCCGGGGCCAAGTAACGAGGGGATGGAGATGAACGACCCCAGAAGGAGGAGCCCGCCGACGATCAGGCCGGCGAGACCGAGCTTCGCCTTCGATTTCTTCTTGGCCATGGGTCCCTAGTTGATGTCCACGGGCTTGTCGTTGACGATCCACTTCCTCTGGCGGGCGGCGGGGTAGAAGTCGGCGTCCAGGTGGATCCAGGAGACTCCCCGCTCGCGGCGGACGAGGAACACGGAGCGGACGGTCTCGAAGTCGGCCGGCAGCGAGGAGTCCAGAAATCGCCAGACGTCCTCGACCGTCACGGCCGTGGCCTCCACCTGCTCCTTCTTGGGCGTGACGAAGCGGACCCTCCGGTCGGCGTAGAAGTTGATCTCGTAGAGGTCGAAGTTCCGCTCGATCGTCGCCAGGAGAACCGCGGTCTCCGCCGCGCGTTCCCCGAAGCGCTTCTCGATCTCCTTCAGGAGCTCCTCCTGGGCGCCCGCCTGGCGGGCGAGATCCTGGAACTGGCGCTTCACCTCGTCGAGGTCGGCGACCAGCCTGCCGCCCTTGGATCGCTCCTCGGAAAGGTCCTGCTCCGCCTCGAAGCGCTCCCGGCGGTCGTCGGCGGAAAGCTCCCGGAGGTCCGCCGCCTCCGCGAGGAGCTCCTTCTCCTTCTCGGACAGAGCGGCGTGTTCTTCCTTGCCCCGGGCGACGAGCGAGGCGATGAAGAAGATGAGGATCTGGAAGACCACATCGAGGAGGGGCGTGAGCTCGAGCCGCGCCTGCCGGGGCCTTGTCACGAGGCATGCTCCTTGCGCACGATCCGGGTCGGCTCGGGGACCTCGATCTCCCGGAGCTCCGCGTAGTCGAAGACGATCCTCTCGCGGTCTTCCAGGTTCTCCAGGGCGGCGAGGACGTCCGCCTCCCAGGTGTACTTCGCGATCAGCATAAAGGTGAGGGCGAAGAACGTCGAGAGGAGCGCGATCCAGATCCCGCTCGTGATCGCGCCGATCGATTCCTGGCCGAGGCTTGCGAGCATGAGCCCGAACACGGTTCCGAGGATCCCGATGAGGGGGAGGCTCTCCGTGCGGCTCCTCGCCTCCTCCACCTGGAGGCGCAGGCCCTCGCGCTGTCTCCGGTATCGGTCGTGGAGCTTCAGGCGCCGGGCGACCCCGCTCCGCCGCGCGAGGAGCGCCTTCGTGTCATCGAGCTCGATCCGTTCCTGGGCGGCGAGCGCCGCGTCGGAGCGGTCGGCCCCGGCCTCGGCCTTGACGAGAATCGCGTCGTAGACCTCGCGGAGCAAACGGATCTCCTGGCTCGCGGAGCGGTAGCGCCGCCGGATAACGAGGAGCGCGCGAACGAGGACGATGACGAAAAAGGCGTTGACCAGGAGGGAGAACCACTCCCAGCCGGATTCGGGCAGATACCCCAGGAGCGCGTCGTTCATGGCGTCCTATTCTACCGGGGCGGGCTTGTCCAGACGCGCGGTCCGTTCGTCCAGGGCCTGCCCGGCCGCGAGCTGCCGGGCGGCGTCCACCTCGTCCCGGTCGAGCGAGAGGATCGCCTCCTCGATCCGGGCGGCGAAGTCCGCGTACCCGGAGGTCGCCTTCCTCATCTGGCGGAGCACCTGCACGGTCGAGCGGAAGACCCGGATCAAGTGCCCCTCCCCCGCGTCGGTGAAGTGGCCGAGCTCCGAGAAGGGGGCTCCCCGGCTGAACGCGAAGATGGCGCCCGAGAGGCGGAAGTCGGGGGACTTGATCTCGTCCCGGATCTTCAGGCGCCTCGCCTCCTCTCGAAGCCGGCGCATCCGCTTCTTCACGTCCTGCTGGAACGGGCGGAGGATCCCGGGGTCGCCGGTGTCGTACCAGTTCGCCTTTTGTCCCTCGAAGACGACGGCGGCGGCGAGCGTGGCGAGCCGGTCCTTGTCGAGCCGTTCGAAGACCCCGCCGAAGAACATCTCGGTGACCTGGAGCTCGTACCCCTGGATGTAGGTCGCGAACCGCCCCTTGTCGGTGAGGCCGCCCGCCTTCCGGTCGATGTAGCCGAGACGCGTGAGGAGCTCGAGCTTCCGCTTGAGCTGGTCCCTGATCTCGTCGATCACCGCATGGCGGCCTCCGCCCATCTTCCCCGCCGCCCAGACCTTCTGGAAGGCGGCGAACGACCGGTCCGCGACGAGGTAGACGTCCCTCCCGTGGCGGCCGTAGAGCGAGAGGATCGTGGCGTAGCCCAGGTTGAACTGGCTCTCGATCCGCTCGACCTCCCCCTCCAGGACGTGGACGACGTCCTCGTACGAGAGCCGGTTGGGATCGACGCAGGAGATGACGTGACCGACCTGGTCCATCCCCCGGCGCCCGGCTCGCCCGGCCATCTGCTGGTACTCCATCGGCGAGAGGTTCCGGAAGGAGAAGCCGTCGAACTTCCGGAGCTCGTCGAAGACGACCGAGGTCGCGGGCATGTTGATCCCCATCGCGAACGTCTCGGTTGCGAAGAGGAGCTTCACCAGGCCCCGGGTGAAGAAGCGCTCCACGACTTCCTTCGAGGTGGGGAGCATCCCGGCGTGGTGGTAGCCGATGCCGCGCACGAGGAGCGAGCCCAGGGCCTGGTCGTTGGGGGCGAGGTCGATCTGGAACGCCTCGGCGAGCTCCGCGAGGAGCTCGCGCGCCTTTTCCCGTTCCTCGGGGGACAGGAGCTCCCGGTGGCGGTGCATCCAGGCCCGCTCCTCGCAGACCCGCCGGTTGAAGCAGAAGTAGAGGCAGGGGACGAGGTCGTCCTCCACGAGGCGGTCCACGATCTCCATCTGGGAGTGGTCGCGGGCTTCGGTCCACTCGCCGCGCCGCCGCGCGAAGGCGCGGGGCGGGAGCTCGGCGAGCGGCACCACGCCCGTCCTGCGGGTGTGGACCCAGTGCTCCAGAGGGACCGGGCGGACGTACTCCCGGATGGGCTGGACCTTTTCCTCACGGACCTCCTGCACCCAGCGGCAGAGCTCGTTCAGGTTGGGGACCGTGGCGGAGAGGGCGAGGATCCGGACGCCGCGGGGCGCGAAGATGATCGACTCCTCCCAGACCGTTCCCCGCTCGATGTCCTTCAGGAAGTGGACCTCGTCGAAGATGAGGTAGTGGAGGTCCGAGTAGCGCTCCGGCTCCTCCAGGATCGAGTTCCGGAAGATCTCGGTCGTCATGATGAGGAGCGGCGCGCCGGGGTTGAGCGTCACGTCCCCAGTCATGATCCCCACCCGCCCGGGATAGAGGATCCCGAAGTCGCGGAACTTCTGGTTGGAGAGCGCCTTGATCGGCGCCGTGTAGAGGACGCGGCGGCCCAGCGAGAGCGAACGATCCGCCGCGTACTCCGCAACGAGCGTCTTCCCCGATCCCGTGGGCGCGGCGACGAAGACGCACTCGTCCCGGTCGATCGCGCGGATCGCGCGCTCCTGGAACTCGTCAAGCAGGAAGCCTTTGTATTTCACCGGACCCCGATTGTAGGGGATCCTCGGCGTCTTTTCCGCTTGCCGGGGGGGAGAGGGAAAGGAGCCCGATCGGCCACGCGCCCTTTGACTCTCCCAGCGCCACGGCGGGAGCTGGACGATCATCGTCGCTCCGGCCATCCTGGCCTCCGCTCCTCCCGGAGGGGGCTTCGCCCCCTCCGACTCCCCCCGCGCCATCCTGGCGCGCCGGCCTCGCAGTACCTTTGACTCGCCC